>JBJMPM010000274.1:0-17586 GCA_045803205.1 Longimicrobiaceae bacterium
GTAGAGCTCCGCCATCACCACGGCGGCCTCGACGCCGGTCTGCAGCGCATGCACGTGCTCGCGGTAGGCGGTCATCACGTAGTCGTCCTTCCGCAGGGCGTGGATCGCCCCCACGGCGACGGCCTCCTGGCCGATGTACAGGTGGCAGAAGCCGCCGATCTTGCCCAGCGCGTAGGCCTCGGCCGCCTTCTCCTCGAAGCGCCGCGCCAGCAGCATGTCGTGCATCATCTGCCGGAGCTGGTCGCGCTCGAAGCCCTCCAGCCGCTCCTCGTCGCTCTTCTGCTTGGGCTCCGGCGCGGGGGCGGTCTCAGGCGGCGCCGCGCGGCTCTCCGCCTTCCGCGTCTTGGTCTCGGTCATCGTATCCATCTCTCGCACCGGCTCACTTCCTCGGGTTCATCCCTGCTTGCACGGACTGGGCATCCAGCCCGGTTCCATATCAACCGTCACGACTCACGGTCACTCCGGCACGCTGCTCCTTCTCCGCGAGCTGGGCCCAGAACTGCTCAGCCCCCCGGCGGATATATTCGCTCCGCTGCTCCTCGGCCATGTTCTGCACGTCGCGGTCGATCTGGTCGCGCAGGCTCCGCATCAGTGCGACCGCGTCTATCTGCAGCTCTTCGTTCGCCATGGACGGTCTCCCGGGGTTACGGAAGCGTGCGCGCCTGGAAGAGCCGGTTGGCGATGCTTACGCGGACCGTGCCTGCGTGGTCCCTCCGCTGCGCGTCGCCCGTGCCCGCTCGGCCGCGACGCGCGGATCGATGGCCGGCGGGAGGCCGAGCTCCCGGGCCACCTGGTCGGCGCGGCCATTGATGAACGCGATCCGCTCTTCGGACGTCATGGACTCCATTGCGCGATTGAGCTCGTCGCGAAGCTCGCGCATCAGGCGCACGGCATCAAAGCTCTTTTCAGTCTTTGTCATCGAGCACCTCCCGCGGCGTGCGGATCTCGAGAGGGTGATACCCCATCCCGAGGTTGACCGCGTTGTAGCCCCTGATTCGTCTCAAGTTCACGATGTGCTTGAAGTTCCAGCTCACCAGCACGTCGACCTCGGCCAGCGTCGCGATCGCGATGTGCTGCGCATCCGCGATAAACCGTCGGGGAATCACCCCCGCTCCGAGATACGGCTTCGCGAGATGCTCGCCATCCGGTCCGAGCAGAGCCCGCTCGATGTGCTGCTCCGGCACTTCGTCCACGACCTTCCTGACCTCGTCGGGCGCGCTCGCGAGCTCACCGGTCGTCACACTCGACAGGACCAGAACGTGCTCCCCGTGAACGAACCAGCGGAAGAGCTCGGGCGAGCTTTCCTCGAACTCGGGATCCAGGCATCCGCCGATCACCGACGTGTCGGCGTAGATCCTGAGCCGCACACCCTGCACGCCAACCGTCACAGCCCGCCGATCTGCACCAGGCGCCGCGCGGGGGGGCCGGCGAAGGCGGCGCGGGCCGCGGCTTCGCCGGCGTCGATCCGCGCGCCGGCCCCGGCGTCGGGCTCCAGGATCTCGGTGATCCGCCCCGGGCCGTCGGGGTCGATGGTGCGCGCCTGCTCGCGGGCGTGGTACGACGAGCGCACCAGCGGCCCGCTCTCCACGTGCCCGAAGCCCAGCTCGCGCTCGCCGATCTCCTTCCAGCGGCGGAACTCGTCGGGCGTGACCCAGCGGTCCAGCGGCACGTGGTGCTCGCTGGGGCGCAGGTACTGCCCCAGGGTGAGCACGTCGACCGCCGCCTCGCGCAGGTCGCGCATCGACTGCCAGATCTCGTCCTCGGTCTCGCCCATCCCCAGGATGATGGCGCTCTTGGTGAGCTGCCGCGGGTTCATCCGCTTGGCCGCGCCCAGCACGGAGATGGAGCGCCAGTAGCGGCCGCCGGGGCGCACCCACCGCGAAAGCCGCTCCACGGTGTCGATGTTGTGCGCCAGGATCTCCGGCCGCGCCTCCACCACCCGCCGCAGCGCCTTCTCGTTCCCCTTGAAGTCGGGGATCAGCACCTCCACGGTGCAGCCGGGGACGCGCGCGTGCACCTGGCGGATGGTCTCGGCGTAGATGGCGGCGCCGCCGTCGGCCAGCTCGTCGCGGTTCACCGAGGTGATCACCGCGTGCTCCAGCCCCATGGCCGCCACCGAGCCGGCCACGCGCCGCGGCTCGTCCCGGTCCAGCTCGGTGGGCATCCCGTGCGCCACCGCGCAGTACTTGCAGGCGCGGGTGCAGACGTCGCCCAGGATCATGAAGGTGGCGGTGCCGCTCTCCCAGCACTCGCCGATGTTGGGGCAGTGCGCCTCCTCGCAGACGGTGTGCAGCCCCTGCGACCGCATCAGCCCCTTGAGGCGCAGGTAGTTGGCGCCGCCCGGCGCGCGCACCTTCAGCCACTCGGGCTTGCGCGCGCGGTGCGCCACCGGCTCGCGCCCCTCGGGGCGGGGCAGGTTCACCGTGCCCTTGCTCTTTACGACCCCGTTGTCCTTCCCCTGCGGCGCGTAGCCGCTCGCGGCGGGAAGCTCGGGTGCCCGGGTGCTCATCTCTGTCCTCGCTCAGGGCGGCGCAGGCCGCCCGCGGATCGCCTGCATCGGCCGGCGGAGGCGCGTCGGCCGGCCCGGGCAGGGATGCCCGGACCGCACGTCCCGTTCCGCGCCCGCGGCCAGGAAACCACGAAACTTACCCCCCGCACACGCGCGCAGCAACGGATCGCGGGGTGGAAACGCCGCGCCACGGCAGGCTCCGGCGCGCGGACGGCGCGGCGGCGCGCTCCCCTGACGCCGCTCTTTCGTCGCGTTCGATCCCTCGTTACTCATACGTCGTGGCGCGCCGGTTCGCATACGCCGGCCGGCCGCCGAGGTTCACTCCACCCGCTTCTCCGTGCCATGCCGACCACGCCCCTGTCGCTCGACTCCGCGGTGCAGGCCATCGGCCGCCGCTACTCCGAGTTCTTCGCCTCGCGCGAGGAGATCCCGTTCGCCGTGCGCGCCGCGGACAACGGCCGGCCGCACGGCTTCGGAACGGGCGCGCCGCGCTTCACCATCGTGGTGAACACGCCGCGGGGCGCTTCGTCGCTGGCCAGCATGGACGCGCTCGCCGTGGCCACCGCGTACCTGAACGGCGACGTGGACGTGGAGGGCGACTTCGTGGCCGCCATCAACGCGCGCGACCTCTTTTCCGACCGGCACCCGCTGAAGTTCGCCTGGCGCTTCGTGCAGCCGCTGCTCTTCGGGCAGGTGAAGAGCGACAAGAAGTGGATCGCGCAGCACTACGACTACGACGAGGACTTCTACCTCCTCTTCCTGGACCGGCGCCACCGCTGCTACTCGCAGGCGATCTTCGAGCGCGACGACGAGCCGCTGGAAGACGCGATGACGCGCAAGCTCGACTTCGCGCTCGACGCGGTGGGCGCGAAGCCGGGCGACCGGGTGCTCGACATCGGCGGGGGATGGGGGGCGATGACGGAGCACGGGGGGAAGCGCGGCGTCCGCATCACCTCCGTCACCATCTCCAGGGAGTCGGAGCGCTTCCTGAAGGCGCTGGTGGAGCGGGAGAAGCTGCCGTGCGAGATCCGCCGCGAGCACCTCTTCGAGCACCAGCCCGCGGAGCGCTACGACGCGATCGTCAACCTGGGCGTGACCGAGCACCTGCCCGACTACGCGGCCACGCTCAAGAAGTACGACGCGTTGCTGAAGCCCGGCGGCAAGATCTACCTGGACGCGAGCGCCACGCGGAAGAAGGGGGGCCACGCGGCGTTCCTGGAGAAGTACATCTACCCCGGCAACGGCTCGCTCATGTGCCTGCACGAGTACCTGGCCGAGGTGGCGGAGAGCCCCTTCCAACTGCGCGGCGTGTGGGACGACCGGCACAGCTACTGGCTGACGCTGAAGCACTGGGCCCAGAACCTGGACCGCGCGCGCGCCGAGGTGGAGCGGCGCTGGGGGAAGGAGCTCTACCGCAAGTTCCAGATCTACCTCTGGGGCGCGGGAGACGGGATGCGGGTGGACCGCAACCAGGCCTACCGCGTGGTGCTCGAGAAGCCCTCCTGAACGCACCTGCTCCACCCCGATCCGCCCATGCCGACCCTCGCCGCCCCGCCCGCCCCCCGCGCCGTCTCGCCCGCGGTACGCGCGGCCGAGGCGTTCCTGGCGCGGCTCTTTCCCGCGCCGCGCCGCTTCGACGTGCGGCTGTGGGACGGCACCCTCCTCCCCGCGCGCGGCGGACCGGCCTGGACGCTGGTGGTGAACGCGCCGGGGTCGCTGCGGCGCATGTTCCGGGTGCCGCTCGCGCTCGCGGCGGGCGAGGCCTACGTGCGCGGCGACTGGGACCTGGAGGGGGAGATCTGGGACGCGGCGCCCGGCCTCCTGGCGTACCGCCAGGCGGTGCGCTCCGCGGCGGAGCTGCGCGAGGTGTACGCCCTCTGGCGCCGCCTGCCGAAGGACGACCGCGGCGACGCGGGCGTCGAGGGCGCGCACCTCCGGGCGCGGGAGGGGAGCCGGCAGTGGGACCTGGAGGGGATCCGCTACCACTACGACGCCGGGAACGACTTCTTCCGGCTCTTCCTGGGCCGGCGGATGGTGTACTCCTGCGCCTACTTCCCCACCGGCGCCGAGGACCTGGACAGGGCGCAGGAGCTCAAGCTGGAGCACATCTGCCGCAAGCTGCGGCTGCGCGAGGGGCAGCGGCTCCTGGACGTGGGGTGCGGATGGGGCGGCCTGGTGATCTACGCCGCGCAGCGGTACGGCGTGCGCGCGCTGGGGGTCACGCTGAGCCGCGCGCAGCACGCGCTGGCCACGGAGCGCGTCCGCGAGGCCGGGGTGCAGGAGCGGGTGACGATCCGCATGCAGGACTACCGCGACCTGCGCGAGGAGCCGTTCGACCGGGTGGCCAGCGTGGGGATGTTCGAGCACGTGGGAAGGCGGCGCCTCCCCGAGTACTTCGCGCACGCGTACCGGCTGACGAAGCCGGGCGGGCTCTTCCTGAACCACGGCATCGGCGGCCGGAAGGCACCCGGGGGGAGCGTGCGCGGCGCGGTGGAGCGGGTGCTGGAGGAGCGGCTGGTGGGGAGCGCCGAGTTCCGGCGGCGCTACATCTTTCCCACGGGCGGGCTGGTCTCCGTGAGCGAGGCCAACCTGGAGTCGGAGCACGCCGGCTTCGAGGTGCGCGACGTGGAGGACCTGCGCGAGCACTACGCCCGCACCCTGCAGCTCTGGGTGAACGGGCTCGACGCCCGCCGCGACGAGGCCGTGCGGATCGGGGGGATGGCGAGCTACCGGCTGCACCGCATCCACATGGGGGTGGCGGCGTGGCAGTTCGCGGCCGGAGAGCTGACGCTCTACCAGACGCTGCTGGCCCGGCTCGACGGCGGGCGCGCCTCCGTCCCCTGGTCGCGCGCCGACCTCTACCGCTGACCCGTGGGGGACAGACGCGGAGCCGCGGAGGACCCGGTCCTCCGCGGCTCCGTCTTTTTCGGTGTGAAACCCCGCGTCAGCGGCGGTTGACCTGGATGGCCACGTTCCCCTGCCGGTCCACGGAGCACTCCCCGGAGCGGCCGTTCCCGAAGCGCCAGCCCACCTGCAGGTTGGTGCGGGTGGCGTTCACCATCCACGTCTCGACGTTGGCGCGGCCATTCGTCCGCGCCAGCACGGCGCGGCGGCAGAGCGCCTCGGCGGCGGCCATCGAGCGGGTGTTGGCGTACACGTTGCCGCTGCGGCTGTTGTAGTACCGCGTGCTCTGCCCGGCGCCCACCACGAACTGGGCGCGGCACCCGTCGTCCACCCAGATGGCGCTGCGCGAGTACCCCCAGTTGCGCCCCGCCACGCAGTTGGTGGCGCTGAGCTGCTGGCGGATGCTCACTCCGCCGCGGGTGTCCACGCGGCAGATCTCGCGGTCTCCGTCCCTGGACTCGCAGGTGACCAGCGTCTGGGCGGCGGCGTGCCGGGGCGCCAGGCTCAGCGCCGCCGCGGCCGCGATCAGGGCTGCCATCTTCTTCATCGTCTCCCTCCACTCTCTGGGGCGTCTGCACCGCGCCTCCGCCTCGGAAGGCGGTCCGGCCGTCGCGCCTCTCCTTGCAACTGCAGTGCCTGCAATCAGTTATGGGACAGGAAGACGAGGAGTTCCGCCGCGGAGCGGGGCCCCTATGCCGCCGCCTCCGCCGCGATTCCGGCCGCCGCGCCGCCGGCGTTCCCGCCCTCCGCCACCGCGGGATCGCCGAGGAGGAGCCGCGAATCGTCCCCGCTGGTGGACACGACCCGGTCCACGCCGTTGGCGGCGAGGCGGCGCGCGGCCGCCGCGGGGCGGGGATCGCCGCGGTCGAGCGCCCACTGCGCGTGCGCGGCGAGCAGCGCCGCCTCCAGCGCGCGGCCGAGGGTGAGCGAGAAGCGGCGCGCCCCCGCCTGCAGCGCCGGCTGGCCTTCACGCGTGGCCTGGCGCAGCCACTCGGCCGCGTGCTCGACCGCGCGCAGGGCGGCGCGCACCGGCGGGCCGAGCGACGGGTCGCGCACCTCCGCGGCGAGGCGGGCGGCCTCGCGCACGACCGGGTCGAGCCCGCCCGCGTCGTGGAGCGCGCGCAGCACGTCCAGGGAGAGGACGTTCGTGGTCCCCTCCCAGATGGTGAGGACCTGCGCGTCGCGCAGCAGCATGGGGAGGCCGGTGTCTTCCACGTATCCCACCCCGCCGAACGCCTCCAGCACCTCGCTGGCGACGGCGACGGACTGGCGGGCGGTGGTGAGCTTGGCGAGCGGGGTGAGGATGCGGAGCAGCGCGCGCCCGCCCTCGTCCAGCCCGCCGGCCTCGGCGCGCCCCAGGAGCTCCACCACGCGGAAGGTGAGGTGCAGCGCGCCCTCGCTCTCGGCCTGCAGCCCGGCGAGGGTGTCGACGTGCAGCGGCAGCTCCGCCAGCGCGGCGCCGAACGCCCGCCGCTCGCGCGCGTAGGCGGCGGCGAGCGCCATCCCCCGGCGCATCAGCGCGGAGGCGCTCACCGCATTCCAGGTGCGGGTGACGTTCAGCATCGGCGCGATCCCGCGCACGCCGCCCTCCAGCCCGCGCACGGGAACGGCGGCGGCGCCGTCCAGCGTCAGCTCGGCCGTCGGCAGCTTGCGCGTCCCCAGCTTCTCCTTCAGCCGGTCGATGCGGATGCCGTTCATCCGCCCTGCCTCGTCGCGCGTCTCCAGGTAGAAGAGCGCCAGCCCGCGCCCGCCGCCGGGGTTCCCCTCCGGGCGCGCGAGGGTGAGCGCCATCTGCGAGGTGGCGGCGGAGGTGAACCACTTCCGGCCGTGCAGCCGCCACCGCCCGTCGTCGCCGCGGCGGGCGACGGTCTCCGTGTTGCCGACGTCCGAGCCGCCCGGCGTCTCCGTCATCCACTGCCCGCTGGTCCAGAACGTTGCCGGGTCGCGCGCGGTGAGATGCGGCACCGCGCGGTCGATCAGCTCCGCGTCGGCGGAATCCAGCAGCGCCCGCGCGGCGCCGTCGGTCATGGCCAGCGGGCAGGAGTAGATGTCGGTGGACGGGGTGAAGAGGTACGCGAGCGCGAACTGGTGGATGCGCGAGAACGCGCCGTGCGCCCGCTCGTAGGCCGTCGCGACCACGCCGTGCTCCGCCGCGATGCGCTCGGCGCGCTGCCAGAGCGGCGTCAGCTCGATGCGGTCGATGCGGTTCCCCCACGCGTCCCACTGCACCAGCCGCGGCTCGTTCGGCAGATCCGCGAGCTGCGCGGGATACAGCTCGGCCGAGAGGCGCCCCATCTCCCGCAGCGACGGCTCCACCTCCGCCAGCACGTCGGGCGGAAGGAGGCGCGCCAGCAGCGAGCGGAGCGCCGCGTCGCCGTCGTACTGGTTGCCGAGCGTGGGCGGCGTCTGGGTGAAGGACATAGGTCGCGTCGAGGCACAGAGGTTGGAGACAGATAACGTCGCAGTTGAGCGCCACTCATACCAGAGGGCGCTTTCACAGCGTAATCCGAATTACCGTAATCTGGATTACCTTGTTGACGTCCCTCGTCAAATAAGGTAATTTAGATTACGGTATTTCTGATTACGCTGGATCGGGGAGAGGCCGCATGTTCGTTGGGAGATTGCGTGAGCTGGCGGCACTCGAAGGCGAGTTCAAGCGGGCAGGTGCATCGCTGGTCGTGATGTACGGACGCCGGCGAGTCGGGAAGTCGACCCTTCTCCAGAAGGCGGTCGACGGACGCCGGCACGTGTACTACCAGGCGACGCGAATCGCCGATGCCGATTCGCAGGGGCTGTTCAAGGCAGCCATCGTGCAGGCGCTCGGTCCAGATCCGCTTCTCGACGCGCTGACGGGGTGGGAGGGGATCTTCGCCTATTTGCGCAATGCGGCGGCGGGTGGCGCCCTGGTCGTCGTTCTCGACGAGTTCCCCTACCTCTGCGAAGACAACCGTGCCCTGCCGTCCATCGTCCAGAAAGCCTGTGACGAGATGCGGCGTGTGCCGGTGCCGCTGAAGCTCGTGCTCTGCGGATCGCACGTTGCGTTCATGGAGGAGCTGCTGGCCGAGAAGAATCCGCTGCACGGCCGGCAGACCTGCGACCTGGAGGTGGGGTCGCTCTCGTACCGCGAGGCAGCCGAGATGCTCCCCGGGTGGACGGCGGAAGCCTCGCTGCGGGCGTTCGGGGTCTTTGGAGGGATGCCCTACTATCTCTCGCTCATGGATCCGGCCGAAGACCTGGCCGGCAACGTGGGGCATCTGGTGCTGGACCCCGGCGCTCCGTTGCGCGACGAGCCGCTGCACCTGCTGCAGGCGGAGCTGAACTCACCCGCGCGGTATGCCAGCATCCTCCGGGCGGTGGCGGACGGGATGACGGTGCGCGGCGAGATCGTGAACCGGGTGCTGCAGAAGGACGAGCAGAACTCCAGTATCACGCCGTACATCGACCGGCTGGAGCGCATGCGGCTGCTGCGGCGGATGTACTCGCTCGACGTGGCGGCGCCGGAGAAGAGCCGGAACACGCGGTACTTCCTGAACGATCCGTTCCTGGCCTTCTACTATCGGTTCGTCCTCCCCAACGCCTCCGCGCTCCAGGCGGGGCATGCGGAGGCGGTGTACCGGCTCAGCATCGAGCCGCACCTGGACGAGCTCATGGGCGAGCGGTTCGAGGAGATCTGCCGCGCGTGGGCCGCGCTGTACGCACAGGAGCGGCTCGGAGTCCCGGCTCGAGAGGTCGGGAAAATCTGGTCGAAGGATTACGACGTCGATGTCGCGGGCGAGCTGCTGGACGGCCGCCGTTTCGCCGGCGAGTGCAAGTGGTGGAGAAAGCAGGCGGGAATGAACGTCCACGCGGACCTGGCACGCGACGCGGCGAGGAACGGTTACTACGCGGGTCAGGATCCGGCCTTGCTGATCTTCGCCCGAAACGGATTCACACCGGAACTCGAGCAGAGCCGGTCCGACACGCTCCTCCTGTTGACACCCGCAGACTTGCTCGACCACGGTTGACCCAGAAAGTCTGAAGTAAGGTAATATGGATTACGGTAATCTGTATTACCTTACTTGAATTTTCCCGTTCATGATCCCACCCGCACCTTGCAGCGGGAGAGACCACGGGGGCGAGGTGTGCCGTCTCCAGCACGCGGCGCGGCGAGGTCGATGCGGCGCCACGGCGTGGGGCGGGTGACGGCGACGCGGCGGTCGGACTCCGCCACCACGCCGGAGGCGGCGACGGCGGCGCGCTGCAGGGCGCGTTCGAGAACGCGCGAGTTGGTCGCGGGTCGGCGGTCTCCTGGGCCGAGCGCACCGCGCGGGTGCCGAGGCCGAGCCTGCGCTCCTCGAGGATCGTACTCATCCGTCCGTCTCCTGGTCTGCGGTGGATACAAAAAACCCGGCCCTCTCCGTGGGGAGAGGGCCGGGCGAAGAGACCCGCCGGCGATTCCGGCTGTCGCTCTATCTCGCGCTGTCGCGTCCGCAGGGTGCAGCCGCGCCGGTCCCGTCTCCCGTGGGGAGGCGGCACATGCACATGCAGCACATCATGCGGACGCGATCGAATTTCATCTGCGTTCTCTCAGTTTCTCTGCGTCTCTGCGTGAGACGGCCGTTGGCTGACTACGCTTCCCACGGTAGCTCGGGCTTGCCGAAGTGCCCGTAGTTCGTGGTGCCGCGGTAGATGGGCCGCAGCAGGTGCAGCCGCTCGATGATGGCGCCCGGGCGGAAGTCGAAGTTGCGCCGCACGTACTCCGCCGCCTCGCGCTCGTCGCCGGTGCCGAAGGTGTCGACCTTCACCGAGACCGGCTGCGCGACGCCGATGGCGTACGCCACCTGCACCTCGGCGCGCTTCGCCAGCCCCGCCTTCACCACCTGCCGCGCCACGAAGCGGCAGAAGTAGGCGCCGCTGCGGTCCACCTTCGACGGGTCCTTGCCGCTGAAGGCGCCGCCGCCGTGGCGCCCCATCCCGCCGTAGGTGTCGACGATGATCTTGCGGCCGGTGACGCCGGCGTCGGCGCTGGGGCCGCCCTGCACGAAGGAGCCGGTGGGGTTCACCAGCAGCGACACGTCGTCGCGGTACCAGGAGCCCAGCGCCTCGGGCACCACCTTCAGCGCGACGAAGTGGCGGATGGCGTCACGCTCCACCTCGGCCGAGTGCTGCGTGCTCACCAGCACGTCGGTGACGGCCACGGGGACGCCGTTCTCGTAGCGCACCGAGACCTGCGTCTTGGCGTCGGGGCGGAGCCAGGCGGCCGACCCGGCGCGGCGGTGCTCGGCGAGCGAGCGGGCCAGGCGGTGCGCCAGCAGGATGGGAAGAGGCATCAGCTCCGGCGTCTCGTCGGTGGCGTAGCCGAACATGATCCCCTGGTCGCCCGCGCCCTGCTCGCCGCTCAGGGAGGTGTCGCTGTCCACCCCCTGCGCGATCTCGGCCGCCTGCCGCGAGAGGAAGACGGTGATGTCGAGGTTGTCGGGGCGGAAGATCTGGTCGTCGTCCACGTAGCCGATCTCGCGCACCACGTCGCGCACCAGCTCCTCGTAGTGCACCACGGCGTTCGAGGTGATCTCGCCGGCGAGCACCACGTGGTTCTCCTTGCACAGCACCTCGCAGGCGACGCGGCTGTTCGGGTCGGCGGCCAGGTGCGCGTCGAGGATGGAGTCGGCGATGGTGTCGCACACCTTGTCGGGGTGGCCCTCGCTGACGGACTCGCTGGTGAAGGTGTACGCCACGGTGGCCGGGGCGCGCGTGGGGTCGAGGACGGTGCTCATCGCTGGGTTCGGTGTGGGGTGTCTCGTCCGGCCGCTGCGGCGCCGGAACGGGAAAGGGGCCGCCGTCTCACTGGGACGGCAGCCCCGGGACGACGCTTTAGGCGGCGATCCGTTGCTGGCGCGAGCCCGCCAAGCTGTCGCAGCAAAGCACTCGCGCCGCCCGCGGCTGGCGCGGGCCGGATCCTGGGATGTCAAAAGGGGTCCCCGGCGATATTCGGCCGGGGACCCCCCGAGCGGTTTAGCACATTTATAACGCGGAGCAATCGCCAGAACTCGCCGCGGCGCCCTTGCAGGCGCGGGGGGATGATAGCGGGGATGGACGGATCGCGCAAGCGGAGGCCCGGGAAAGATCGTCTCACGCGGAGACACGGAGAGAACCACTGCAGAACGTTTCTGCGCAACGGGATCAGGCTGTGCGCACGGCTGCCGTCACCCTGCCGGCATCCGCGAAATCGGGCATCCACTGGCCGACCAGGGGGAGCAGAGCGGGATGGGGATTCATGGCGACGAACTTCACGCCTGCTCCGCGTGCCGCCTCCAGATCCGTCGGAGTATCGCCGAAGAACACGATCTCCGCCGCCGGGTGTGAGCGGCGGAGGCCGGCCAGCACCTCGGTTTTCGCGAGCGGATGGCCGGAGATGGTGGAGAAACGATGCAGCAGGCCGAGGCGCTCCAGGTTCGCGCGGACCTCCGCGACGGGCGCGCTGCTCGCCACGTGGAATTGCGCGTCGACCGTGGCGAGGAAATCGGCGACGCCGCGGATCGGGGAGCAGGAGGGCAGCCGCGCGGCGAGCTTGTCCGCGTAGCGCGCGGCGACGGCCGGGAGGAGATCCTGGGACGTGCCGAGGATTTCCCGCAGGACGTGCGCGATCTTCTGGTCCCGCGGCACGCCCCGGTTCGCGGCGTTGTAGGCGGCGACGGCCCGCAGGGTGGCCTCGTCCGGGCTGCAGACGTCGGCGACCGCCTCCGCGAACGCGGCGAGCTTCACCGCCTCCGAGTCGATCAGCACGCCGTCCATGTCGAAGACGAAGTGAGGCGCGGTCACCTGAGCTTCTTCATCGCCAGCTTCGCGAAGCGGATCACCATGCCGTGGGGGGCGATGCGGACGGCGGTGGTGGAGACGCGGTTGAAGAGGCCGGGCGTCACTGTGCGCTTTCCCGCCTCCAGCCCCGCCAGGGCGGCGTCGACGATCTGCTCGGAAGTGAGCAGGCCGGGGGCGCGGCCGCGCACCTCGGTGCCGGCGACCTCCTGGAACTCCGTCTTCACCGGGCCCGGATTGACGACGACGACGCGGACGCCGTGCTCCCTCGCCTCCTCGGTGAGGGCCTCGGAAAAGGCGAGGAGGAAGGCCTTGCTGGCGGCGTAGGTGGCCATCAGCGGGATCGGCTGGAAGCCGGCGACGGAGGCGACGTTGACGATGCCGCCGCCGCGCCCGCGCATGTGGCGCAGCGCGTGGTGCGCGAGCTCCAGCGGCGCGATGCAGTTCACGCGCACCATCTCCGCCTGCCGCTCCAGCGGGAGCTCGGTGAAGGGTCCCTTCAGCCCGAACCCCGCGTTGTTCACCAGGAGGTGGATCTGCCGCGAAGCGGAGACCGCCATCCAGAGCGCCTCCGCCGCGCGCTCGCGCCCCAGGTCGATGGGGATCACGAGGGTGTGCACCCGGTGCGCGCGCCCGATCTCGTCCGCCAGCCGGCGCAGGCGGTCCTCGCGGCGGGCGGCGAGCGCCACGTTCATCCCCCGCCGCGCCAGCTCGCGCGCGAACGCCTCGCCGATCCCCGCCGAGGCGCCCGTCACCAGCGCCCAGCGCCCGCGGTACGTCCAGTCGCTCCGTGGCATTTCCGTTGACTCCGTTGACTCCGTGTGATGCCAAACATGGGTCGATCTCACACGGAGTCAACGGAGTCAGCGGAGAACGTGCGCGGCAGTCTTCTTGCCGGGGCGCCGGAGCATGGCAACGAAGATCCGGCAAACGACGACCTCGGAGCGCGCCGTCGCGGGCGGGCGGCGGCTGGAGGTGGAGTTCCGCACCACCGGCGAGCCGATCCCCGGTACCCTGCTCCTGCCGAAGGAGGCGCCCTCCGGCGGGGTGCTGCTCCTGCACGGCTACTCGTCGCGGCGCGACGTGATGGTGAGCGGGGTGGGGATGGCGCTGCTGCGGCAGGGCGTCGCCAGCCTCTCCATCGACCTCCCGCTGCACGGCTCGCGGCAGGACCCGCTGCAGGCACAGGCCGCGCGCAACCCGCTGGCGGTGTTCGGGCTCTGGCGGCAGGCGCTGCGCGAGTGCCGGCTCGCCTTCGGCTACCTGGGCGCGCGGCCGGAGGTGGACCGCGGCTGCCTGGGGGTGGCCGGGTACTCGCTCGGCTCCTTCCTGGCGGTGATGGTGGCCGCCGACGAGCCCGCCGCGCGCGCCGTCGTCCTCGCGGCCGGCGGCGACCTGCCGGAGGGGACGCCGCTCTCCGCCGTGGCGCGCGCCATCGCCGACCCGCTGCGCGCCGTGCGCCGGCTGGACGGGCGCCCGCTGCTGATGGTGCACGGGAAGAACGACCGCACGGTGAAGCCCGACCAGGCCCGCCGCCTCTTCGAGGCCGCGCAGGAGCCGAAGGAGCTCAAGTGGTGGAGCGCGGGCCACATCCTCCCTCCCGCCGCCATCGACTACGCCGCCACCTGGATCGTCGGCCAGCTCGGGCGCGACGAGACCCGGCGGGTGGGGTGATGATTTCGCGTCGATGCGAGTAAACTCGCCGCTACAACATCACGCGGTCCGCCTTCGCGGACTGCGGATTGACGCGGAGACGTGCGTGGCGCGCGAGGCCGTTGCAGTTGATGTCCGCGAAGGCGGACAGCGTGCCTTGGTAGCGGCGAGTTTACTCGCATAGACCCCGCGACAACCTTCGCGGCATCGCACCGTGTTTCGCTGGCACCCGGCGTGCGATGGGTGCGGGCCGGACCGGGGACGGGGAGAGGGAATGACGCAGCAGCACCACCAGCGGCCGAAGCGCATCCCGCGGCAGGAGCGCTCGGGGAAGGCCCTCGTGGACGGGTCGAACGTGGCCCACAGCAGCGAGGGGGAGAAGGCACGCCTGCGCAACATCGAGCTGGTGGTCGCCAGGCTCGAGGAGGAGGGGCTGGAGCCCATCGTCGTCGCCGACGCCGCGCTCCGCCACCAGATCGACGAGGCGCAGAAGTACGAGCAGCTCATCGACGACGGCGAGATCCGGCAGGCGCCCGCGGGGACGGACGCCGACTGGTTCATCCTCTCCTTCGCCCGCGAGCTCGACGCCTACATCGTCTCCAACGACCGCTTCCGCGACCGGCAGGAGGCCTTCCCCGACGCCCGCGAGCGGATGATCCGCTACATGATCCTGGAAGACGAGGTGGTGTTCGAGAAGCGCAACCGCCGCCGTAGCAAGGGGTAGCCGCGACGGTTGCCGCACCCCGGCGCCCCGGCTACCTTTCCGTCGCCCGGCCCCCCGCCGGAGTCCCATCCTTCCGCGCCACCCCCGCAGGCTCCCGGAGTTGAGAGACGTCACGCTCTACCAGGGCGACGGCCAGGGCTGGATCGAGGTCATCACCGGGGTGATGTTCTCGGGAAAGTCCGAGGAGCTGATCCGCCGCGTGCGCCGCGCGCTGATCGCCCGCCGCCGCGTGCAGGTGTTCAAGTCCGCCCTCGACGACCGCTACCACGGCATCGGCCACGTGAGCTCGCACGACGGCTCGGGCGTGGACGCGATCCCGGTGAAGAGTTCGATGGAGATCGCCGAGCAGGTGCACCCGGGCGCCCAGGTGATCGCCGTCGACGAGGCGCAGTTCCTGGACGACGGGATCGTCGACCTGCTCACCGTGCTGGCCGACCGCGGGGCGCGGGTGCTCGTGGCCGGCATCGACATGGACTTCCGCGGCGAGCCCTTCGGCCCCATGCCGCGCATCCTGGCGATGGCGGAGACGGTGGACAAGCTGCACGCCATCTGCATGGTCTGCGGCGCCTCGGCCACGCGCAACCAGCGGCTGGTGAACGGCGAGCCGGCCCCCTACGAGAGCCCCGTGGTGCAGGTGGGCGGCGCCGAGAGCTACGAGGCCCGCTGCCGCCGCTGCCACCAGGTCCCCTCCGACGCGCGCTATCAGACCTCGCTCCTCGACCTCCTCTCCGCCGAGCCGAGGGAGGCGCGGGTGCTCACCTTCGACTCCCTGCGCAAGCGCGCGTAAGCCGCCGCCGGACGTACGCCGTCCGGCGCGCGCGTCCTCTCCGAATCTCCTCAATTCATTCCACTGCAGCGCGTTAGGGTCTGCTGAGTGCGGCGCGGGGGCGCTCCGGCGGCGCCATCCGCGGGCGTATCACATCGTAACAGCGCACGACCCACTCCCCTTTTCGTCCATTCGTCGTTATCAATCTAGGACAATCTGTCGTCCGGACCCGCTGGCCCGATCCTCGCGTTCGCGCCGCGGCCGGATCCGGAAACATCAGAACAGCGACACCGGCGCGCCCGATGGGGCCGCGCCCGACCATGGCTGGGGAGCCAGGGAAACCGCAGATGGCGAAGCGTTTCGAGGTCGAGATCACCTTCAAGCAGACGGTGCGCTACGCCGTCGACGCCGAGAGCCGCAAGGCCGCCGAGCAGATGGCCCTGGAGCAATGGAAGGAAGGGGACGAGGAGAACGCGGTGGGGAGCGAGTGCTGCGACCTGGTGGGCGTGCACTCGGCCGAGGTGCCCAACACCGAGGGGTGCGCCCGCGACGCCGACAAGGCCTTCCGCTACCTGCGCGACCGCGAGCTGGTGATCGAGACGCTGGACGACGACGCCTTCACCCCCTGCATCCACGACGCGGTCAGCGCGGAAGACGTGGCCATCCACCTGGGATGGCGCAGGAAAGACCGGTCCGCCGACACCGCCCGCGCCGGCCGCGCGCTCGACCACCTCTGCAAGACCCACCGCGTCGTCTGCTTCACCCGCCCCAGGGTCCGCGCCGGCGAGCGCGGCGAGATCCGCCTCTTCTGCACCCCCCAGCACCTCGAGAAGCTCACCGCCCTGCTCGAAGAGCTCGAGCCGGCCGGAGTCTGACGGCTTTTTCTCTCACGGAGGTCACAGGGGACACAGAGGACTGCCTCCGTGTCCCCTGTGGCCCCTGTGAGAGATTGCTTTTCAGGGATGCGGATCTTGCACGGAGGCCGTCGGGTACGTCGGGGAGAACCCCCACCGTGGCACTTCGATGAAGATCGTTCGACTCACGCTCTTCGCCCTCGCGCTCACGCTGGCGCACGACGCGGCGGCGCAGACCGGGTACCGCACCGCCAGCTCGCAGGGGATCCGCGTGCGCTCGCAGGCGCTGGCGCGCGGCGGGTACGCCGTGGTGGTGGACCTGGACCAGAACCGGCTCTACTTCGCCAGGGGGCGGCGGGTGCTCTGGAGCGCGCCCGTGGGCACCGGCACCGGGCTGCGGATGGAGACCGACCGCGACGCCTGGGACTTCCACACCCCCAACGGCACGTACCACGTGGCGTACAAGGCGCGCGAGCCGGACTGGATCGCGCCCGACTGGTACTTCCTGGAGCACGACCTTCCCGTTCCCGGGCAGAACGACCCCAAGCGGCGCTTCCCGCGCGGGCTGGGCGCGGCGGCGGTGTACATCGGCCACGGGCTGGCCATCCACGGCACCGACAAGCCGGAGCTGCTGGGGCGGCGGGTGAGCCACGGCTGCATCCGCCTTTCCGACGCGAACGCGCTGCGCCTGTACCACGACGTGCAGGTGGGGACGGAGGTGGTGATCGTGGGCGGCGGCCGCGAGGTGGAGGCCGAGCCGCCGCCGGCACCCGCGCGCCGCGCCACCCGCCCCGCGGGAACCCCGCCGCCGCGCGACCCGTTCGTGGTGGAGCTGGAGGGGGAGTCGACGCCCGAGCTCCTGGCGCGGCTGGACGACGAGCTGGTGGCCGACGCCTTCGCCGAGACCGACGCGCGCTGGCCGTCGGTGGCGAGCGTCCTCCTCTTCCGCGGGGTGAAGGACGACGACGACGAGGCGCTGGCCGGGCTCTTCGAGCGCTACGCGGCGCTGGGGCCGGGGCGGCTGAAGGACGAGTACGCGGCGTTCCTGGCGGACGTGTTCTCGCAGGGGCCGCTGCGCGCGCTGGACGTGCTGGGGCGCGCCGACGCCACCACCCGCCGCGAGCTGGCGCGCTCCATCGTGGGCGCCGCGCTGGGGCTCTACCCCGGCGAGCTGGACGACGCGGGCACCCCCTGGCCCACGCGCCGCGCCCCGCGCGAGGCGCTCCCCGGCCGCTACGCCGCGCGCGCCTGGGACGCGCTGAAGGCGGCGGAGGACGAGTACCGGGGCGAGCGGGGGCTGGCGGCGCGGTAGGAAACGGATCGCCTCACGCAGAGACGCGGAGACACGGAGGGGGAGAACGCTGAATCCCTCCGTGTCTCCGCG
>JBJMPM010000282.1:0-19321 GCA_045803205.1 Longimicrobiaceae bacterium
CAGGCTCTGCACCCGTACCTTGATCATCGCTCCGCTGGGTGATGCGAAGTCCCCGCCGCCGTCATCCCGGTCTCTCCCGGCAATACTGCCCCGCGCACCGATTGTTCCACAACGCGACCAGAGCCGCGGACCGGGATCACGACGGGTTGGAAATTCACGACGGGGTGGAAATCCACGACGGATTGGAAATCCGCCGCTGGAACGGCACGAAGTCCGCCTTCGCGGACTGTACCCCGGGCTTCGTTGCGCCGCCCCAGCGGGTGTCATTCTGAGCCTGATGCCCGGCAACACCGGCCCAGCCTTGCCCCGATGGTCGCAGGGCCGAAGAATCGCGCGTGGGTTCGGCTCGGCAGCGGCCCCGGCGAGCCTTCCATACAGATGTGCGCAGTGCATCCTGCGCAACTTCGCGGAGACGTGAGCATGGGCAGGCACGTGATCCCACCGGGCGTCGGTCCGGTGAAGGTCCACAAGAATCCCAATGGAACCTGGGCCGTGTGGGACGGCCGCACGGGACGCAGCCATTTCATCCTTCCCTGCCGCGACCGCGCCCAGGCCGAGGAGATTTGCCGCCGCATCAACGAACGTGATCACGGCGGGGAGATCTGGACCTGACCGGGATGGAACTGGGGGGCACCTGGAACATGGGCGCTCGCAATTCCTGAGTTGTTCGGAATACGCCGATTGCTGCTGGTGACGTCCACGCACATCCCTGGCGACGGAGGACAGCCTTGTTTGTCTACCGGATTCGAGGTATTGTTATCGTCTGGCCAGACTAGACAGCATCTGCGGAGCGAAGATGAAAACCTGGAAGCTGGAGGACGCGAAGAACCGCTTCAGCGAGGTCGTACGACTTGCGTTGGACGACCAGCCACAGCGTGTCACGCGTAATGGTCGCGATGCGGTGGTCGTGATCAGCGCGTCCGAGTACGAACGGTTGGCCGCGCCGCCGCAGAACCTGTTCGAGTTCCTGCAGGCCTCTCCGCTGGCGAAAGCGATTGCGGAAGACGGGATCGACTTCGAAATCGAACGTGCGCGGGACGTGCCCCGCGACATCGATTTCGATCACTGACATGCGATATCTACTCGACACGAACGCCCTTTCCGAGGGCGTCAGCCGCCGTCCCAACCCTGCCGTTCTGGCCTGGGGTCTCCAGCAATCCTCACTCGACCTGTTCGTCAGCGTCCTCTCGTTCGGCGAGATCCGCAAGGGGATCGAACTGCGCTTCCAGGATGCGCGGCGCGGCGCGCTCGAGAACTGGCTCAGCTCGATGCTCCCCGCCGAATTTCGCGGACGCATTCTTCCCGTGAACGAACAGGTTGCCCTGGAGTGGGGACGCGTCACTGCAGAGGGGCAGAAGCAGGGCCGCGTCCTGCCCACCGTCGATGGACTGCTCGTCGCCACGGCGATTGTTTATGGTATGACGCTCGTGACGCGGAACGAACGCGACTGTGCAGGTCGCGGCGCGCCAATCCTCAATCCGTGGACCTGATGCCTGAGCGCGCCGTCTTCTACAAGGGCCACGGGCTGGGGAACGACGGGTTGGAAACCCGCCGCTGGAACGGCACGAAGTCCGCCTTCGCGGACTGCACCCGCGGCTTCGTCGCACCACGCCAATGGGTGTCATTCTGACGACGCCGAGGACGAGAGCTGATGCCTGAGCGCGCCGTCTTCTACAAGGGGCACGGGCTGGGGAACGACTACTTGGCGCTGGAGCTGGAGGGGCTCCCGTTCGACCTCACCCCGCCCGCCGTGCGCCTGCTCTGCGACCGCAACTCCGGCGTGGGCTCCGACGGCATCCTGGCCGCCGTCCCCGCCGAGGCGGCGGACTTCGGGCTGCGCATCTTCAACCCCGACGGGACCGAGGCCGAGAAGAGCGGCAACGGCATCCGCATCTACGCCGCCTACCTGCTGGACCGCGGCCGCGTGCGCATCGGGCCGCCGTTCACGGTGGAGACGCCGGGCGGCATCGTTCGCGTCCGCATCGTGGACGAGAGCGACGACGGCGTGCTGGACGTGGAGGTGGAGATGGGCACCGCCTCGTTCCGCAGCGCCGACGTGGGGCTCGCCGGGCCCGACCGCGAGGTGGACGAGGAGGCGTTGGAGCTTCCCTCCGGCGACCGCGTGCTGATCAACACCGTCTCCGTCGGCAATCCCCACTGCGTGGTGTTCCAGGACGAGCTCGACGTGGAGGAGCTGCGCCGCCGCGCCCCGCAGATCTCCACCCACCCCGACTTCGCCCGCGGCACCAACGTGCAGTTCGCCGTGGCCGCCGGGCCCGGCGAGGTGGACGCCTGGGTGTGGGAGCGCGGGGCGGGGGAGACGCGCGCCTCGGGCTCCAGCGCCTGCGCCGTGGCCGCCACCGCCGTGCGCCGGGGGATGGTGAGCGGGCGGCAGGTGGCCGTGCGCATGCCCGGCGGCACCCTGCGGGTGGAGGTGCGCGACGACTGGAGCCTGGTGCTGCGCGGCCCGGTGGAGGGCGTCTGCCGCGGCGAGCTGACCGACGGGATGGTGGCGCGGCTGCGCACCCTGGGGTTCGGGTGAGCCTGGCCAAGCGCATCATCCCCTGCCTGGACGTGAAGGACGGGCGGGTGGTGAAGGGGATCCAGTTCGAGGCGCTGCGCGACGCGGGCGACCCCGTGGAGCAGGCGATGCGCTACGACGCACAGCGCGCCGACGAGCTCTGCTTCCTCGACATCACCGCCAGCCACGAGGGGCGCCGGAGCACGCTGGAGATGATCCGCCGCACCGCGGACAACGTCTTCATCCCCTTCACCGTGGGCGGGGGCGTGCGCACCGTGGACGACTTCGTGGCGATCCTGGGCGCCGGCGCCGACAAGGTCTCCGTCAACACCGCCGCCGTCGCCGACCCCGACCTGGTGGCGCGCGCGGCGGACCACTTCGGCTCGCAGTGCGTGGTGGTGGCCGTCGACGCGCGCCGGGCGGCGCCCGATGCGGCGGCGCGCACCCCGTCGGGCTTCGAGGTGTTCACCCACGGCGGGCGGCGGGGGACGGGGATCGACGCCGTCGAGTGGGCGGAGCGCGTGGAGCGCCTGGGCGCGGGGGAGATCCTGCTCACCTCGATGGACCGCGACGGCACCCGCGACGGCTACGACCTGGAGCTGGTGCGCGCGGTGAGCGGGGCGGTGCGCATCCCCGTGATCGCCTCGGGCGGGGCGGGGGCGCTGGAGCACCTGGACCAGGCGCTCGCCGCCGGGGCGCACGCCGTGCTCGCCGCCTCCATCTTCCACTTCGGCGAGTTCACCATCGCCGAGGCGCGCCGCTACCTCGCCGCCCGCGGCCATCCCGTGCGCGGCTAGGCTGGGCGCACAGGTCCGGAGGATGCCGCGCATCCGCGGCCGCGGCGCCCTCTCCCCTGCGCCTTAGAGCGCAATTCCCTCTCCCGTACCGGGAGAGGGGGGCGGACGCGGCGACGGTGCGGCCTGCACGCGACCGTGTGACTTCGCTTTCGCGCTGCCGGTGCGGACCTCGCGCAGGCACTGGCAAATCAACCTCTCCCGGTACGGGAGAGGTGGCGAGCCTGAGCGAGCCGGAGAGGGCGCTGAGCCGAGGCCGGCTCCAGACCTGCACGCGAGCCACTCGGGTCGCCCGCGAGCCCTGCTCCACTCCCTAACCGCCCCCCGGCCCGCGGGTTGCAAGGACCCGTGCAGCGTCCTGAAAACAACCCAGAAAGCTCCCGGGAATGAACCAGACGGAGGGAATCCGATTGACTCGCTCGTTCATGGCGTGCGCCCGCCCGCTCGCCGCGGCGGCGCTGATCGCGGCGCTGGCGGCGTGCGGCGGTGACAAGGGCGGTGCCGCGGCAGGCCAGCAGGCGAAGGACGGCAAGGCCGGCAGCCGGCCGGGGCAGCGGGGCGACACCACGAAGGCAAGCCAGCCGGCGCCGGTACGGACCGCCTACGGGAAGACTGCCGCCGAGTCGCAGCAGTGCTTCAACCGGCTGCAGGCGCGCCTCGACTCCGCCGCCCGCGCGCTGGCGGCCGACTCGGCGGCCCCGAGGCCCGGCGCGGGGCGCAACCCGATCTTCGCCAAGGAGCAGGGGTGGTATCCCAAGAAGGGGGAGTTCCGCGACGGCGACCTGCTCCCCTGCAACCGCATCGTCGCGTACTACGGCAATCCCAGCTCCACGCGGATGGGCGCGCTGGGCGAGTTTCCGCGCGACGAGATGCTGCGGCGCCTGCAGGCCGAGGTCCAGCGCTGGAACCAGGCCGACCCGAGCACCCGGGCGATCCCCGCGCTGCACCTGATCGCGGTGGTGGCGCAGGGCGCGCCCGGCCCGTCGGGGCACTACCGGGCGCAGATGCGCGACCACGCGGTCGACTCCATCTACCAGATGGCCAGGTCGATCAACGCGGTCATGTTCCTCGACGTGCAGGTGGGCACCGACGACATCCGCAACATCATGCCGCGCTTCTTCGAGTTCCTGAAGCGCCCCGACGTCCACTTCGCGGTGGACCCCGAGTTCTACATGCGCGGCGGCGTGGTGCCGGGGCGCAGGATCGGGACGATGTACGCGGCCGACATCAACTGGGTGACGGACCAGCTCGCCCGCATCGTGCGCGAGAACAACCTGCCGCCGAAGGTGCTGGTGATCCACCGCTTCACCCGCAACATGGTGCCCGACGCGCAGAACATCCGGCTGCGCCCCGAGGTCGAGTTCGTGATGGACATGGACGGCTGGGGCGCGCCCTGGCTGAAGTACGACAGCTACCGCGACTACATCGTGCGGCATCCGGTGGAGTTCACCGGCTTCAAGCTCTTCTACCACAACGACACCAAGAAGGGCGACCCGCTGATGACGCCGCGCGACGTGCTGAGCCTCTGGCCGCAGCCGCTCTACATCCAGTACCAGTAGACGCTCCGGACAGCCGGCGGACGACGAACCGGGGGCTCCTCGCCAGTGCGGCGGGGAGCCCCGTGTCGCGTCGGTGCCTGGTGGTGGCCGAGGTAGGCCGGGCGGATAAATCCGCGGCAACGACTACACGAAGTCCGCCTGCGCGGACTACTGCCTCCCGTGCTCCCTCCGCCGGGAAGCACGCGACTGGCGCTGATCTGGCCGAGGTCAGCGAACTTCGGCCGATGCGGAGCGGGTCGCGTGCCGCACGGTTTCGGCTCTCGCCGGGGCCGATAGTCCGCGAAGGCGGACTTCGTGTAGTCGTTGCAGCGAATTCATTCGCCCTGCCACCCGACGAGCCCGTCTGGCTGACCTCTTGCGATACCGTCGCGCAGACGAGAGCCAACGACGAGCCGGAGGATCACGCCATGTCCGATCACAGCAGCCCGGCCGCCCCCACGCTGGGCGAGATGGCCGAGCGCGACCGCCGCCTCGCCGCCGAGGCGGCCCACGCTGCCGAGGTGGAGCGGCCGGTGGCGGCGGGGCGCCCGGACCATCCGCACCCCGACATCGCCGCGGCCGACCAGGTGCGGGCGGAGGACGACGTGCGCACCTTCCAGCGGCAGGAGGCGCTCGCCGAGCAGCAGGCGCAGGCGGCGGAGACGATGGAAGACAGCCAGCGGCTGCTCGCCGAGAACGCCCAGCGCCTCTCCGCGATCCACGCAGACGCCCACGAGCGCACCGGCGAGGTGCGGGCGCTCGCGAGCGACGCCGATGAGCTGCGCGAGCAGACCCGCGAGGTCGCCGAGCAGGCGCGCGACATCCAGCCCCCGGACGTCTGACGAAAGATCTCACGCAGAGACGCGGAGACGCAGAGAGGCCGCCGCGCCTCTCTGCGTCTCCGTGTCTCTGTGTGATACCCAATCCGCCTGAACACCTGGTGTTGAACGCATCTCAAACAAACGACGTTATCCTGAGGCCGGCCATCCGCGTCAGCACGTGAATCGGTGAGATGCGCCAACGCTATCCCCGGATTTGGTATGAGATTCCGTTGACTAGACCGCGGCCTTCTCCGCAGCCGGCGCCGGCGTCCGCAGGTCCTTGCGCAGGATCTTGCCGACGTTGGTCTTCGGCAGCTCGGCCCGGAACTCCACGTGGCGCGGCACCTTGTACGAGGTGAGCTGCTCGCGGCAGTGGCGGATGATGTCGTCGGCGGTGAGCGCGGGGTTCTTCTTCACCACCACCGCCTTCACCGCCTCGCCCGTGCGCTCGTCGGGGACGCCGATCACCCCCACCTCGGCCACCTCCGGGAGCTCCGCGATCACCGCCTCCACCTCGTTCGGATAGACGTTGAAGCCGCTCACCAGCACCATGTCCTTCTTGCGGTCCACGATGCGCACGTAGCCGTCGTGGTCCATCGCCGCCACGTCGCCGGTGCGCAGCCAGCCGTCGGCGTCGATCACCTTGGCCGTCTCGTCGGGGCGCTGCCAGTAGCCCGGCATCACCTGCGGCCCCTTCACCAGCAGCTCGCCGGGCTCGTCCACGCCCACCTCCGCGCCCGTCTCGTCCACCAGCTTCACTTCGGTCGAGGGGAGCGGCACGCCGATGGTGCCGTCCTTCACCATCCCCCCGATGGGGTTGAAGGTGACCACCGGCGAGGTCTCGGTGAGGCCGTACCCCTCCACCACCGGCGTTCCCGTCACCTCCTTCCAGCGCGCCGCCACCGACGAGTGCAGCGCCATCCCCCCCGCCAGCGAGGCCACCAGGTGCTTGGGCGGGCTCTCGCGGAACCAGTCCTCGTTCAGCAGCGCGTTGAAGAGCGTGTTCACCCCGGTGAACCAGGTGATGGGGTACTTGGCCCACGCCTTCTTCAGGTTGGTGATGGGCCGCGGCGAGGGGACCATCACGTCGTGCCCGCCCAGCATGTAGAAGAGGAGCAGGTTCACCGTGAAGGCGAAGATGTGGTAGAACGGGAGCGCGGTGAGCACCGTCTCTTCGCCGGTGTTGAGGAAGTGCTTGCTGACCTCCTCGAGCTGCATGGTGTTGCCGAGCAGGTTGCGGTGCGTGAGCACGGCGCCCTTGCTCACGCCGGTCGTGCCCCCCGTGTACTGGAGCGCGGCGGGATCGTCCAGGATCACGTCCGCCACGTAGGCGGGAACCTTCACCTTCGCCGCGGCGGCCGCGCCCGCCTTGAGCGCGGCGGGGAAGCGGATGTGCGCCACGGTGGCCTTCGGCACCTCCTTGCGCACGTACTTGAGCACCGTCTTGATCAGCAGCCGCCGGATGGGCGAGAAGAGCTCCGCGATGCTGGCCAGCACCACCGTCTCGATCTTCGTCTTGGGCAGCACAGCGGGGAGGCGGTCGGCGAACATGTCCAGGATCACCAGCACGCGCGCCCCGGAGTCGGAGAACTGGTGCGCCATCTCCCGTGCCGTGTAGAGCGGGTTGGTGTTCACCAGCACGCACCCCGCCTTGAGCACCCCGAACGCCACCACCGGGTAGGCCAGGCAGTTGGGGAGCTGCACCGCCACCCGGTCGCCCGGCTGCAGCTTCACCACCTCGCGCAGGTACGCGGCGAAGTGGTCGGAGAGCCGGTCGCCCTGGGCATAGGTGAGGGTGGCGTCCATCCCGTTGGGCATGCACTGGGTGAATGCCTTGCGGGGGCCGAACTGCTGGGCCACGTAGCGCACCATGTCCGGCAGGTGCTTGTACTGGATCGGGGGGATCTCGGTACGCGTTCCCGGCACGTAGTGCTCGGTCCACGGGCGCTGCTGGCTCATTGAGCGAACCTCGAGTGGGGAGGGTGGACGGGTTGCCGCCGCAGCCAATCGTACGCGCTCCGGCATCCCGCATCAAGATAAAAAGATGCGCAGTGTCTCTCCGTGCCTCCGTGCCTCCGCGTGAGCCGATCTTCAGAAGTACGATCGATCCACCAGCGGCGCGCCGCCCAGGAGCACGGCCCGCACGGTGTCGCCGGCCTCCAGCTCCGCGCCGGGGGGGATGATGCCGAGCGCATCGGCGGCGGCCATGGAGGTGGCGATGCCGGAGCCCTGCGCGCCGGTGAGGCGGGCGAAGAGGGTCCCGTCCTCTCGCTCCAGCCGCAGCCGGGGGACCTGCACCAGCTCGCCCCGCGCGGTGAAGCGCTCCCGCAGCACGGCGTCGGCCATCGGCTGGTAGATGCGCTCGCGGCCGCACATCCGCAGCAGCGCGGGGCGCACGAAGAGCTCGAAGGTCACCATCGTCGACACCGGGTTCCCCGGCAGCCCGAACCAGGGGATGCCCCCCAGCGCACCCACCCGCCCGAACGCCAGCGCCGACCCCGGGCGGATGCGCACGCGCCAGAACTCCACCCGCGCCTCCATCTCCTCCAGCACGCGGCGGACGTGGTCGTGCTCGCCGACGCTGATCCCCGCGCTGGTGATCAGCGCGTCGCACCCCTCGGCGCCGCGCAGCAGCGCGCGCAGGCTCTCCGGCGTGTCGCGGGCGATGCCCAGCACGCGCGCCTCGATCCCGCTCTCCGCGAGCTGCGCGGCCAGCGCGTAGCTGTTGCCGTTGACGATCTTCCGCCCCGCTCGCACCTCGTCATAGCCGTCCACGTCCACCAGCTCGTCGCCCGAAGTGGCGATGGCGACGAGGGGGCGGCGATGCACCACGAGCCCGGCCCTCCCCAGCGACGCGGCCACGGCGAGCTGCGGCGCGCGCAGCAGGGTCCCGGCGCGGAGGACGGTGTCGCCGGCGCGCACGTCCTCGCCGCGCGGCCGCACGTTCTTCCCCGCGTCCGCGTCGGAGCGGATGGAGACGCGGCCCTCGTGCGTGCCGATGCCCGCGCCGCCGTCGGTGTGCTCCACGCGGATCACGCCGTCCGCGCCGGCGGGGACGGGTGCGCCGGTCATGATCCGCGCGGCCTCGCCGGGTCCCAGCGCGCGCGCCGGGAAGCCGCCGGCGGCGACGTCGTCCACCACGCGCAGCACGATGGGGTGCTGCTCGGAGGCGCCGGCCACCTCCGCGGAGCGCACGGCGAAGCCATCCATCGCCGAGTTGTCCCACGGCGGCAGGTCCACGGCCGCGGCGACGTCTTCCGCCAGCACGGAGCCGAGCGCCGAGAGCAGCGGCCGCGTCTCCGTGCCGAGCGGCTCCACGCCGGCGACCATCCGGCGCAGCGCCTCGGCGGGCGCGAGCCAGTCCGCCCGATCAGCGCGCATCGGCCGATCCGCCTGACAGCCGCGCCTCCAGCAGGTCCGCGACGGGGCCGACGTGCGCGCCGTCCGCGTCGAGCGGGATGACGGGACAGCGCGCCTGGAGCCCCGGGGCGTCGGTCACGATGGCGAGGAAGCGCGCGGCGGCGTCGGCATCGTCCGCGTCGTAGACCGGCCGGTCGTGGATCGCGCGGCGGAAGACCTCGACCTTGGGGAGCGCGCCGTGCTTCCATCCCTCGATCAGCACCAGGTCGTAGCCGCGCCCGGCGTAGAAGTCTGCGACCAGGCGCTCGGGGTCGGGCTCTCCGTCGATCCGCATCACCAGCGCGATCTTGCCGGTACCGGCCATGAGGGTGGCCTCGGCGCGGCCCTCGTTGAAGTGCCGCCAGCTGTCGCGGCCGGGCTCGTCGGTCTCGAAGGCGTGGTGGCCGTGCTTGATGGTGGCGACGCGGCGGCCCCGGCGCCCCAGCTCCGCCGCCAGCGCGACGGTGAGCGTGGTCTTGCCGCTGTTCTTGCGGCCCACGATGCAGACGGCGGGGGGAAGGTCAGGCGGACTCATCCAGCTCTCGCGCGATCCGCTCGGCGCGGCGGAGGTCGTCGGGGGTGTTCACGTTGAAGAACATCGTTTCGGGAGATCGGATGCGGGCGACGTCCTCCCCCGGCACCCACGCGGTCGCCACCGCCGAGAGCAGCACGCCGAAGGAGCGATCCTCGCCCGCAACCACGCGCTCCGCCGCCGGCAGGCATCGCACCGACAGCCAAGCGCACAGCGGCGGCTTCCTTCCATTCCCCATCCTTACAGCTACTGCGTCGGTGGATGGATTGCTGCGGGCGAAATCGGCGAGGAGCCGCAAGGCCCGCGCATCGAGGAACGGCATGTCGCACGCGGCCACCAGCGCGCCGGGACGCCCCTCCTCCTCCGCCCAGCGCAGCGCCGTCTCGATTCCCGCGACCGGCCCGCACCCTGGCTGAAGGTCAGGGCGGGATTGCACGCCCAGCGCCGCAGCCATCTCCCGGTCGTACGCGATCAGGACGACGCACCCAACCGCCGCCTCCATCGCATCGCGGACGCGCTCCACGATCGTGCGTCCGCCGACGATCGCCAGCGCCTTGGACGGTCCGAAGCGGCGGCTCGCGCCCCCGGCGAGGATCGCGCCGAGCGAGGCGACGGCATCAGGCGCGGGCGAGATTCGAATCATTCCTCGGGATCGTGGCGCGCCCCACTTGGAGCCGGGTGGATGAATCCGCGGTCCGCGGCAACAAAGACACGAAGTCCGCCTTCGCGCCGCCTTCGCGGACTACCACCTTCCGTTCCGCCGCGATCGCAGGGCACGCGACCGGCCCCACGGCACTCCTGAGGGGTCCCAACCTCGGGCGTTGGGGTGCTCGTCGCGTACCCCGCGAATCCGGCCACACTGCAGCCTGCAGTCCGCGAAGGCGGACTTCGTGTAGTTGTTGCAGCGGAGCAGCGGATTCATCCGCCCGAACCCCGCAGAATCTACCCCGCCCCCGCTCCTCGCGCACCCGGAACGCCTCTTGCGCGCCACCGCTGGCGAGTGGGAATCGAAGATTCGGAAGAGGAGGAAGTGCGATGGCGCGCTACGATGGAGGCTACGGTGGGCCGCGCGGCGGGTGGCAGGGGCAGGGTGGCGGCCGGGGATTCCCGCCGCGCCCTGAGGGCCCGCCGTTCCGGCGCGGCGGCATGACGATGGGCGGGGGCCAATACAGTGGGATGGGCGGGGGATTCGGTCCCGGGCAGGGATTCGGAGGGTGGCCGGGCGGGTTCCACGGCGGGATGGGTGGAGGGCCGGTCCGCGGAGAGTACGGCGGCGCCTACGAGGGCGGCCACCCCGGCGGTCCCGCGCGTGGTGGGTACTACGGCGGCCCCGGCGTGGGCCGTGCGCCCGGCCGCGGCTACGACGGCGGGTACGCGCGCGCGCCGTTCATGCCGGAGGAGGCGTATCGCCGCCACCCCGAGTACCGGCAGGAGCGCCAGTCGCGCGAGTGGGAGGCGCACCAGCACGAGTACGGCGACGACGAGCTGGGCGACGACGAGGTGCGCGACGCCGTCTACCGCCGCATGTCGGCCGACGCGTGGCTCGACCCGGACCGGATCGAGGTGAAGGTGGAGGACGGGATCGTGACGCTCACCGGCGAGGTGAACGACTACATGGAGGCGCGCTACGCCTGGGACGACGCCTGGGAGGCCGACGGCGTGCGCGGCGTGGTGAACAACCTCACCGTCCGCGTGGACCAGCCGCACGACACCCACGGCGACATGGTGGTGCAGGGCGCCGGCGACCAGACCACGGCTGAGGATCAGCCGTCGGAGTAGGGAGGGAAGTGCCTAGTGCCTGGTCCCAAGTGCCTAGTGCTGACAAGAGCGGGCTCCGACGACTCCGTCGGGCCCGCTCGGTTATTCCAGGCACTGGGCACTAGGCACTAGGCACTAGGCACTCGGCACTGCCGTTCAGTGATCCTCCAGGCTCCCGTACCCGTCCGCCACCGGCCGGTCGGGCGGCTCGTAGCTGGCGCCCTCCTGCACGGCCTCGCCCGCGTCGTGGGTGCCGTAGGTCAGCGCGTCCAGGTCCTCCACCAGGTGCTCGGCGGTGTCGGACTGGGAGAAGTTCGGCGCGCCGAGCTGGTCGTCGGCCTCCAGCTCGGCGGTCACCGCGTCGTCGGCCGCCTCGGGCATCTCGCCGCGGTGCAGCTCGTCGACCACCAGGTGGTTGGTGAAGCTCTCCTCGGGAAGGCCCAGCACGTCCACCAGCGCCTTCTCCGCCACCTGCACCTCGCCGTCGGACGAGACGCGGCCGGAGAGGGTCACGTGGCCGTCGCGCACCGTCACGTCGATCCACCCCACGTCCAGCTCGGGGTACTCGCCCAGGTGCTGCACGACGAGGTCGTAGATCTCGTCGTCGGCCATCTCCGAGAAGTCGAACGTTCCGAAGTCGCCCCGCATCGGTCCAGGTCCGTCCGGCTGGTTAGAAGTGCACTGCCGCCCCGAGCTGCACCGACGAAGCGCTGTTCCACTCCGAGATCTTGCTCTGCCTCGTGGCGCGGAACCCCGCCGGCGCCGACTCGCGCCAGAGCCGGCCGTTCAGCTCCAGGCGCAGCGACAGGCTGCGGGCGAGGAAGAAGTCCGTCCCCGCGCTGGCGCCAACCGCAAAGGCGGGGCCGAAGCGGTAGCGCTCCGGCGAGGGCACCGTGCTCTCCGCCGAGTCGCGGCCGGTGATCTGCCGCGCGTACCCCACCCGGGCGCCGGCGAACGGCGCCAGGTTGCGCCAGGTGCGCGGCCCGGTCAGGTGGAAGGTCACCCCGCCCTCCAGGAGCAGGATGCCGACGTTGGCCTCGCGCCCCGTGTCGATCGCGCGGATCGCCGCCGAGTCGTTCACCGCCTCGGCCAGGAACACCTTCCGCTTGCTGGGGATGAACCCCGCGCTGGCGCCCACCGAGAGCGGCCCGCTCGCCCGCACCTCGTAGCGCACCCCGAAGATGGGCGCCGGGCGGGGGCCGAGCTCCACCGTGGTGGAGTCGTTCAGCGTGAGCCCGGGGTCGGCGAACACCCACCCCACGAACGGGCCGATGCGCTGCGTCTGCTCGACGTAGCGGATGTGTGAGGTGATCCCCTGCGCCCCCGCGGGGCGGACGGCCAGGGCGAGCACGGGGAGGAGGAAAAGCGCGGTCCGCTTGATCCGGTTCATTCGCTGCGGCTGGATGAAAGCGAGAGCCGGCGGAGGCGCAGAGCCGCCGCCGACAAGCCAACGGTCCCGGGACGGGAGCCTCGTCGCGGGACCGTTATAGCGGCGGGAAGCTACGCTTTGTTCCGTCCGCCAGCAAGTCGAAACGGACGGGCCTCGCGGCCGCCCCGCGCTCAGCCCTCCGCGGCCGCCGCGGCCCCCCGGCGCTCCGCGCGCTCGCGGACGCCCTCGGGGAGCACCCGCAGGTCGCGCCCGGTCATCGCCGCGGGTTGCGGAACGCCGATCAGGCCGAGGATCGTCGGCGCCACGTCGCAGAGCGCGCCGGAAACCAGCTCGTCGGTGGTCCGGCGCCCCTCCGGCTCCACCAGCACGATCCCCACCGGGTTGGTGGTGTGCGCGGTGTGGGGGCCGTTCGACTCCTCGTCCCACATCTGCTCGCAGTTGCCGTGGTCCGCCGTCACCAGCAGCGCGGTCTCCGTCTCGCGGCAGGCGGCGAGCACCTCGCCCAGGCCGGCGTCCACCGCTTCCACCGCCCTGATCGCCGCCTCCAGCACCCCGGTGTGGCCCACCATGTCGGGGTTGGCGTAGTTGCACACCAGCACGTCGTACTCGCGCGAGCGGATCGCCTCCACCAAGCCCCGGGTGACCTCGGCCGCGCTCATCTCCGGCTGCAGGTCGTAGGTCGCGACCTTGGGAGATGGGACCATCCGGCGCACCTCCCCCTCCGGCGCCTCCTCCACCCCGCCGTTGAAGAAGAAGGTGACGTGCGGGTACTTCTCCGTCTCCGCCGTGCGGAAGCTCTTCAGACCCCGCGACTCGAGCACGTCGGCCAGGATGCCGTCCATCGGCTGCGGCGGGAAGGCGGCGGGGAGGGGGAAGGCCTCGTCGTACTGCGTCATCGTCGCCAGCTCGACGCGGGGATGCCCGGCGCCGCGGTCGAAGGCATTGAACGCCGGGTCCGCCAGCGCGCGGGTGATCTGCCGCGCCCGGTCCGAGCGGAAGTTGAAGAAGATCACCCCGTCGCCGTCGCGCACCCGCCCCAGCGGCTCGCCGTCCGGCCCCACCATCACCCGCGGCTTCACGAACTCGTCCGTCTCCCCCGCCTCGTACGCCGCGGCGACCGCCTGCACCGGGTCGTGCACGGCCTCGCCCTCGCCGTAGACCATCGCGCGGTACGCGGCCTCGGTGCGCTCCCAGCGCCGGTCGCGGTCCATCGCCCAGTAGCGGCCCATCAGCGTCGCCACCTTGCACTTCTCCCCCAGCCCGGCGCGCCCGACGAGCTCGGTGAGGAAGTCGCGCGCGCTCTGCGGCGGCGTGTCGCGCCCGTCCAGGAAGAGGTGCATGCGCACGGCCGGCGCCTCCTCGCGCTGCGCCAGGTCGCAGAGCGCCAGCAGGTGCTCGTCCACCGCGTGCACGCCGCCGGGGCCGACCAGCCCCATGAGGTGCAGCGTGGCGCCGCGCTCCTTCACCGCGCGGATCACCCCCAGGAAGACGTCGTTGCGCGCGAACTCGCCGGACTCGATCGCGTGGGCGATGCGCTGCAGGCTCTGCCGCACCACGCGCCCCGCGCCCAGGTTCAGGTGCCCGACCTCCGAGTTCCCCATCTGCCCTTCGGGGAGCCCGACGGCGGTGCCGGAGGTGACGAGGGTGGAGCGAGGATAGCTCCCTTCCTCCCACAGGTGGCGCCAGGTGGGGGCGTTCGCCCGCGTCACCGCGTTGTCCCACGAGGGCGCGCGCAGCCCCCAGCCGTCGAGCACCACGAAGCAGGCGCGCGGGCGGCCGTCGGCGGCGGGGCTCGAGTCGGGAGAGGGCACGGTTCTCACAACGGGTTAATGGAGTTTTGATTGACAGCGGGCGGAGCGACGCCTAGCTTGAGCGCGAACCCGCAATCCACCTGTCGACATTCTACGAGGCGTCCGGAAGTTTCCGCCATCCCGGCCGCTTCCCCTCGTTGACATGTCCCGGCTCGGTTCCGCGCGTGGCCCCCAACTCCGCGCGCGAGCGGCCCCTGCGTGCGTGCGCAGCCCGCGGGTTCGACCCATCGCCGGAGGCGGCCCCCACGCCGCGCTCCGCGCAATTCGCAGTGGCCCCGGGCCCTCGCCCGGGTCGCAGGCTCGCAACCGCAGTCCCGCTGGAAAGGAACGCTCATGCCCCACGCCCGACGCGCGTACGCACGTCCCCTGGCCGCGTGCATCCTGGCCGGCACGGCCCTGGGTCTCGCCCGGCCGATGCACTCGCTCGCGCCCGTCACCTGGACCTCGAAGGCGCCCGCCGCGCCGCACCGGCTCTACCGGCTCACCGACGGCGAGTTCCGGATCGCGGACCTCGCGTTCGGGCGCAGCCGGCAGCTCCGGGTGCTCTTCGCGGACCCGCTGCGGCCGGTGAACCTGCCCATCGAGTGGGTGGGTGCGCCGCCGGCGGACCTGCGCTACCGCTGGGTGCCGGTGGGCGGAACGCAGCCGCGGACGCTGCAGGGCGAGGGGTGGGTGCGCGCGGGGCTGGTGGCGCCGGGCGAGCAGGGCGCCTGGAAGCTGCAGCTCACCTCGGCTGAGGTCACGCAGCGGGTGGACGAGCTCACGGTGATCACCCGCGTCCCCTTCTCGGAGAAGCGCAACGGCTACGTGAACGGGTACCACATCGGCCGCTACGTGGCCGAGGACGGGAGCCGCGGGCCGGCCTACGTGCCGCCCTCGGGCTTCATCGAGGTGACCCCGTTCAACCAGGACATGCAGGTCAGCGCGCACTTCCGGCTGCGCAACTTCCTCACCAAGAACCAGTTCACCGTCTGGCCCAAGTACCTGGCGCTCGACCTGCGGCTGATCGACAAGCTGGAGCTGGTGCTGCAGGAGCTGAACGCCATGGGCGTGCGCGCCGAGAACATGGCGGTGATGAGCGGCTTCCGGACCCCCGCGTACAACCTGCAGGGCGTGGGCGAGGGCGGCCGCGCGCTGCTCAGCCGCCACACCTACGGCGACGCCAGCGACGTCTGGGTGGACGACGACTTCGACGGCTACATCGACGACCTGAACGGCGACGGCGTGCGCGACACCCGCGACGTGGTGGTGATGCTGCGCGCCGTGGAGCGTGTGGAGCGGCGCTATCCCGAGCTGGTGGGCGGCGCGGGCGTGTACAACGGCAACGGCGCCCACGGCCCCTTCATCCACATCGACGCGCGCGGCTACTTCTCCCGCTGGGGCCTGCAGTAGCGGCATTCTCGCACGGAAACACGGAGGCCCGGAGAGCGATCCTCTCCGGGCCTCCGTGTTCTGGTACCGCTTACTGTCGTGTCTCAGGCCAGCCCACCCGATCCTGAAGGCGCGGATAGTGGCGTCTGATCACGTTGAAGTCCCTGGAGTTGTCGTGCACGAGGGTGGCGCCGATCTGAGCCGCCGAGACCGCGATCAGCACGTCGTTGGTGAGCGACGGAGTGATGACGAAGCCCTGCAGACGCAGCGCCCGCAGAACAAGGCCGGCATCCGTCCAGCCACGGTGCGTGGGCGCCGCGAGCCGTTTGATGTTCTCGAATGGGTCGAGGAACTCGCGGCGAAGCCGGCGCATCTCGTCGTTGCGCGCGCCTGCCAGCAACTCCTGCGCGACCACCGAGCACAGGTAAACGAGGGAGGCCGAGAGAAACGCCCGGTATCTCTCGGCCTCTCGTTCCTGCCGCATCGCGCGGATGATCATCTGCGAGTCAAGGATGAACCGTGTCACTCCATCCGCCCGGGTAGACGTCCTCGATTTCCATTCCCCTGACTTTTTCGAATCCCTCGATCAGCTTGGCGCGGATCTCCGCCTCGGTCAGCCTGGAGGCTTTCGCGTTCCGCCGGCCATTGCCCGAAGGCGCCGGCCCGTCCCCGGGAATCGGATCGAGCAGATCCGCGGCGCGGAGGGCGTCGATCACCCGAGCGGCCGTGGTCGGGGCGACCTTCGCTTCGCGGACGACGTAGGAGATGAGCTCTGTCTCGGTCATCGTGGGCTCCGGATCCGTTCGAGATGCGCCATGAAATTTCGGCACTCCGCGCGGATTGGACAAGAGCGACGAGCAGGCCGTGTCTACGCGCGCTCGATCCGCCACCGCGGGGACGCCATCTCCCGACCGGCGCTCCTTCAGACGACGCGGCGGGCGACGTGGAAGAGGCGGCGGAGCTCGCGCTCGTAGCTGCGGCGGCCCATCAGGTCGTTACGCGCGACGCCGCCGTTGCCGAGGGAGGCGTGGATGATCTTCGGCCCGCCGGTGCTCATCACCACGTGGGTCACGCGGCCGGGGTCCTCGGCGAAGAAGCAGAGGTCGCCGGGAAGGAGGTTCTCGAACTCCGGCCCCGGGTCCACCTCCTGCCCGAAGCGCGACTGCTGGTCGCTGTCGCGGGGGATCAGGCGCCCGTGCAGCTTCCAGACGCCCTGCACCAGCCCCGAGCAGTCCACCCCGCCCATGGTGACGCCGCCCCAGAGGTAGGGCGCGCCCAGCCACCGCGCCGCCGTGGCGCACGCCGCCTCGCCCTCCGCCGGGTAGGCGAGGGGGCGCAGCGCGGCGGCGATCAGCTCGCCCTCCACCGGACCGGAGCGGCCGTCGGGGAGGCGCACCACGTCGGCGCTCTCGCGCACCACGCGCGCGCCCCAGGGGAGGCGCATCATGATCTCGCCGCTCGCGTCGCGGATCAGCCCGCCCAGCGAGATGCACGGGTCGCCGCCCTCGCCCGCGTCCCAGGCGCGCACCTGGCCCTCGTCGCGCAGCGCCACGTACCCGGCGTGGATCCAGCCGATGTACCCCTCGGGGGAGCGGCACTGCAGCCACCGCCCTTCGGCGCGCAGCACCACCACCCGGTTCCCCAGCACCACCTGCGACACCTGGGTGGTGGCGACCTTGGGTTCCGCCATCATCGGCGCCACGGCCGAGGTGACCAGCGCGTGCACCAGCTCGTCGGGGTCGGCCTCGGGAAGGCGCTGCACCTCGTCGCGCACCTCGCGCCAGCCGGTGAGCTGGGCCACGCGCGCGCTGAGCGCCAGCGCCGCCTCCTGCTCGCTGGTGGCGCCGAGCAGCGCAACGGTGTCGCCGCGCACCTCCACCGTCACCTCGAACACTGCCAGGCGCGGGTCGGGCGCGTACTCGGCGCGCACCTCCTCCACCAGCGCGGCCACCTCGTCGGCCGCCGCGCGCCGCGCCGAGGTCACCATCCCCCGGCCTCCAGCACCTCCATCACCACCGCCACCTCCTCGGCCGTGTTGTACAGGTGCGGCGAGAGCCGGATGGAGCCCTCGCGCACCACGCACTGCACCCCCGCCCGGTGGAGCGCCGCGTACGCCCTGGCCGTGTCGCCATGGCGGAAGGCGAAGATCCCCGAGCGCCGCGCGGGCGCCATCTCGCTCACCACCGTCGCCTCCTCGCGGCCGGCCAGCCACTGCGCCAGCGGGTCGAGGATCCCCAGCACGTGCTCGCGGATGCGCGCCGGGTCCACCTCCAGCAGCAGCTCCAGGGAGGCGGTGAAGCCGGCCACATCCTGGAAGGGCTGCGTGGCCACCTCGAAGCGGCGCGCGTCGGCGACGAGCTCCCAGCGGTAGGCGCAGCAGTCGGCGAAGTCGGCGCTCGCCGTCATTGCCGTCCACCCCACCACGCGCGGCTCCAGGTGGGGGATCAGCTCGCGGCGCACGTACGCGAACCCGGTGCCGAAGGGCCCGCAGAGCCACTTGTGCCCGCCGGTGGCGAGGACGTCGATCTCCGCCGCGCGCACGTCGACGGGAACGCAGCCGAGCGCCTGGATGGCGTCGACCACGAACCAGATCCCCCGCTCGCGGCAGAAGCGCCCGAAGGCGGGGAGGTCGGCGAGCCAGCCGGTGGCGAACTGCACGGCGGAGAGGGCGAAGATGCCCACGTCGCCGCGGTCCAGCTCCTCCATCAGCCGGTCGGGGTCGGGCCGGCCGAGGGCGTCGCCGCGGACGACGTCGACCCGCGCGCGGCCCTCCTTCGCCACCTGCGCCCAGGGGTAGACGTTGGCGGGGAACTCCAGGTCGCTCACCACGATGCGCTTTCCCGGCTCCAGCGGCAGGCACTGGGCGGCGAGGTTGATCCCGTGGCTGGTGTTGGGGAGCAGCGCGATCTCGTCGGGCGAGGCGTTGACCAGGCGCGCGGCGGCGGCGCGGGCGCGCTGCAGCGTGGGGTCGAAGTCGTCGCCGCGCATCTCGTGGATGCGCGAGCGGCGGAGGTTGTGGGCCTCGATGGCGCGGCGGGTGCGCTCCGGCAGCGGGCCCATGGAGGCGGCGTTCAGGTACGGCGCGCGCCCCACGTGCGGGAACTCGCGCTCGCGCAGCGCCTGCACGTCCACGGGAGGTGCGGTCCGCGTCGCGGTGTCGCCCAAAGTGCCGTCCTGCCGAGGGTTGATTCGAGGCGGAGAGGATAACCGACGGGCTTGGCGCGCGAAAGATCGAACGGTGCGACCGGTGTAGTATTGAGATAGAAATGTCCGGGTTGGTTGATATAGAAATGTCCTCCTTCGGGGCAGGTTCGCCCACACTGGTGGGAAACCTGTGACGGAGCGAGGAGATGCTAAAGTTGAACACGCGAGATCGGGATCGACTG
>JBJMPM010000306.1:0-19373 GCA_045803205.1 Longimicrobiaceae bacterium
TCCTCCGCGGGAAGGGGCGGATGAAAAAACTTCGAAGCCACACAAGCCCGCGGCCGACCATCCATGGCGCAAGCGCGCCACCGTTCACCGGACATTTCTAAATCAACCAGACCCCGGACTTTTCTAAATCAACGCGACAGCGGAGAAAACTGTTGACTTAAGGTCGGGATCGCCTTACGGTATCGCTCCGACACACACCATATCGGCCACTATCGGAAGGTTCATCACGCTATTCCGCCAAGTCATCCCCCATTCAAAGATCCAGGTGCTGCTCCGTATTCATGGATGTCTCCTTCCGGGGCGTGATCCCCGTCGGGATTGGATCGGCTTCTGGATCAGCGACCCTGTTCAGCCTGGCAGGCGTAGTCAGGAGGTATGGCTTTATACGGAGACTTCTGCCCTGGACGATGTCCTTCCTCCGGCACCTGATCCCCGTAACACCTGTGTTGTTCCCGCCATTCCGGCGCTTTGAAACGCATGGAACCACCCACGCAACTTCCCTCCGACCCGGCCGCCCCCAGAGCCCGGCGCACGGCCATCCACATCGGCAAGGGAGGAAAGATCGTACGCGGCAACGGCGACGTGTCGCAACGAATTCGCCTGACCATGCGGGTGGGGGTCACAGGGCACCGGACCGATGCCCTGGTCGCCACCGAAGCGATCGGAGCCCGGATCCGGAGCGTGCTGCGCCAGTTGAAGAAGGAAACGCACGTCCTCGCCCGCCAGGACCGGGACCTGTATGCGCCGGGCCCCGTGGTCCGCCTCATCTCGCCGCTGGCCTCGGGAGCCGACCAGATCGTCGCGCGCGAAGCCGTGTCGCAGGGGTACGAGCTGCACTGCCCCCTTCCCTTCGGACGCAGGGCCTACCTTCGCGACTTCGAATCGAAAGCGGAGCGCCGGGCCTTCGGGGAGCTCCTCCGGCAGGCGCGGCGCGTGCTGGAGCTCGACGGCTCCCGCGCCGGTGAGGACCAGAAGGGGATCGCGTACCTCGAGGCCGGGCGCGTGGTGCTGCGCAACAGCGATCTGCTGATCGCGGTCTGGGACGGCGAGCCGCTGCGCGGGGTGGGCGGCACCGCGCAGATCGTGAGCGAGGCGATGCTGCTCGAGATCCCGATCGTCCGGATCGATCCCGCCTTCCCGCACCGTGTGCGCGTCGGGATCAGCGGAGCGTCGGGATACCGGTGGACGGAATCACTGGCCGAGCTGCGCCCCGGCCTGCGGAAGAGCTTTCACCTCTCCGACCCCATGCAGCACGCGCGGCTGCTGCGCTTCGAGCGCGAGCCGGTGCGCCCCGGGCCGTGGGGGTGGTTCCCCGACACCTGGACAAACGTCGTCACCGTGGGCGCGGAACACGCGCGCAGAGGACAGCGCCGCCGCGCTCACCCGGGCGCACCGGACCCGGGGCTCGCGGGAGCGCCCACCGACCTCCTCTCCCGCGTCGACGCGGCCGCTCTCCGGTACGCGGGGCTGTATCGTTCGGCGTTCCTCGTGAACTTCCTCTTCGCCGCATTCGCGGTGCTGCTCGCGGTGACCGGCTTCGTCCTCCACATCCTTCACGTCGAAGGCCACGTCCTTCACCTCGAAGAATGGACGCGGTACGTGGCCTTCGGCGAGCTCACCGCCGTGGGGGTGGTCCTGCTCATCACCATGGGGGGAGCCCGCGCGGAATGGCACCTCCGATGGCTCGACTACCGGCTGCTCGCCGAGCAGCTCCGGCAGGTCGCGCCGACCTCGGCGCTGGGACGGGTTCCCGCCGCGTTCCGGACCTCGGTGGACGACGCGGACCACGACCCACGCCACGACTGGACGGCGTGGCTGGTGCGCGCCATCGTCCGCCACACCGGGTTCCCGAGCGCTCAGATCGACGCGAAATACCTCCAGGGGACCTGCCGCGTGGTGGTGCACGAGCTCATCGATCCCCAGCTCAGGTACCACGGGGCACGCAAGCACCTCCACCACCTCGTGCACCACCGGCTGCACCGCATCGGCGAGCTCCTCTTCATCTCCACCGCCATCGCCATCGCCGTCCACCTGATCGGACACGACCAGCTTCTTGAAGCGACGTCCCTCGTGTTGATGTCGGTGGCGGTGTTCTTCCCGGCGTTCGGTGCCGCGCTCGCCGGCATCCTGGGGCAGGGGGAGTACCAGCGCACCTCATCGCAATCAGCCGCGATGATGGTGCGGCTGGAGCAGCTCAAGCGTCAGGCGACGAAGCCGGACGCGCCGCTCACGTCGCAGTCGCTCGGGCGGATCGTGGAGCAGCTCACCGAGTTGCTGAGCGACGAGCTGCTGGGCTGGCGCGTGGTGTTCCGGGGGAAGCCGCTGACGCTCCCGGCCTGAGCCCCGCCCCACCCGGGCCTGACCCGCGTTGCTCGCCGGGCGGCTCTACAATGTTCCTCGTACGGTTCAGCAGGAGATCGTCATGATGATCCATCCCCTCGTTCGTGGAGTCCGGATTGCGCTGGTGCAGGCGGCGATGGCGCTGCTGCCGCTGGCACCAATGCACGCCCAGACCTCCTCGCAGGCGGCGATGGCGCTGCTGCCGCTGGCACCAATGCACGCCCAGACCTCCTCGCCGGCGCCGGATTCGATCTACCGCCACCATCTGATCTTTCTGATCGACCAGAGCGGGAGCGTGCTGGGGAACCAAACCGGCGACGTGGGTGCCGGCGCCGTCCGAGACTTTCTGCGCACAGGTCTCGCGCCGCTGCTCGCAGATTCCGCGCGCAACGGCTTTGGTGCGCTGTACGATCCGGAACGGGACCTGACCTCGGCACTTTCGTTCGGGCTCTTCGGCAACGCACCCTACTTCGCTAGCGGGCTGTTCCGTCCGATCTGGATCGAGGAGCGCAGGCAGAGCAGCTCCTCGCTGGCGAAGTCGCTGGCGGACTCCGTTCCCAAAACCTGGACCAAGTATACGGGCGTTACCGCCGCACCCCGGCTGGTGCTGCCGGCGGTGCGTGCCGCACTCGGCTCCGGCCGGGCGCCCACGCTCTTCGAGCGCACCTTCCTGGTAATGGTCACCGACGATCAACCGAACATCTCGCCCGAGGTGAGTACCGAGATGGGCACGGTCAGCAAGGACCCGGCGAACCAGGGCATCATTGCTGAAATCCGCCGAGACCAGGACGAAGCGACCGCGGTGATCGATGACTTCGAACCGCACTATAAGCTCGAAAGGCGAGGCAGAGCAGCAAGCATCCGGGTGGGCAACGGACTGAAGGTGATGATCCGGGAGGTGGTGCCGCAGTGGGGGAGCGAGAACACCCTGCTCGCAGCACGACTGGCACCGGAAGCCGAGGTGATCCGCAACCGCGACGGCATTTATTCCACATCGCTGTCCATTTTCCCCTCTACTAACCCGATGTACCAGCTGGCGCGCGCAGAATATCGCGCGCCCGGCGCGGCTGGTTTCTCGCGGCTAGAGCTCCAGTCCACGCGCCGCATCGCCATCCCCGTGTCGCTGCGCAAGGAGCAGATCGGCGTCGACAGCGCGCAATTCCGCCTCTGGTTCGTGCGCCGGGACACCCTCTACGGCCAGGCGTTGTGGCCGCTGCCTCTGACGGTCCACTTCCGCACCCCGCCGCCGCCGTTCATCTCCCTCCCCGATTGGCTCATCCCGCCGGCGATGAACGAGCGCCAAGCGCTGGTGATGTGGACGGCACTGGCCGCCGTCCTGCTCCTCGCCGCCCTCTGGCTGCTGCTCTTCCCCTCGCCGCGCGTGCGGGTGGAGCTCGTAGGCGTCCGCGGCGCCGCGCCCGACGACCCGCTGGTGGTGAACTTCGCGCGCGAAGGCACAGCGAGCGACGCGGCCGGCGACCTGATCGTGGCCACCCTCCGCTTCGTGAACGTGGCGCGGCGGGGCCCGTTCCCTCGCGTGGCCGAACGGCCGTTCGACGTTCGCGCCGAGGTGGACCTGGAGCTGCCGGCCGGGGTCGAGGCCACCCCGCCGGTGGTGGGGCTCGGGGAGCGCTTCGAGCGCTCCAGGCTGTTCCAGAAAGTGTCGCACAACTCCGAGCAGACGGTGGTGTTGCGCGCCGCCGCGCTGCGCGACTACGCGGGCGACCCGCGCGCACCGGCGGCCTGCACGCTCACCGTCCAGGCCTTCCAGCTTCGCGCCGGGTGGCGGCGCGCGGCGCGCCCGGTCGACGTGCCGCCGCAGCCGCTCTTCATCCGCTTCGTGCCCGAGCCAGCCACGGTGGAGGCGGAACTGCAGGCGACCGGCCGGCTCTCGCGCCCGGCGGTGGGCCAGGCGCTCCTCGGGGCCGGCAAGATGGGATGGGTGGAGGTGGAGCACCGGCGTGGCGCGCCCGGGCAGCCGCCGCTCATGGTAGCGCTGCGCAGCAACGCCGAACGAGTGTGCTCGGAAGCGGTCGACGCCCGCGTGCAGGCCACGATCTACCGGGCCGACCGGGGTGCGGGGCCCATCCCCGGAGGCGTGGAGCTCGACGAGCGCACGGCCGAGGTGCACAGCTCCGCTACCCTGAGCCGGGGCCTCGCGCCCGACGGACGCCCGGTCGTCCTCGTGCGCGGCATTCGCCCACACGCCGACGGCGGCTGGGACGTGCTCCTCCCGCTGTTCCCCAACTTCTATCTCCTCCCACTTCCGCCGGTAACGGGCGACGAGTACGTGCTGGAGGTCGCACTCCTGGACGACAAGTTCTGGCCGGAGGTCACCCTCCGCCACGGGATCCGGGTTCTGCCGGACTCCCGGCGCCCCGGCCTGCGCTTCGAGGTCTCCACCCGGCCGGGTGGAGACGACCCGGCGTGGCGCACCTTCGACCCCGAGACGGAGGGGGAGGGGGCGGAGCTGAAGCTCGACCTGGACGAGCCGCTGCGCTGGAACGCCGGCACCCGCGAGAGCACGGTCGACTTCCTGGCGCTGCGCGTGGACAACGTGGCGCACTCGGGCGGGGGCCGCGTGTCGCTCGCCCTCCTCCCGGAGGTGTCGGTGGAACCCGGCCGCGGCGCCGAGCTCCCGCTCGAGCCGGGCTACGCCCACGGGCGCGCGGCCGACATGCTGGCGCTGCGCTCCGGCGGCCACGCGCACCCGCTCGGCGCGCTGAAGGCGCCGCTCACCTGGGAAGTCGCGAGCGACGCCCCCCCGCAGGAGCGTCCGCTGCAGCTCTGGCTGAGCTTCGACGAGCGGGCGGTGACCAGCTTCGACCCGCGCATGCGCCGCTTCCCGTACGTCTGCCGGCTCCCCTTCGAATGCATCGTGGAGCGCGACGGCGGGAGTTCCGAGACGATTACCTTTTCACTGGCGTTCACCTTCGCGGTGGAACGCTACGCCGGCGAGCACGTGCTCGCGGTCGACTTCGGCACCTCGGCGGTGGTGGCCGCGTTCGCGGGGGTGATGGACGAGGCGGTGGAGCGCCAGGGACGCTGGCCCGCGCTGCTCGACCTGCAGAGCCAGTACGCGGTGCTCCTCCGCGAGCGCGAGGCGAACGGGGAGGGGCTCAACTACACCCTCGAGGAGCAGCACTACCCGAACCGCGAGGCCGGCACGCCCTTCATCCCCAGCCAGCTCGTGTGGCGCAGCGGAAAGAAGCTGGGAGGCCCCGACTTCGTGGAGCTTCCCGCCACCTCCGAGCGGGTCCTGCGCGAGGTGGGCCGGGCGATCTTCTACCTCAAGGGGCTGATTCTGGAAGGCCGCTACGAGCTGCCGGAGATCCAGGGGTACATCGAGCAGGGGCGCGGGTGGACCGACGCAGACGGACACCCGGTGGCGACCCGGACGCCGCCGGTGGAGGGAGTGATCCGCAGCGCCTACCGCGGGCTGATGCGCGACTATGTGGAGCGCCTCCTGAAGGAGCAGGCGCAGTACCTGGACAGGGTGGTGTTCACCCACCCCAACAACTTCCACCTCCGCCACCTGGAGCGGATGCGCGACATCCTGCGCGCATCGTTCGGCGAGCGCTTCCACCTGCACCTGCTGAGCGAGTCGAACGCGGTGGCGCTCTACTGCTCCTATCCCCCGCAGCGCTTCGACCCGGGCGCGCTGAGCGGGACCCGCCGCCGCAAGTTCCTGGTCTATGACATCGGGGCGGGAACGCTCGACGTGACCTACACCGTGCTCGACTGGGCCGGCGCCTCCGAGGCGTACCGCCTGCGCGAGATGGAGGTGCTCTTCAAGTCCGGCGTGCCGAGCGGCGGGAACCGGCTCGACCTGGCGCTCGCCCGCATTCTGGACGCCAAGCTGCGCGTGCTCGAGACGGTGCTGCGCGAACGCGGCGTGCCCTTCGAGTACGTGGGCAAGATCGTCGATCCCGACGCGGACAAGCTGAAGACCGGCGACTATGCGCAGGCGATGCTGCCCGTGAAGCTCGCGCTCATGAAGCTGAAGGAGGAGGCCGGCGAACGGGCCGCGCGGGGTGGGCCCTTCACCCTGCGCGTGCCGGTCGACGCCGGGTCGTCTTATCGCATCGTGGACGTGGGCGAACCGCACGCACCCGCGGTGCGCGAGCAGCTCGAACGCAACGGCATTCCGCTCCGCGACGGCAAGCTGGGGCCCGAGGCGCTCATTCCCCTCACTTCGGAGGAGATCTTCGCCCACCCGGAGGTAGTCGAGTGGGTGCGGTCGGTGACCGACGAGCCGATCGCCGACCTGGCGCACGCGCTGAAGCTGCAGGGCGTGAAGCCCGAGATCGACTGCCTGATCCTCTCCGGCCGCACCTCGCAGTTCCTGCCGGTGCGAGAGCACCTGCTCGCCGCGATCGAGCGCGAGCTCGGCATCACCCGCGCGCATCTCACCGGGGCCGAGGCCGTGCTGGGCCCGCTGGAGCGGAAGGCGGCCGTGGGGCTGGGCGCGCTCTACTACGGGCTGATCCACCGCCACGTGCGCTTCGTGGACCGCAGCGTCTGGGCCTACTACGGCGTGGTGTACGAGACCACCCGGGGGAAGCGGTTCCAGGAGTTCTTCAGCCACGCCACCCGTCCCGACCCGGCGCGGGGCGACCGGTTGGTGGAGGGGAAGGAAGACGGCCTCACCTCGCTGCGCCTCTCGCGCACGAACGAGATCACGCGCTCCGGGGGACAGGTCTGGGTGGTGGTCACGTACAGCCGGTGCCCCGACCGGGACCTAGAGAACCCCGACGCCCTCCAGAACGGGCGGTTCACCGTAGTGAAGACGCTGGGGCGCGACGTGCTCGGGGAGGGGCTGCAGGTGCGGATCACGCTCGGCATCGACGACGACGACCGGCTGACGATCGTGGTGGAGGCCGGGGGCCGGCGCATCGTGGTCGACCCGAAGGAGGTGCCGATGAACGTGCCCGAGCAGCCGCAGTGGGCATGGCCCTTCATCGCGCTGAAGCACCCGGTGGCGCTCGCGCCCGCCGGCAAGGTTCCGGTTCCGGCGCTCGGGCCGCTCCCCGCCCCCGACGCCCCGGCCGACGGCGACACCGCACGCACCCCGGACGCCCCGGGCGTCCCCGCGACGTGAACTCCTACGCGCCGATGCAGCACATGCGCTTCCCCTTCTCCCCGCGCACCCTTCCGCTCGCCCTGGCGGCCGCGCTCCTGGCCTCCACCGCCGCCGCGCAGAGGGCGACGGTCCACTACGCGTGGCTCGATCCGGCCTCGGGAACTGCTAACGACTCGATGGCCACGATGCTCGCGCTCTCGTGTCCCCAGGGCGACGCGGGTCCGGCGTATCTCAGCGTCGTTCAACCGGGCCGCAAGGCGATCTCTCGCACCCCGATGAACCTCCTGGACTGGAACCAGGAAACCGGGCTCTTCGCCGAGCTGGTGAGGAGAAATTGGTCGAATAACGCGGCTCTCATCCGCAATGCGCTGGATGCCGTTATCGATCTGCCCGTCGGCCAATCGATCGTGCATTTCAGTCGGGTGGAGGGCGTGGCGACAGTATCGCTTTCGCCCCAGGCGCTCGCCCGCGTGCCTGGAACCGTGAAGCTCGCCGCAAGCTGTCCGAACGGCCTGCCGGAGCGTGGAGTCGGCGCCGTGAAGTCTGGTTCGGACGTCGACAGCCTCGTTGTGGCCGGAGATTACGTGTTCGCGTTCCGGCCGCATCCGGGACCGAACCCGAGCGCGCTCCTGGAGAACGCGATTGCATCCTTCCTCATGCGGCTCGATACGCGCAGCCGGGCATCCGAAACCTGCCCCGCTCTCATTCCCGGATCGTTACTGGCGAAGCCGCTCCTGGAGACACCCGAATTCGCAGACAGAAAACGTCAGGACCTGGTCAAAGTCGAGCCTGATGGTCGCGCGTGGAGCGTGATCAATGGCTCGCCCGCGGAAAGGACCGTACCCAGGATCGTCCAGATCGGTACGGCCTTCGCTGACACCGGGGAAGAGACCCTTCCGCCGTGCGCCACCGTCTCACTCACTCTCAACAAGCCGGACAGACGGTTCAGGCAGGATTCGGCGAACGCAGAGTTCAAGGACGGCCGCCTCGTCGTCAGTATCATCCCGCGCGGGCACATCGAGCTTCAGCGGCAGGCCACGATCAAGTCCTCAGATGGTCAGATCACGGTGACGGTGGCGCGACGGGAGAATGACGATCGACGCCCGAGAGTCGACCGTAATGCTGTGACAGACACGAAATCGCCGCTTTCCACACGCGATCTGCTCTACATCGTGCTCGCGGCCGGGATTGCCGCGGGGCTCGGGGCGGCAGGTGGAGTGGCGGCGGGGCGGCGGTCGCTGCGCCAGAAGGAGCCTGACCTGACCCGGGCGTCACCGCGTGTGGCCCCGGAGGAGATCCGCAACCCGGTCGGGCTCGCCTTTGCGCTCCGCGGGCTATCGGGCCAGGACCTGTCCCCCATCCTGCTCGAGCTGCGCAACAGCATCCCGAATCTCCGCGCGATGGCGCGGTACAAGCTGCCGGAGAGCGCATGGCGGCGCGTGCTCTGGCAGCGCCTCGCAGAGACGGACCAGCTGAAGGGGCTCTACTACCGCGCAACCCGGAAACCGTGGGGCAAGCGTGCCCTGCGCTGGCCGCTCCGCCCTTCGACGCAGGTGGAACGGGAGCATGGACTGTCTCCCGACGACGAGGTCAGGCTTCTCTTCCAGCTCAAGCAAGACATTCTCCGGGAGGAGCTCGGCGCCGAGGTCCAGGCCTGCATCGACCGCTTCCCGGCCGACGAAGCTCCATCTCCCTGGCTCCCCCAGGCGCTCGCCGTCGGGATCGGCACGGCGCTCGGCCGCACCGCGCTCACCCGCGAAACGCTGGCGCACGAGATCCCGGACTATTTCGTTCCCGCGACCGGCGCCGGCCGGAGCCCGCAGGACGAGGTCGTCCGCAAGCTCGACCTCGTGCTCCAGCACCTGCAAGAGTGGAAGCCCTCGCCCACGGGCGATGACACGGAGGGAAGCGAGGAAGATCCGGCCACGGCCGAGCTGGAACGGGCTCGGCGCGCGCTGAAGGACACCAGCGCGGAGCGCGACCGGCTGCGGGAGCTCCTCGAGGCCGCAGAGGCGGAAGTAGCCCGGCTGACGAACCTGGCGAACCGAGCGGACCCCGAGACGGCCCGCCTCCGCAAGCAGATCGAGGAGCTAGAGGAGGCCTCGGACACCCTCAGGTCGCAGGCCGAGAGGCTCCAGGGAGAAGCGGAGAGATACCGCCAGGAGAGCGAGCACGCGCACCAGGCCGAGCGGAGCGCCACCCTGGACCGTGACGCGAAGCAACGGGAGATCCAGGCCTGGGAAAACGCGCTGCGGTCGGTCGCCTCCACTCCGGACGAAGCGGATGCCCGGGTGCGAGAGTGGTTGTCGAGTGCCGAGCGGGCGGCGGAGCTCAACGCGTCGCTGGCGGAGGCGAGCGCGAAGCTCCGTGCCCTCACCGACGCAGACGCAGGCGAGAGCGTGGTGCCGGAGCGCGACGGCGCCCACACCGCGTCCCGCGCCCTGGCCCTGGCCCTGGAGCGCACCCTCCAGCGGCTGGAAGCGCTGTATCGTGCGCAGCGCGGCCGGATATTCGGCGCGCGCGCGGACGAGCTGGCCCCGGCGAGGGGAACGGCGGTGCTCGAACGGCTGGAGCGCCTGGAGCGGGAGAGCGCGCGCCTCGACCAGGCGCGGATCGCCACCCCGCGCGCGGAGCGGATTCCCCTTCTCTTCTCCGCGCTCGCCTTCGTTGGAGAGGCACTGGAGCGGCTGGCCGCGCAGAGCTCGCCGCTCGACGGGAGCGACCTGGCCCCGCACGGCCTCGCCCCCCGAGTCCGCGACATGTCGGAGACCGCACGGACACGCTGGCGCGACGCCCTGTTCGCGACCCTCCAGGGCGACACCGACCCTTCGCTCGAGTTCCTGGCGTGGCTGCTCGGGAGCCGCCAGCTCGAACTGCTGACCCAGCTGCTGCGGCTGCGCGAGGTGATCGCGGCATACCTCGGCGACGGCACCCTGCGCGGGGCAGAGGGGATCCGCGTCGAGGGGCAGCGCTACGCCCAGGCCTGCGACGCGCTGGTGCAGTGCGTGCGCGGCGTCGGGGTGTACCTCGACCCGGTCCGCTTCCTCCAGCCTCCGCCGGACGAGTCCGCCCATTTCGAGATGAACAGCGGCCGCCCCCTGCTCCTGAAGACCGCGACCCTGCACGAGATCGTGGTAACGAAGGTGAGGAGCGCGCCCGTGGAGCTGGCCCGCACGGTGGCCGACGTCAGCGACTGGGGATACGAATGCCCGGACCTCCCCTACTCTCCCCGGCCCACGCGGGGATGGCTGTGCGGCGGGCTGGGCACCCTCTGAAACCGCCGGGCACCCGCGGGCTCCCCATCCCCTCGCAAGTCTCCGTGGAGAGATAGCCGACCATGCGCACGGGCGACGATTTCCAGGCCGAGCACACGGCGCTGCTGATCCGGGCGCGCAACCCCGCGCTGGTACGCGAAGACGCGGAGAACATCCTCGGCCGCAGCGCGGAGCTCGTGCGCCGCCACCCTTCGGAACGCGCGGCGGCGCTGCACGCGCAGATCGAAATCGCGGTGCGGATCAGCCGGGTGCGCCTGCCGCCCTCGCCCCGCATGGCGGCGCTGGGGCAGCGGCTGCGCGGCCGCGACGCGGTGCACATCGGGGCGCTGGCGGTGGCGCTGCGCGAGCTCGACTTCCACGCGGCCGACGAGCTCACCACGGCCGAGACGCTGTACTTCCAGTCCGTGACCGCGGAGCCGCTGGCGCAGACCGCGGAGCTGTACCGCGGCGGCGACGAGCTGGCGCCGTCGCGGCTGCGCGCCGCGGTCGCAGAGCTCCACGCGCTCGGGGCGCTGATCCCGGCGTGCGCCGCCGAGGCGGCCACGGCGGTGCGTGCGCTGGCAGACGAGCTCGAGGCGCGCGCCGGCGCCGCCGACGCGCGCGCCTGCGTGGAGCGGCTGAACGCGCGGCTCGACACGCTCCTCCGCGGGCGGCCGCCCTCACCGCGGACCATCGCCGCGGCGCGCGAGGAGCTGGAGCGGAATCCATGGGCGGGAGCGAACCCCGGCCACCCGGAGGTCCGGGAGGCGGAGGAACGTCTCGGGGCGCTGGAGGCCAGGCGCGGCGCGGCAGACCTCATCGCCAACCTCGCGGCTCGGGTGCGCGAGGCGCTCGCGGCGGGCGAGCCGGGGCTCGGGCGCGCCATCGTGCTGATCGCCGACGCGCACCTCCGGGCGGACGCGGCGCGGCTCGACGACGCCGGCGCCCTGCGCGCGGCCGCCGGGCAGGTGGCCGGGAGCGCCGCCGGGCTCCTCGGCGCGCTCGTGGCCGACGCCCCGGACGCCCTGGACGGCGACGCCGCGCTCGATGCGTTGCTGACGCGCACCCGGCGCGCGGAACAGGCGATCGGGTGGCTGCGGCAGCTTCCCGCTTCCCTGCGCGAGCACGTCAGCCGGCAGGAAGAGGAATTCGGCGAGGTGCTGGCGGCCGCCGCGCAACGCTCCGGCGAACTGCTCGCGGAGCGCATCCGGCACGACCTGGCCCGGCTCCCCGCGGGCGAGGCCGCCGCGTACGCAGCACGCCTGCAGGCGGACGAGCACCCCATGGTGCGCTGGCACGGCGAGCGCCTGGCGCGCCTCGCAGGCGTGGAGGCGGAGCTGGCGGACGCCGGCGACACCCTCGACGACGCGGTGCTGGAGAGGTTCGCGTCGGAGACCGCGGCGCTTCCGGACGGACCCCTGAAGGAGACGCTGACCACCGCGCTGGCGGAGTGCCGCGCGGCCCGGAGCGGGCTCGCGACGCTGCTCCGCGACGCGGAGGCCGACGACCATCCGGAGCGGGTGAGGGTTGGCCTGGAGGGGCTGCAGCGCCGCTTCTCCCGCTGGACCCAGCCACGCGATGCCCTGCGGAGCCTGGCCGACCGTGCGCTGTTGCGGCAGATCCGCGAGCTCGGGCCGGGGCCCGGGGCCCACGCCGAGGCCGTGCGCCTGGCCGGGGCGCTGACCGATTCGGAGGGGCGGGAGCGCGTACTCGCCGCGCTCCGGCACCTCGCCGACGCGCGCGCGGCCGTGGACGCGCTCGCCTCCGCGGCTGCAGGGGCCGAAGAGCAGGCGTCCGGAGAACGCGTGGCCGAGGTCGCGCGGCTCGCCCGCGGGCTGCTCGCGCTCGTGGCAGCCGACCCCGCCGGGTCCTGCGCCGCGGAGCTCCCGGCGCTCTGGGACGAGGTGGACGACCGTGCGCGCGCGGTGCTGATGACGCGCGTTCCCGCGCTGCTGGAACGCTGGGTGAACGAGGCCGCGCACGCCGCCCCTTCGGTGGAGGCGCTCGACGGGGTCAGGAAAGAGTTCGAGGCCGTGGTGGAGGGGCTCGGGGACGTGTTCCCCGCGGACCGGGGGGTGCAGCTCCTCGAGCGAAGGCGAGTGAAGCTCCTCTTCGCGCCGCTCCAGGCGGCTGGGGAGTTCGATCGCGCCCTGGAGCTGCTGCGCCGGTCCGCGGACGCGTTCCGCCCGGACGAGCTCGCCGCGGCGGAAGGGGAGCTCGTGGCCCGCAAGGCGCTGGCCGCCTTCGCCCGCGACGGCGCCGCGGCGATCGCAGGGGTGACTGACGCCGTGCTGCGGCACGGGCCCACGGACGAGCTGATGGAAGCGCTCCTCGAGAACTTCACCTTGACGGGCGTCACGGCACCGCTCGCGGCGGTCGCGCGCGGCTGCGACACCTGGTGCGAGCGCTTCCGCGGCGTGGCCCAGCTCGCCCGCTGGTGCCTGCGCTTCGAGCGCGGCGACTTCGACGCGCTGGTGGCGGAGCTCCACGCACGCGAAGCGAAGGGGATGCGCGACGATTTCGTGGCCGCGGTCACGCGCGCGCCGGGGAGGGAGGCGCAGGCGTTCTACGTGCTGCGCGGCGTGCAGGACACCGGCGACCGCGACGAGCGGGACCGCATCGCCCGGGCGCTGGGGGAGCTGACGGTGCGGCTCGAGACCGCGCACACCGAGCTCCTCGCCGAGGTAGACGCCCTGGAAGGCGCGCTGAACGACCTTCCCGACCGCTCGCCTCCGCCTCCCTCCGCCGCGCTGGAGGAGGTACGGGCGGCCGCGGGCCGTGCACGGGAGGTCGTCGCCGGCGCGCTGACGTCGGTCAGGCGCTGGCAGGAGTCGACCGCCGCGGTGGCGGGCTGGACGCACCCGGCCGCGATCCCCCGGCGCGCATCGGCCACGCTCGAGCGGCTGGCGGCGCTCCGTACCCGGCTGCAGACGAACGATGGCGTGCTCGCTGCCGTGGAGGAAACGCTCTCCGCGGGGCCGGGCTCCACCCCGGAGCGCTGGAGCCAGCTCCAGTACCGGATCGTGGCCCTCGGCACCGACGCCGTGGCGCCGGTCGCCGCGCTCCTGGAAACGGTGCACGGACACGTTCTCGGCCAGGGCGGCACCTGACCCGGCCACACCTTCGGCCCGCGAGGCTGGTGCCGGAGTGGCCGCACCGCCCGCTTCCCCCACACCGCCTCATCGCATGCACCGCCGCGTCACCGTGTTCCTGTGCGGAACCCACCGCGACCTGGTCCCCGAGCGCAACGCCGTAATCCAGGCGATCCGCGAGCTGCAGGCGGAGCACGACACGATGGAGTTCTTCGGCGCCCGCCCGCACCCGCCGCTGGCGACCTGCCTGGAAGAGGTGGGCAGAAGCGACGTTCTGGTGGTGATCGTCGGCCACCGCTACGGCGACTTCGCGCCCGGCCGCGAGGTCTCGTTCACCGAGGCGGAGTATGAAGAGGGGATCCGGCTGGACAAGCCGTGCCTGGTCTATCTCCGCCGCGAAGACGTTCCGATCCTGCCAGGGGACTTCGAACAGAACCCGCGTGGCCTGGAGGGGCTGAAACGGTTCAAGGAAACCCTTCTCACGCGCCACACTCCCGCGTGGTTTTCAGGGCCCGAAGACCTTGCGGACCGAGTGCGGGCCGACCTTGAACCCGTCATTGAAGCCGTCGACGCCGACACGCGGAAGGCCGAAACCGGGCTGGACTTCCATGCGGCCGTGGACGGGCTGCTGCGCGACGCGTTGAAGGCCGGCGTAGGCGAAGCCACGCTGCTGACCGCCGTACGCAGCGCCGTCTCATCCGTGCGGACGACGAGCGAGCGGACGCCCGCGCGCGTCTTCCTGAGCCACGCGCCGGCCGACGCCGAAATCGCCCAGCGTCTCAGGAAGGCGCTGGGCTCGCGCGGCGTCGAGGTTTGGCCGGCGGACCGGACGCCCTCCTCGGACGACCACATCGTGCACCAACTGGAGGCGGGTCTCGAGGGGGCAGACATCGTTGTCCTCCTCATCTCCACGAACTCGCTGGGGCGCAAGGTGGTGCACTATGAGCTCAACTACGTGATCGCCCATCGCCTCAGCGCCAGCGGCGGAGCAACCGTCCTCCCGGTCCGCCTCGACGACGTGACCGTTCCGTCGGTGTTGAGAGATGTCCGCGAACTCGACCTGAAGGACGGGGATGTCGAGCGCGCGGCACAGGAGATCGTGAACATTGCCGAACAGAGACACGACCGCGCCCGGCGCCACACTGACCGCAGGGCCTATGGCTGACGAAGCGGATGCGGAATCCGTGATCCGTGGACACAGACGGGCACACCTCGCCCTTCGGGCGCCACTGCGCGGCGCTCCCCTGCCAGCCGTGCACGAAGAGCGAGTCTCGCGCCGCGGCCGCGACGCCCGCGCGAATGCCACGGCGGCGAGCGGCGCACCGCGAGGGCTACCCTGGCAAATCCTCCTTCGCTTCCACCAGCCGTATCATCGCTCCGTGACTCGTTCAGTTCGGCCGGATGACCGCACATTCCTGAAAGATACCGAACAGTTGTCTCATACCATCTCTTGAGGTCGGTTATGCAAAAGCATGGAGCAGCGGCACCTTCACGATGACATTCAATTCCATTCAATTGCACAGCCGATTCTGCGGTATCACATCACGCAGAGGCGCAGAGACGCGGAGAGAGAACGGCGTCTCTTCCCCGCGACTCCGCGTCTCCGCGTGAGGAAAGCCGTTCAGGCGCGGCCGGCGCGAAGGCGCTTGGTGGCGTACATCGCGTGGTCGGCGCGCTCGAGCAGCGCCTCCAGCGGCTGCGGGTCGGCGGGGTCGAAGTGGCTGGCGCCGATGCTCGCGGCCAGCGTGTACGGGCGCCGGGAGGCGTGCGCGTGGCGCTCGAAGGCGTCGTGCGCCCGTCCCATCGCGGTATCCACCCCGTTCCGGGTGGTGCCGGACTCGCCGCGGCCCACCAGCAGCACCGCGAACTCGTCGCCGCCCAAGCGGGCGACCACGTCGGTCTTGCGGAAGGTGGCGCGCAGCAGCGCCGCCGCGTCGCGCAGCACCTGGTCGCCCGCCGCGTGGCCGTGGGCGTCGTTGATCGCCTTGAGCCCGTCGACGTCGATGAAGAGCACGCCGAAACCCACCCGCAGCCGCGCGCACTCCTCAATGGTGTGCTCGGCCGCGGCGAGGAGCCCGCGCCGGTTGTAGAGGCCGGTGAGCTCGTCGCGCAGCGACATGGCGCGCAGCACCTGCTCGCGCGAGGCGAACTCCGCCGCGCGCACCCGCACCCGGTGCAGCGCCAGGATGGCGGCCACCACGGCCAGCACCGCCAGCGCGGCGAACCAGCGCGTCTGCCAGACGTGCGGGCGCAGGCGGATGGGCACCGTGCCGGCCGCCGTGCTCCAGGCGCCGTCTTCGTTGCGGGCCTGCACCCGGAAGGTGTAGCGCCCCGGCGGCAGGTTGGTGTAGAAGGCCGCGCGCCGGGTGCCCCCGTCGGTCCAGCCGCGGTCGAACCCCTCCAGCCGGTAGCGGAAGCGCAGGTTCTCGGGCGACGCGAAGCTGGGGGCGGTGAACCAGACCTCCAGCCGGTGCCGCCCCGGCGGCACGTCCACCGGCGCCCCCTCGCCGAACTCCACGTCGTCCGCCACCACGCGCTCCACCTGCGGCACCACCGGCACCGCGTTGCGGGTGAGGGTGCGCGGGTCGATGAGCGCCACCCCCGCCGGCGTGGGGAAGTGCAGCACCCCGTCCGGCCCGCGCCAGGCGCCGCCGATGGAGGAGACCTCGCTCACCCCTAGCCCGTCGCTCCGCCCGAAGTTCTTCGGGTTCACCAGCCGGGCGCGCCCCGCCGCCACCGCCTCCAGCTCCTGCCGCGCCACCCTCGCCACGCCCCAGGGCCCGGTGAGCCAGAGCGCCCCCGCGCCGTCGTCCAGCGCCTGGAACACCGTGTTGCCGCGCAGCCCGTGGCGGGTGGTGAACACGCTCACCCGGCCGCCGCGGATGCGCGCCAGCCCGCGCGAGGTCCCCGCCCACACCGTCCCGTCCGCGTCGTCCGTCAGCCGGAAGACGGGCTGCCCGGCGAGCGCCGCGGGGCCGGGCACGAAGCGGTCGCCCTCCTGCCGGAAGAGGCCCGCCGACTGCGTGGCGACCCAGAGGCTGCCGCGCCGGTCCTCGTGGATGGCGAGCACGTAGGGGTCGGTGAGCCCCGTCTCCGGCCCGAAGCGGGTGACCCTTCCGCCGGCCATGCGGGCGAGGCCGTTGTAGGTGCCGATCCAGAGCCCGCCCGCGTGGTCCTCCTCCAGCGCGCGGATGCGGTCGTCGGGGAGCCCGTCGCGCACGGTGAAGGGGGTGGCGCGCCCGCCGCGCAGCCACGCCAGCCCGCTGTTCGTCGCCACCCAGAGGTCGCCGCGCCGGTCCACCCGCACGTCGCGCGCGACGTCGTCGCGCAGGGTGGGGCGGGCGTAGCGCGGCCCCAGCGTGCCGTCCGCCGCCCGGCGCACCACGCCGCCCCGGGTGGCGATCCACGCGCCGCCGGCCCCGTCGCCGGAGATGGCGGTCACGAAGTCGTGCGGGAGCCCCTCGCGGGCGGTGAGCATGCGCACGGCCGCCGCGCGCAGGCGCAGCAGCCCCGCCTGCCGCGAGCCGATCCACAGGTTCCCCTCGCGGTCGGAGAAGAGCCCGTCGACCTGCACCAGCGCGCTCCCGTCCGGCCGCGTCACCGGCTCGATGCGGTCGCCGCGCAGGCGGAAGAGCCCATTGTCCGCCGCCAGCCACCAGTTCCCGTCCGCGTCCTGCAGCAGGTCGTTCACGGGGGATGGCACCACGGCCGAGCCCGCCCCCAGGCGCGCCACGCGTCCGTAGCGGACCCGGTCGACCCCGGCGAAGGTCCCCACCCAGAGCGCGCCGTCGCGGCCCAGGCGGAGCGCGGTGACGCGGTCGTCGCCCAGCCCCTCGCGGCGGGTGATCCGCGTCAGCGCGCCGTCGCGGAGGTGGAGGAGGCCGCCCGCCACGGTGCCGATCCAGAGGCCGCCGCCCCCGTCCAGCGCCAGCGCGGTCACGGCCGGCGCCGGCTCGCCCGCCGGCAGGGCCACGCGCTCCACCCGGTCGCCGGCGATGCGGCTGATCCCCGCGCGCGTCCCCACCCACACGGAGCCGTCGGGGGCGGGGAGCACCGCGGTCACGCGGTCGCTCGCCAGCCCGTCGCGGGTGGTGAAGACCCGCCACCGCCCGCCGGCCCGGCGCACCACCCCGTCCGTCTCGCTCGCGGCCCAGAGCGCGCCGCGGCGGTCCACCGCCAGCCGGCGGAAGCTCGCGCGGTTCAGGCCGCGGATCTCCGCCTCGCCGAAGGAGCGGAACGCCACCCCGTCGAAGCGCAGCAGCCCCTCGTACGAGGCGAGCCAGAGGAACCCGTCCGCCGTCTGCCGGATGTCGCGCACGGCGTTGGAGGGAAGCCCGTTCTCCGTGTTCCACTCCGCGACCGCGAACCCCGGCGCGCCCTGCCCGCCCTCCGCCGCCTGCGCGGCGGCGCGGACGGCGACGCACGACGCCACGGCCAGCGCCACGGCGCACCGCGCGGCGGACGCGAGGAACGAGGTCGCTCGGGGACTTCGTCTCGAACGGAGGGATCGCATGCGGCGGGGGTGGCGCAGGACAGCCTCAGGGAGCAGGGCGCATCAACATAACCGGTGAGATGGCAAAACCGAAAATCAACACGGGGCAGCATCCGTGAGCGTCACGCTGCGGACGGCGAGCGCGGCCGGCGCGTGCCGGGCAGCGCAAGCACCCCCGGCGCAGCCGGCACGCTTAGTACGAATTGGAGGAACTGCGAACGGGGATTGGTAGCTCGATCTGCTGCGCGGTCACGTGGTTCCAGAACTCCTGACTGCCTGCCGCCGGCGGATCGAACTGCCTCATGGGAATTTTGTGGCGCTTGAAGGAGCGGACCTGTACCTTTCCGATCTCGTTCACCCCCCCCCCCGCAGTCGCGCTCCGTGCGCGCTTCGGATGGATAACAATAAATTATCGTTCCAATGAACGCGCCCGCCAGTGCACCGACCCAGCACCCTGATGACATCTGGGACCTGTTTACCGTCAAGACGCGTTACGCTCCCCCTGAGATCACCGACCCGGCGCACCCGGCCAGGCAATACCAGCTCCTAGAGGTCGTCGTCGCGCGCCTGATGTCACTTCTCCGCCCCGAATACCGGTGGGAGGTGACCCAGGTCAGCGGCGACGGCGGGATCGATTTCATCGGCCGCTGCACGTTGATCGAGCTTCCGGAGTTCGACCTCCGCGGCGAAGACGTGGTGACGGGGCAGTGCAAGCGGACGCGCCGCCGGATCCACCCGGGACAGGTCCTGGGCTGGAACTTCCTCCAGGTCGGCTCTCTGCTGCCTTCGCAGGTCATCGTCGCGTACGCCGGGCGGGCGAGCGCCGCTCAGCGCAACGAGGTGGTCGATCGCGCGCGGAACGAGCTGCGCCGCCCAGTCATCTTCCTGGGCCTGGACGAGCTGGACTTCCTGATCCGCCGCCATCTCCCCGCCCTGCGGCGGATCATCGAGGAAGCGCTCGACGAGCCGGACGCGAGGCGCGTGCTCGACCATTTCGCCGGCAGCGGCCCGGCGAGCCTTCGCCCGTCCTGCACGGTGTCCGCGCCCGATCGGGGCGAGACGGGTCAGCCGTTCGAGATCGTGGTGGAGGTGAGGTCGGAAGGCATTCCCCT
>JBJMPM010000443.1:0-25106 GCA_045803205.1 Longimicrobiaceae bacterium
CGTCCGCGCCGTTGCGGACGTCACCACCTGAGGAGACAGAGATGGCCGAGATCAAACGTGTAGGCGTACTGGGGTGCGGGCTGATGGGGAGCGGGATCGCGCAGATCTGCGCCGCGGCGGGCTACGACACCATCGTGCGCGAGGTGAGCGACGAGGTGGTGCAGAAGGGGATCGGCGGGATCGGCCGGCAGCTCGGCAAGCAGGTGGAGAAGGGGAAGCTGGCGGCCGAGGACCGCGATGCGCTGCTCGGGCGCCTGCGCGGAACGTCGAATCTCGAGGACCTGAAGGACTGCGACATCGTAATCGAGGCGATCGTCGAGAACCTCGACCTCAAGAACGAGATCTGGCGCACGCTCGACGGGCTGTGCCCGCCTCACACCATCTTCGCCTCGAACACCTCGTCGCTCACCATCGCCGACATGGCGGCGGCCACGAAGCGGCCGGAGCGGATGGTGGGGCTGCACTTCTTCAACCCCGTGCCGGTGATGAAGCTGGTGGAGGTGGTGAAGACCATCGCCACCGACCCGCAGGTGTTCGACACGGCCTTCGAGTTCGCGAAGTCGCTGGGGAAGGAGCCCATCGTCTGCAAGGACAACTCGGGCTTCGTGGTGAACCTGCTGCTGGTGCCGTACATGATGGACGCCATCCGCGCCCTCAGCGAGGGCGTGGCGACGATCGAGGACATCGACAAGGGGATGAAGCTGGGGACGGGGTACCCGATGGGCCCGTTCGTGCTCAGCGACTTCGTGGGCCTCGACACGCTGGACAAGATCGGCGACATCATGTTCAACGAGTACAAGGAGAAGCGCTATGCCAGCCCGCCGCTGCTGAAGCGGATGGTCAGCCTGGGCTACTACGGACGGAAGTCGGGGAAGGGCTTCTACGACTACTCGGGCGACGAGCCGAAGCCGATGCCGCTGGTGTAAGCGGCGACGCGCTGCCGCAGGGTTGGACGAAGCGCAGAGGGGCGCCGCGGCTTGCGGCGCCCTTTCCAATGGCGTGATTCACCCTTGGCCGGATGCTGGACCTTGAACCCTTGAGCCACTCGCATGTATGATCTGTCTCGGAACGAAGCGCGCGAAGCTCATCCTGCAGAAACGGGTGCACGCATGTCGCTGACACTGGAACTGCCTCCTGACCTGAGTCGCCTGCTCGCCGCAGAGGCCGAGAAGGCGGGAATCTCGATGCAAGAGCATGCCACGCATCTGCTCGCGCTCGTAATCGCGCTGCTTTACCGTGATGCGGGCACCTGGTCGTCTCTCCATGCGTTCGACACCAGGCACTTGCTTTCAACTCTGGAGTGCTCCGCTAATGAGCAGGGCAGTGGCGAGACGACCTCGGGCCAGTTTGCAGAGGCGCAGGCGCTGCTGGCGAGCCTAGGGTACGGCCAGCGGACCGGTTCGGTACCCACGGCCGCACAGACACACAGCGCAATGGGGAGGTACGCACACCTCGGCGCGCGTAGCGAGGGCTTCTCCCGGGCGAAGCGAGGAGAGATCGAGGTCGAGGATCGAAGGAAGGCGTCTTGAACCACGTTCTGGACGCGTGCGCCATGCTCGCCTATCTCACAGGAGAAGACGGTGCGGTGGTCGTAGACGAACTGCTCCGAGATCCGTCCCACGACTGCTATGCTCACTCGCTCAACCTGTGCGAGGTCTACTACGACATTACGCGGCGTGCCGACGCCGTCACGGCGGACCAGGCGATCGCAGATCTGAAGGCCGCCGGGCTGGTCGAGCATAGCGATCTCGATGCCGAGTTATGGCGCGCAGCCGGCAACCTCAAGGCGACGGGGAGGATTTCGCTGGCCGACTGCTTCTGCATAGCGCTTGCGCAGCGGCTGGATGCCACCCTTGTTACGTCGGACCACCATGAGTTCGATGCGATCGTCCCCCGCAACCTCTGCCCGGTTCGGTTCATCCGGTAATAGACTGCCGCGGCGGATGGGCCGCCCGGACCGGCCGCAAGAGCGGCAGGGGCTTCTACGACTACTCCGGCGACGAGCCGAAGCCGATGCCGCTCGTCTGATCGGAAACCGGGCATCTCTCATGGAGGCACAGAGGTCACGGGGGGGCACTCCCGTGACCTCTGTGCTTCTGTGAGGATGCGGGCGACGGTGGCCGGATGGGCGCCTGTCCTGGCCGGCTGGGATACGGGCGGGGGCGCGGGGAGGCGGCAGATTCACCTCTCGCAGGCGCTCGATGCGAATGCGATTCGGGGTTCCCCCTTTCATGCCCGCAAAAAAGGAGATGCGCATGTCCACGCCAGCACCCGATCCGTGCACGATGATGAAGCTGTCGTCGATCGCCTACTCCCTCCTGCCGCTGATCCCCGGCGAGGTGAAGAAGCTGGGCCAGGAGGTGGTGTGGGGGCCGGCGGAGCTCGGGCTGATTCCGTCGAGCGCCGCCTACATCGCCCACGACAGCGGCTCCGGCGCCTACACCGTCGTGATCCGCGGCACCGACCCCGCGAGCTGGTCGTCGTGGACGGGGGAGGACTTCGACATCCTCCCCGTCCAGCCGTTCAACCAGTTCGTGACGAACGCCCCGTCGGGCGCGATGATCTCCGCGGGCACGTACGACGGGCTGAACGACCTGCTGAAGCTGTCGTACTCCGGGTCGGGAATCGCGGGGTTCCTCCAGTCGAAGCAACCCACCCTCGTGTACGTGACCGGCCACAGCCTGGGCGGCACCCTCACGCCGCCGCTCTTCGCCTACCTCAGCGCCGAGCTCCCCGGCGTGGACATGGCGCCCTGTTCCTTCGCCGGGCTGACGCCGGGGAACGCCGACTTCAACGACTACTTCACCGGGCTGTTCAACGCCTCCGGATCGTGGCGCTACTACAACACCCTGGACTTCGCGCCGCTCTGCTGGGGGTCGTCCTCCGGCGTCCAGAACATCTACACGGAGTGGGGGCTCACGTACGGCAAGCCCGAGAGCGACCTGCTGGACCCGCTCTTCCAGCAGGCGCAGACGATCCCGCTGGAACAGCCCGCGCTCGGCGGCGCCCCGCTGCAGGGGACGTTCGACGACAGCATCATCGACAAGAACATCTGGACTGCGCAGGCGCTTCACCAGCACCACCACCAGACGTACCAGACGCTGGTCTGCTCCGGCTCCTGATCGGAAACGGCATCTCTCACACAGGCACGGAGGTCACGGGGGTGCTCACGTGGCCTCCGTGCCTGTGTGAGACAGGCAACCTGCGGAAACGCGGTGATTGCGTTCGGGCGAGGCCTGGAGCACATTCGCGTAACGAGGGCGAGGTGCGACGTTCCGGTGCGCGTACTCCCACGGCAGGCGAGGAGCCATGAGCCGCCTCGACGTCCAGACGAGCAGGCTGCAGCCCATGATGGCCATCCTGGCCGGGATCATCATGGTTCCGCTCGGGCTCCTGAGCCTCGCCAGCGGCGTGACGCGGGGCATGGCCATCATGCCGATCGTGACGGGCCTGCTGATGCTGGCGATGTTCGGTCTCATCGTGTGGGTGGTTCGCAGAGGCGGTGCGAAGTCGGTGAGGTATTTCTCGGAGGAAGGGCTGCAGCGCGGCGACGGGCGATGGCTTCCGTGGACGGAGCTGGAGCGCGTCGTGTACCAGGTCAGAGTTCGTCCCGGAACCGGCGCCAAGGGTCTCTGGAGGACCGAGATCCACTTCAAGAACGGCGAGTCGGCCTGGCTCCTTCCCCTGCGAGTGCGCAATTTCGACGACGTGGGTGGACTCGTTGCGAGCCTGCCCTGTGAGCACTCGGACAAGAACGTTTGATCCTGGCCACGATCCGTGTCGCTGGATGACGCGAGAGATGGGGGCGCCGCGAAATATCGCGGCGCCCCTCCGACTTTCGACGTTCAAAACGCATAGGTCCAATTCCTGCAACGAGTTACGGCCACATTTCGCCGCGGGGGCGCGGCGAGGACGGCCTGAACACGCAACCGGGAGGAGACGATGAAGAAGCTGACGCTCGACCTGGACTCGCTGAAGGTGGAGAGCTTCCAGACGGCCGATGCGCAGCGTTCGCGGGGGACCGTGCTCGGCGCCGAGGCGTTCCTGACGGGGCCGGACAACTGCGTCACCATCAGTTGCGGTGACTCGAAGATCCGGGCCTGCCTGGAGACCGGCGAGCTGGCCGGCTACTGACCAGGGCGGGCGGGAAGCAACGCCCAGCAATGATGGGGGGGCGCCACCGTTTGGTGGCGCTCTTTTCGATTTTCTTCATCCGAGACACCGTCCCCACTTTGAATGTAGGTATAGTTCCTGCAATAAGTTACGGGCGAATCTGGGTGGTGGTGGGGAGGGGAAACTTCAACCGGAAGGTGATGATGACGAAGCTGACGCTGAACCTGGAAAGCCTGGATGTGCAGAGCTTCGAGCCGGTCGAAGCGCAGCAGGCCAGCGGAACCGTGTTCGGGGCGGAGCCCTCGTACACGACGCCGGACTGCTGCTACACCTTCGGCTGCGGCGATTCGGTTCGCCAAGCCTGCTGACCCGGGCCGGAGGTCACGCAGCTTTCGTGATCGGGGGGCGCCGCGGTTGCGGCGCCCTCGCTGTTGTATCGGACGATTGCGCCCGGCCCGGAGCCGGAGCACATTCGCTCGCCGTCCCGATCATTTCCAACCCTGCCGTGATCCATGGAGCATTTCGGAGTCCGGTTCGCCTTCGACGATGCCGCGCGGTTCGAGGCGCTGCGCGCGCTGTTCGCGGAGCTGAAGCAGGACAAGGACCTCCAGGAGTTCCGCGACCCCGGGGAATGGAAGGCGCTCGTTCCCGAAGAGGTGCAGGCGGGCTTCGACTGGCCGACCGGCGAGGAGCGCGCCGAGTGGCTCCGCGTGCGGTACTCGACGCCGATCCGCATCCTGCTGCCGGAGGAGCAGATCGGGGGGCGGTGGAACTTCTACGCCGTGTTCGAGGCGGTCGAGAGCGCCGAGTACCTCCTCCTGGACGCCGTCGAGACGGAGCCCGGGGTCGCCGAGCTGCGGATCGACCCCGAGGCGTACCCGTACGGGGGGCTCGGCCCCTTCATCGCCCTGGCCGAGGCGTTCGGGTTCCGGGTCCTCGGCGTCAACGAGTACGGCCGCTTCCAGACGCGCGCCGAGCTGCTCGGGGAAGAGCGGGAGGAGGAGCCGGCGGCCGACGAGCGCACGCGCGTCGTCATCATCGGCAACTCGGGCTCGGGGAAGTCCACGCTGGCGCACCGGCTCGCGGCCCGGAGCGGCGCCGCGGTGCTGGACCTGGACACCGTGGCGTGGGAGCCGGGGAAGATCGCCGTTCCCCGCGAACCGGTGGCGGCCGCCGCCGCCGTGCAGGCGTTCTGCGGAACGCACGACCACTGGGTGGTGGAGGGGTGCTACGCGGACCTCGTTCGCGCGACGCTGACTTTCCGGCCGCGGCTGATCTTCCTCGATCCGGGGCTGGAGCGGTGCCTGGCGAACTGCCGGGCGCGCCCGTGGGAGCCCCACAAGTACGCGTCGAAGGAGGAGCAGGACGCGCGGCTGGACTTCCTCCTGTCGTGGGTGGCCGAATACTACACGCGCGGCGGAGACATGTCGCATGCGCGCCACCAGGCGCTCTTCGAGGCGTACACGGGTCCCAGGCTGCGCCTGACGGAGCTGCCAGGCCCCGGTTTCGTGCTCCCGGACGAAGGATCGGAGACCACGCCGCGGGCGTGAGCCGCCGTCCGCGCGCTGCCTCTGGCGCGCGGGGCGGGGCGGGTGACAGGTTTCTCGTTCATGCCGCTTCCAATCTCCATCCCTCACAGAGCCCCCGGAACTTCGATGACCAACCCGAACACCTCCTCCACGCCCATCTTCCGCACCATCGAAGTCGCCAAGGACGTGCCGATCACGCTCGGCCAGCCGCTCTCGGCGGAGGCGATGGCGCTGATGAAGCAGGTCGGGCCGCAGCGCTTCCAGCTCAACCCCGGCACCTACGCGCGCGCCAAGGAGATCGACGTGCAGCTCGGCGTCGGCGCGGCGGTGTACCAGATGGACTTCACCTACGACGGCAGCACCGGCTGCGAGGAGATGGTGGCGAACTTCGAGTTCCAGCTCGGCCCGCCGACCAGCCAGCAGGGTGAGGTCACCATGTGGAGGGATTCCTCCACGCTGTTCGAGCTCATCTGCCTCCCTCAGGGCCTGCGTTCGTTCCTGCGCGACCTGGCACCCAACGCGGCGTAGGCCTCGGACGGCCCGGCCGCGTGCGCGCCGACGAGGCAGTCTCCCTGACGATCGACGGGCGCCCGGCGGCGGTGCGGGAGCTATGGCGCCCGGAGATGAGCCTGAGCAGCGCGCGGCCGGGCGCCGCGCCGCACGGTATGCCCTGTCGGTCGGCCGGGCGCTCGTGCTCGCCGTGCTCTCGGACGCCTACGACGGGCTGGTTCGCGAGGCGAAGGACGACGACCGCCTCACGGGAAGCCCGGATGCGCTCGGCCAGGCCGGGTATCCCCCGCTCGCCGTGGTGCTGGAGGACCCGGAGCTCGCGCTGGACGTGGTGGGACATGCGCTGGAGGCGGATCTCCTCGCGGCCGTCCTTCCGCCCGCGGCGGGGATGATGCGCGGCACGTGGGCCATCGACACGGTCGACGCCGTGCGTGCGGACGGCGGGCGTGTCATGATCGAGGGCACCTGCTACCGGTTCTGAGCCCGGCCCTGCGCTCGTTTTACTTTCCCCATTCTCCCCCCTCCCGAGGAACCCCACCCCATGAGCAAGCCCGCGCGTACGGTTCTCGTGTTCGGGATCTACCTGATCGTCCTGGGCGTGGCGCTCGTGGCCGTGCCCAACCTGCTGCTGGGCCTGTTCGGCATCCCGGCGACGCGTGAGGTGTGGATCCGGGTGGTGGGGATGCTGGTGCTCATCCTCGGCTGCTATTACGTGCAGGCCGCGCGGCAGGAGTGGAACGCGTTCATCCGCATGACCGTGCCGATGCGGATGTCCGTGATCGTCTTCTTCGCCGCGTTCGTCGCCGCCGGCTGGGTCACGCCCATGATCCTGCTCTTCGCCGTGGTCGACTTCGCGGCGGCGGCATGGACCTGGCTCGCGCTGCGCGGAGCCGCCCGTCCGGCGCTCGCGTAATCGACTGATCCGCTACATTCGCAGGCCGCGGAGGGTGACCCGTGGCCTGCGTGCTCTCGGTGACATCTCCCGCACATTTCGCCATGCATACAGCGACCGCTCCGCGCCTCTCCTGGCGAACCGCCGCCATGGCCACGGCCGCATGGGCGCTGCTCGGCGTGCTCTTCCTGGTCGAGGAGGTCGGGACCGCACAGGCGGACCTGTCACCCGCGCTCGTGTTCCGGCGGATGATCGGCCCGCTGCTGGGCGCCGCGCTCACGCCGCTCGGCTTCCAGCTCGCCCGCCGGTTCAGGGTGGAGGCGCCCCACCGGCTGCGGCACGCCGCGGTCCACGCGCTCGTCGGCGTCTCCGTCACCCTCGGCACCTTCACGCTACTGTACTTCGTCCACCGGGAGATGGGGACGCTGGCGCCGATCCCGCTCTCCGCGTGGCTCGCGTCCACGGTGCACGAAGGGGTGCTGTACTATGCCGTGGTGGTGATGGCGGGCCATCTCCTGTTCTCGCCGGCCAGGCCCGCGCCGGCGCCCGCCGCCGCTCCCGCGCCGGCACCCGCCGCGGAGCACATCACCCTGAAGCTGCGCGACCGCACGCTGCTGGTGCCGCCGGCGGAGGTGGCCTGGATCGAGGCGGATGGCCACCACGTGGTGTTCCACCTGGTGAAGGGCGAGCGCCACACCGTGCGCGACACGCTGAGCCGGCTGGAGGCGGTTCTCGCCTCGCGCGGGTTCGCGCGGGTGCACCGCTCCACGCTGGTGAACGTGGCGCAGGTGAAGGAGCTGCGGCCGTGGTTCGCGGGGGATTCGCTCATCTTCCTGAAGGACGGGTCGGAGCTGCGGCTGAGCCGGCGCTACGCCGGCAGGCTGCAGGGCGTCCTCCACGGCTGAGCCGGCCCGACCGTTCGCGGCGGCACCCTCGCCGCTTGCGCCATCGCCGTCGCCGCTCGCGCCGCGAGCATTGTGGGGTTCGCCGGCCCCTGCGTTCGTTGGGTGTCCCCATCGCCCTGCCGGAGGAAGATCCGGCGGGGCGTGTTCCGGCCCGACGAACCGCCTGTGTGACATGACATTCCCCCGCCGCACCCGCCGTCCGTCTCCGCGAGGAATCCTCCTCCGCCGTCCTGCCGCGCTCCTGGTCGCCGCCGCCTGCGGGTGCATCTCCCGGCCGGCACCGGCGCAGCTCCGGGATCCGTTCCCCGAGCCCGCGCGGCTGGAGGCGGCGCTCGATTCCGTGATCCGCGACGAGATGGAGAGGTCGCACATCCCCGGCGCCGTGGTCGCGGTGGTGAAGGACGGCCGCGTCTACTGGGCGAAGGGGTACGGCGTGGGCGACGTGGAGACGCGGCGTCCCGTCGACCCGGAGCGCACCCTCTTCCGCGTCGGCTCGATCTCGAAGGTCTTCACCGCCACGGCGCTGATGCAGCTCGCCGACGGCGGCGCCATCGGGCTGCACGAGCCGGTGAACCGCTACCTGCGGGAGTGGAAGGTGCCCGAGCCGTTCGGGATCGCCATCACCCCCGCCCATCTCCTCACCCACACCGCGGGGTTCGACGAGATCACCTCCGGGCGGAAGGTCTTCCGCGAGGGCGAGGTGCAGCCGCTCGGCTCCTTCCTGCGCGAGCGGCTGGTGCCGCGCTTCGCGCCGGGCGACCACAGCAGCTACGGGACGTACGGCATCGCCCTCGCCGGGCACCTGGTGGAGACGGTGTCGGGGCTGCCGCTGCGGGAGTACCTGCGGCAGCGGGTGTTCGCGCCGCTGGGGATGGCGCGGAGCAGCCTGGGCGCGGTGCCGGACTCGCTGCGCGGCGACGCGGCGACGGGGTACGCGTACGCCGGGGGTGGGTACCGGCCGGAGCGGTGGGAGTTCTTCCACAGCTACCCGGCGTCGGACGTGAACGGCACGGCGCTCGACATGGCCAGGTTCATGATCGCCCACCTGGAGCGCGGCGGGTCCGGCGCGCGGCTGCTGAGCGACACGGCCGCGGCGCTCATGCAGCGGGTCCACTTCCGCAACGACCCGCGGCTGCTCGGGTTCGCCTACGGGTGGTTCGAGCAGCGGCTGCAGGGGCAGCCGGCGCTGCAGCATTCCGGGAGCATGGACGGGTACTCGGCGGGGATGTGGCTCTGGCCCGAGGCGCGGCTGGGGCTCTTCGTGGCCTGCAACCGCGAGCTCGCCTCGCTGGAGCAGCGCGTGGTGCGGCGGTTCGCGGCACGGACCCTGGTGCGCCGCGACACCGCCGACACCGAGGGGACGCCGTGGACGCGGCCGCGGGTGAAGGACGACCTGCGCCGCTTCGCGGGGCGCTACCGCCCCGACATCTGGTGCCACTCCTGCCGCGAGCCCGGGTTCCTGCCGTCGGCCATCGACGTGACGGTGCTGAACGACAGCACCCTCGGCTTCTGGGGCGGCCAGTGGGCGCAGGTGGAGCCGCTGCTCTTCCGGCTGATGAACGGGCAGCTCGACTACGGCCAGATGTACGTCGCCTTCCAGGCCGACTCGTCCGGGCGGATCACGCGGATGGTGAACGGGCAGCACGTGAACGAGCGGATCGGCCCCGTGTCCCAGGCACTGCTGGGTCTCTCACGGAGGAACAGAGGCACGAAGCCGCGAATTCCCGGTGTGAATCAAACCTGGTAAAAAGCGTCTCACGCAGAGACGCAGAGTCGCAGAGAGGCTCGGCGGTTCTCTCTGCGTCTCCGCGTCTCTGCGTGAGACATTCTTTTTCACTTGAGTGAACCGTAACTTGGGCGCGGTACGGAGGCCTGAACTTTCCCACTCGGGGCGAATCCCATGTCGAGCCTGCCCATCGTGCTCGTATCCGCCATTCTCCTGCTGTCGCGCCCCACCGGGGGAGCGCACGCGGAACGGCCGCGCGCGGCGCAGGCGGACTCCGCGTACACGCCGGCGCGCGGCAGCGCGGAGCGGCAGGCGATCATCGACGCGATGCGCGCGCACCGGCGGCGGTTCGACGCCCGGCCGGTGACCTTCGTCGTCAGCCGCCTCCGGGTCCAGCGCGGGTGGGCGTGGCTCTCGGTGCAGCCGCAATCCCCCGACGGACGGTCGCGCTACGAGGGAGAGGAGGCCCTGCTGCGCCGCCGCAACGGTCGCTGGACCGTGGTCGAGGTCATGCCAGCCGTCGGTGAGCGCGAGGGCACGGCGCTGGAGGAGGACTGCGCCTGGTTCCAGGACCTGCGCAGGCGATTCCCGTCGCTCCCACGCTCGATCCTGCCGGCGGAGGGTCGGCGTCCGTGTGCCGCCGAGCACAGGCACTGATTCCGGAAATTCGTGAGACGATCTTTTCACCCATCGTCCACGAGGGTGGCGTGGCGCAGGAAGCGGCCGGGGCGCCACGCGAGCGCCTTCACCGTGACCTCGGCGCCGGGGCGGAGCGCCGCCCGCTTCAGCCGCGACCACACCGGCACCAGGCCGGCGGGCCTGCCGTCGGCGTCCACCACCGCGACCTCTTCGTCCAGCACCCGCGACACGATCATCCGGTAGACGCGGTAGCACTTCACCTTGAGCCACCGCCCCGAGCGCTCGCCGGGGCGGTAGCCGCTGCGCACGCGCTTGCTCACGATCCCCTCGATCTCCAGCGCGTGCGCCCGCGCGTGCAGCTCCGGCCCGCTCCCCACGTGGTGCTCCACGTAGCGCAGATGGTCGCCGCCCGGCCCGACCAGCTCCGCCAGCATCCGCTTGCGCTCGACCAGCTCCACGTGCAGCAGGTCGCGCCCGCCCAGCCGCAGCAGGTCGAACACGTGGTAGACGAGCCGCGGCGCGTGCCGGCCGCCGCGCATGGCCCGGTGCAGCGCGTCGAAGTCCGGCATCCCGTCCGCGGCGACGGCGACGAGCTCGCCGTCCAGGTAGGCCTCGCGCGCGTCGAGCGCGGCGACGACGGCCTCCACCGGGCGCAGCTTGCTCGTCCAGTCGTGCCCGCCGCGGGTGTACAGCCGCACGCGGCCACCCTCCACGCAGGCGCCCAGGCGGTAGCCGTCGAACTTGACCTCGTGCAGCCAGCGGTCGCCCTCCGGCGCCTCGCGGGCCGCGGTGAGGAGCTGCGGGGGGATGAACGGCATACCGATCCACACAGGCCACCGGGAGAACGCGTCTTCGGGTATTCTACGGTTCGTGGAAGACGGCTGGGAAGGGGATCGGGGGCCATGTGGATGAATGAGTACAGGGTGGTCAAATAGCCACGGTGCAATCATTTACGGGTATCACGCCGTGCGCTGCGTCGACTTGCCAGGATTGGCGCGGCAGATCGCGCAGATCTGTCCTTCGGGCGGTGGCGGACCTACTATGCGCGCGGCGGGTCGGTATTCGGATCCGCAGTCTCATACCGTTTCTGATGATCAACCGTGCATTCGGGGGAACAGAACGGTTTCACACAGAGGAAACAGAGGGACCAGAGAACCAGCCGCGGTTCTCTGGTTCCTCTGGTCCCTCTGTGTGAGACTTCCGTTCAGTATCTTCAGGAATGCACAGTGATTCGGCCGACCTGTTCATCCCGCCCCCGACCGGAGCCCGACCATGAGCGCGCCCCGCATCATGCTGATCCGCCACGCCGAGAAGCCGAGCGAGCCGCCGCCGCCGCACGGGGTGAACAAGCACGGCGACCACGATCCCGAGTCGCTCAGCGTGCATGGATGGCAGCGGGCGGGCGCGCTCGCCTGTTTCTTCGCGCCGACGCACGGGCCGCTGCAGTCGCCGCTCATCTCCACGCCGCAGGTGCTGTACGCCGCGGCGCCGGAGAAGGAAGATCACGACGGGAGCAAGAGCGAGCGGCCGGTGGAGACCATCACCCCGCTGAAGAAGAAGCTCGGGTTCGAGATCGACACCCGCTTCACCAAGGGGCAGGAGACGCAGGTGGCGGAGGTGGCGATGGTGGAGAGCGGCGTGGTGCTCGTCTGCTGGCAGCACACGGATCTGCACCTGATCGCCAACGCGATCCTGGGGAACGACACCACGGCGCCGCAGACGTGGCCCGGCGACCGCTTCGACATCGTCTGGGTGTTCGACCTGCAGCCCGGCGGGGGCTACTCCTTCACCCAGGTCCCCCAGATGCTGCTCGCGGGCGACTCCACCGACCCGATCCCGAACTGACTCCGGCGTCCTAATGGCTGATTCCTCCTACGACGACATCCCCGACTTCGGGGTGCTGTACGACAGCGTCCCGCTCTACGGCGCGCGGGGGGACGTGCGCTTCTACCTGGCCGAGGCGGAGCGGAGCGGCGGCTCCCTGCTGGAGCTCGGCTGCGGCACCGGGCGCATCCTCCTGCCCATCGCGCGGGCGGGCCACGCCATCGCGGGCGTCGACGTCTCCGCGGAGATGCTGGCGCGGTGCGAGGCGAAGCTGCGCGACGAGCCGGAGGAGGTCCGCCGCCGGGTGACGCTGCACCGGGCCGACGTGCGCGAGCTCGACCTCGGCACGCGCTTCGATCGGGTGATCGCGCCCTTCCGCATCTTCCAGCACCAGGTGGCCATCGACGACCAGCTCGCCTTCCTGGGCGCGGCCGCGCGGCACCTGGCGCCGGGCGGGCATCTCGCGTTCGACGTCTTCAACCCGAACTTCTCGGCACTGGTGGCCGCCGACGGCACCGAGCACGAGGACACGCCGGAGCTGGCGCTGCCGGACGGGCGGCGGCTCCGGCGCACCGTGCGCATGAAGCGGGTGCGATGGATCGACCAGGTGAGCGAGATCGAGCTCATCTACCACGTCGCCGCCGGGCCGGACGCACCGTGGCGGCGGTACGTGCAGGCGTTCGACATGCGCTGGTTCCTGCGCGCCGAGCTCGTCCACCTCCTGGCGCGCGCCGGCTTCCGCGTGGTCTCCATCGCCGGCGACCCGGACGGCGGGCCGCTGGAAGACGGCTCGCCCGAGATGCTGGTGCGCGCGGAGCGCGTCTGAAACCTCTGTTCCTCTGTTATCGTCTCTTGAGAACCGTTGTGCAAAAGAGATGTCATCCTGAAGGAGCCGCTGCGCCGGACTCGCGTCGTCGAGTCAGCCTGGCGGCGACTGAAGGATCCATGACTACGGCAGCGACAGGGCCGGTCGTATCGCGTCCGCGGTTATAGATCCTTCAGGCGCCGCCATGGTCCAGCGCGGCATCTGGCGTGGAGCAGCGGCGCCTTCAGGATGACATTCTCGATTCTGCGGAATGGTATGAGAGACCCCACTCCGCCTTCCCCTTCCCGACAGCGGTGAAAAGCATGAACCCGGACCCGGACCGGCTCCTCAAGCGCGTGTGGCTGATCAACGGCTTCCTGGTGCTCGCGCTCCTGACGGTGGCGGCGTGCGGCGCGCTGTTCGCCCTCGTGAGCGGGGCGTTCTCGGGCGACGAGCCCGCCGTGCACGTGCGCCCCGGCGGCGACCCCGGTGCCTCGCGGCCGCGCGCGGTGCGCTTCGATCCACCCGCGGCCATCCGGGGCACCTCGACCCAGTTGGCGCTCGTCTATCACGGCAAGGCGGACGAGGTGACAGGGCCGGGCCTGGAAGGGGTCGGATATGCGAGCTCGAGCGGCGGGGAAGGGGCGCTGGTCAACGTGGTGTTCATCGACTCCGGGAAGCCCGAGGGCCGGCTTCTCCTCGACCGGCCGGCGTACATCTCGTCGGTCCATGCTCCGGGCGGAGGCAGGTTCGAAGCGGACACGCTGCAGACGTGGATCTCGTACGAGCTGGCGCTCGACGACACCGACGGCGACGGCTCCCTGGACCGGGACGACGCGATGGCCCTCTACGTCAGCGCGCTGGACGGCACGGGGCTCCGCCGCGTCTCGCCCGAGGGGATCCACGTCACCGGCCACGGGATGCGCCCCGACCGCCGGAGCATCATGCTGATCGGCCTGCAGGAGCCCGGCGGCCGCCGCGTGCCCCGCGAGGAGCTGCGCCAGCGCGCGTTCGTCTACGACGTCCCCACCGGCCGCCTCACGCCGCTGACCGCGCTCGAAGCGCCCGCCGCCCGCGCCGCGCGGATCGTCGGGCGATGACCGGGGGCTCGCTGCCGGAGCGGGTCGACGAGCGGGTGCGTGCCTGGGGCGTGGCCGTGGAGCGCACGCTGGAGACGGAGAGCTCCATCGTGCTGTTCGGCACGCGGGGCGGCGACCGCGTGGTGCTGAAGGTGGTGCGGAGGGAAGGCGACGAGTGGCGCTCCGGCGAGGTGCTGGAGGCGTTCGGCGGACGGGGGACGGTCCGCGTGCACGCTCACGTCCCCGGTGCCGTGCTGCTGGAGCGGCTGGAGCCCGCGACCGAGCTCGCCGGGATGGCGCTCGGCGGACGCGACGAGGAGGCGACCGAGATCCTTGCTGAGGTAATTGCGTCGATGTCTTGTATTGATCGTGATCTACAGTCGTTCGCCTCAGTGGAGGATTGGGGGAGGGGGTTCGAGTGGTACCTGGTCAGCGGCGACGAGGGAATCCCCCGCGACCTGGTCGAGCACGGGCAGCGCGTGTACGCCGGGCTCTGCGCGTCGCAGGGGGAGCGGCGGCTGCTGCACGGCGACCTCCAGCACTACAACGTGGTGTTCGACGGCCGCCGCGGCTGGGTCGCCATCGACCCGAAGGGCGTGGTGGGCGAGGCCGAGTACGAGGTCGGCGCGATGCTCCGCAACCCGGACCGGCCGGAGCTCTACGCCTCGCGTGAGACGGTCGAGCGTCGGATCCGGTGCCTGGAGGCGCGGCTGAAGCTCGACGGCGGCCGCATGCTGGCGTGGGGCTTCGCGCAGGCCGTGCTCTCGGCGATCTGGGGGGTGGAGGATGGATACGCCGTGGATGCGAATTCTCCCCCGCTCCGTCTCGCCCGCGCGATCTGGCCGATGCTGTGAATCGCATCCTCCCCCAAAAGATGGACCTCGCACAGAGACACGGAGGCACGGAGAGAAGCCACGGCCGAGCCGGTGCCAGTGGCGTGAACCCTGCAGCGGATCCCGACCCCCCGACAGGCACGTTCACGCGCACAAGGGAGGATCTGATGGACAGATACTACGCGCAGGACGGCGGCGGTTCCGGGACGGGTAGCGGCGGCACCGGCGGTGGGACGGGCGGCGGTGGCGGTGGCGGCGGCACTGGCGGCGGCGGGACCGGTGGCGGTAGCGGGACTGGTGGCGGCGGGACCGGTGGCGGCGGCACTGGTGGCGGCGGAACCGGCGGCGGCACTGGTGGTGGCGGGACCGGCGGCGGCGGGACCGGTGGTGGTGGTGGCACTGGTGGCGGTGGGACCGGTGGCGGCACTGGTGGCAGCGGGACTGGTGGCGGCGGGACGGGTGGCGGCGGGACCGGAGGCGGGACAGGCGGTGGTGGCGGGACGGGTGGTGGTGGGACCGGAGGCGGGTCGGGCGGCGGCTACGGGGCGAGCTCCGGGTACGGCACCGGGACGTCGGGCACCGGCCACACCGGCACCTCCGGCATGGGCACGGGGACCGGGTCGACCTCGGGGACCGGCTACAACGCGGGTACGACCGGCACCGGGACCGGCACGGACCTGGGCACCGGCACGTCCGGGTCGGCGGGCACCACGTACAACGCGGGGATGTCGGACACCGGCACCACCGGGAGCGGGTCGCACCGGCCGGCCGGCACCACGTACGACGCAGGCACCTCGGGGACGACGGGGAGCATGGGGACCGGCACGGGCTCGACGACGGGCACCGGGTCGACCTCGGGGACCGGCGGCTACAACGCGGGCGGCACCACGCGGGAAGAGGGCGGCGAGGGGATGATGGACCGCGCCCGCGACATGGTGTCGGACATGGCCGAGCGCGCGGGCGACGCGATCTCGGACGCCGCCGACGCCGCGAGAGACATGGCGGGGCGGGCCCGCGACGCGATGGGCGGCACCGTGCCCGCGGTCGGGGCGGTGGTGGGCGCCCTGGCCGCCACCGTCGGCGGGTGGTGGGCGGTGAACGCCGGGAAGGACACCGAGGTGCGCGAGGAAGACGAGCGCAGCTTCCGCAGCCACTTCGACACGCACCCGGCGCGCTCCACCGGCCGGATGACGTACGACGACGCGCGGACCGGGTACACCCTCGGCCACACGGCGGCGCGGAACCCGTCGTACTCCGGCCGCGGCTTCGACGAGGTGGAGCCGGAGCTGCGCTCGGGCTTCCACGGGGAGCACGCGGGGAGCTACGACACCCTGCGCGACTTCACCCGCTACGGCTACGAGCACGGGACCGGCCGCACCGGCGGCATGAGCGGGACCGGCAGCATGAGCGGCACTGGAGGCATGAGTGGCGCCGGCGGCACGACCGGAACGACGGGCACGGGCGGAACGTCCGGCACGGGGGGCACGGGCGGGATGGGCAGCGGCCACACGCCGCTCGGCGGCTGACGGGGAAGGGGGGAGGGGCGCCGCGCGAGCGGCGCCCCTCCCCGTTCCACCTCCGCACCGCGCGTACGATCTGCTTGTGTCCACCGGCGCCCGAAACGATCTTCCGCCCATCCTCCCCCGCACGATTTCCCACCCGCCTTCCCGGAGCATCCCCGTGCCGCCTCTCGTCCGCAGCATCCTCGCGATCGTCACCGGCTTCCTGGTGATCGGCGCGCTCGCGTTCGGCACCGGCGCGGCGCTGTCCGCGGCCGGAGTGGTTCCGCCGCCCCCAGCGCCGATCACCGACATCGGCCTGCTGCTGCTCGAGACGGCGTACGTGGCCGTCTACGCCATCGCGGGGTGCTGGCTGGCGGCGTTCCTCGCCCCCGACCGCCCCATGCGGCACGCGCTGATCCTGGGCGTCCTCGGCCTGGCCTTCAACCTCGTGGGTGCGGCGGCGATGTGGGGGCAGAGGCCCGCCTGGTCCATCCTCCTGAACCTGGCCCTGGTGATGCCGTTCGCGTGGATCGGCGGGCGGCTGCGCGAGCAGCAGCTCGGGCGCGCGGGGCTGGCGGCGTCATGAGCATGCGCGCGCTTCGGCCGCTCGCCGGGCTGGCGCTGCTGGCGGCGTGCGTCACCACCCCGCCGCCCTCGGTGACGGCGGGGGTGGACCAGGACTTCCGGCTGGCGCGGGGGGAGACGGCGGCGGTCGCCGGCGGGCTGACGGTGCGCTTCTCGGCGGTCGTGGAGGACTCGCGCTGCCCGATGGGGGTGATGTGCATCCGCGCGGGCGAGGCGAGGGTGCACCTGGAGCTGCGCGCGCGGGGCGCCGGGGCGGACGAGGTGATCCTGGCGACGGAGGGCGGACAGCCGCGCTACGCCTCGTTCGCCGGCTACGACGTGCGCCTGGTCGCCCTCGACCCGCCGCGCCGCACCGACGTCCCGCATCCCGCCTACGTCGCGACCCTGCGCGTGTCGCGGAACTGAAACCGATCGTCTCACGCGGAGACACGGAGAGGCTGGACGGCTCTCTCCGTGTCTCCGCGTCTCTGCGTGAGAAATCTGGTTACTGCCTCGCCTCGAAGTCGCGGAAGCCGAGCTCCAGGTCGCGCTGCAGGCGGGCGCGGGTGCTGGAGGCGGCGAACGCCGCGCAGCGGGAGCCCGCGAAGCCGCCCGCGGCCGGCGCGCACGCCGCCACGGGGACGAAGCTCCGCCCGTCGCGCCAGAGGCTGGCGCCCTCCACGAAGGCGTGCTCCAGCGAGGCGCGCGCCATCGCCTTCAGGTCGCGGTACCCCAGCCCCTGCTCCTCCACCGCCTTCACCCACTCGCGCGTCATCTCCGAGCGCGCCACCCCCTCGTCGTCCGTCGCCAGCGCGGTGGGGACGCCGGCGGCGCGGTAGGCGGCGAGCGGGTGGTCCTTCCCCCGGATCCCCAGGATGCCGTCGTTGCTGGTGAGCGCGATCTCCACCAGCACGCCCCGCCTCGCCATCTCCCGCATCAGCTCCTGCGGCCGGTCTTCGTAGAGCACGTCCACGCCGTGGCCGATGCGGCTGGCGTGGCCCAGCTCCACCGACTGGCGGATGTGGAAGCGCATCCCCTCGGGCGGCACCAGCCCGGGCGCCAGCTCGCCGGCGTGCAGGCTGATCCTCACGTCCGGATAGTAGCGGTGCAGCGCGTCGATCATCTGCATGTGCAGGGTGAAGTCGCGCATGGAGATGCGCCCGTCTTCCGGCATCACCAGGTTGAAGCCCACTACCCGCGGGTCGGCCTTCGCCAGCTCGAAGCCGGTGAGGATCTGCGCGAACACCTGCTGCGGCGGGCGCCCCCGCGCCACCTGGTAGAGCCAGCGCACCTCCACGGCGCAGCCGGGGTCCGCCTGCGCCGTGCGGCAGCGCAGCACCGTGTCGCGCCGCGCCTCCACGCTGGTGAGGTTCTGCCGCCCGGCGGCGACGGCGTTCGCGAGCCCGCCCTGGAGCAGCGCCTGCCGGTAGGCGGCGAAGTCCGGCGTGGTCCCCGGCGCGAAGGCGTTCGGCCCCAGCACCCGCGCGCCCAGCGAGGCCGCCACGCCGCCGTCGGCGGTCTGCATCAGCTCCAGGTAGCCCACGCGCCCCTCCGAGGCGCGGTGGGCCGCCTCGGCCAGCTCGTCGCCCACGCGGCGGTAGGTGGCGCCGAACTTCCCGAAGGTGTTGAAGAACTGGTCGTGGCCGCTGATCCGCGCCGCGTTCCAGTTGCGCATCGACCAGGCGTCGACCAGGGCGTCGTAGAGCGCCTGGCTGCTGTAGGCGCTGTCCGCCGCCACGGTGTCGGCGGTGAAGGTGCAGGGGGGATAGACGATGGAGAGCGCGCGGCGGCTGATGCAGAGGCCGTCTTCCACCGCCCAGCGGATGAAGCTCTCGGCGTAGACGGCGCCGGAGAGGTGGCTGTGCAGGTCGCCGCCCTTGGGCATCTCGCGCAGGAAGGCGTAGAGGCGCGGGGGCGACCCGCGCAGCCGCTCCAGCGCCGCCGCGGCGGCCGCCTCGCGCCCGGCCGCCTGGGCGCGCGCGGGGGCGGGAGCGGCCAGGGCGGGGAGGAGAGCCAGGGAGAGCGCCGCCAGCCGGCGCGCGAGGAATCGACGATTCATCTCAAGTCTGCTGTTGAGGTTGTGTACCTGCATGGCGCCCGGCGTCTCTCCCCCAGACGTCATCCTGAGGCCGGCCACGTTGCGATTTCGGTATGCTCGATTCCTTGCAGGCCGAAGGATCTATCGCCTGTGAAGGCACTCAGCCGAGGAATCGCGCCACTTCGCAGACTCACGTGCTGCCGCGGTTATAGATCCTTCGGCCTGCATGCTCTTCCGCGGGCGCGTTTGCAGCGAGCCCGGCCTCAGGATGACGTCCTGCGGGAGTGCGCGAGACTTCCTCGACAATCTCTTAAGGCGGCCACATGGCTCAATCGATCCGCCGGAGCAGGGCGTCGAACACGGCGCGGCCGAGCTGGTCGGAGAGGCCGTCGGCCAGCTCGCGCACGGTCTCGCGGTCGTATCCCTCGTCCGGGCGCTGGAAGAGCATGCGCTCCGGCTGCGAGAGCTGCAGGTCGCGCCAGTCGCCGGCGTAGGTGGCGTGGCGGAAGCGCGCGGAGCCGCGGGCGGAGACGGTGCCCTGGTCGCGGAGGCCGCGGTAGCCCTCCACCTCCACCAGCCGCCAAGCCACGCGCGCCCAGCTCTCCCGCCGCCCCTCGCGCACGGTGTAGGCGGTGTCGGCGCCGGCGCGGGTCTTCGCGGCGCGGCGCACCGTCTCCACCCCGCTCTCGGTGCGGACGAGGCTGTCCAGCGTCATCACCACGGCCATGCGCGCGCCGAGCTGCCGGCCCATCGACTCCGCCTCGTCGTTCTGGATGTCGCGCCCCCACCAGCCGCGCTGCCGCGCCAGGCGCGCGGCGGCGGCGGGGTTCAGCACCTCGATCCACTGCGGCGAGCGCGACCACGGCCCCAGCGCCAGCGCGTCGTTCAGCTCGGGGAGCACGCCGGCGCGCACCCGGTCGTCCATGCGGCTCGGCGCGCCCACGGGGAAGACGGCGACGGGAAGGGTGCCGCGGCGCAGCGCCTCTTCCTGCAGCTCGGCGGCGCGCCCCGCGGCCGCCCCGCCGCCGGCCTGCCGCGCATGGTCGAAGGCGGAGCGGAAGCGCCCGGCATCCATCTCCCCCTCCGCCCAGGCGAGGTGCGCGTCCTGCCGGGCGCGCTCCATCCGCGCGCCCTGCTCGGGGGTGAGGTGCCAGCGCCCCACCACGCGGTTCAGTGTGCGGACGGCGCCGGGGTAGTCGCGGCGCTGGATGGCGCCCTCGGCCTCGGCGAGCGACTGGTCGACGGCGCGCGCGAAGGTGGCCGTGCGGCGCTGCTCGTAGCCCGGCGGGGTGGGGAGGGTGACGCCCACCTGCAGGGCATCCTCGCGCAGCGCGTCGAGGCGGCGGAGCGACTCGGCGGCGTCGCCGTACCGCCCGGCGGCCTCGGCGGCGTCGGCATCGCGCAGGTAGTCGGCGATGGCGCGCTGGCCGGCGTCCTGGAGGCGGGCGCGCGCGTCGGCCAGGGTGCGGTCCTTCTTCAGCGCGTCGACGTAGCGCTGCGCGGCGTCGGCGGCGCGCCCCTGCTCCTCGAGCCGCACCCCCTGCTCGTACCGCTTGCTCGCCGAGGCGCACGCCCCGGCCGAGGCCGCGAGCGCTGCCGCCAGCACCGCGCGCAACGCGTGTCGCGGCAGGGAGCGGAGGATGGAGATGGACCGGTTCGCGTGCATGTGCTTCGTGAGAGATCGAAGATCGGTTCAGCGCCGCGGCGGAAGCGCGGCGTAGTGGTCGTGGACGGCGCGGGCGATGGTGGCGATGGCGCGCTCGCCGGACTCGATTCCGCGCGTGGCGCGCTTCACCAGCACGGCGACGACGACGTGGCGCCCATTCGGCAGGGTGACGATGCCGACGTCGTTCACCACCGCGGCGACCCCGTCCATCTCGCCCGCGGTGCCGGTCTTGTGCGCCACCGGCGTTCCCGCGGGGAGCATCCCGCGCAGGCGATTGGGCCCGGTGGGCGTCTCCGTGAGCATCCGCAGCAGCAGCGCCGTGCCCGCCGGCCGCAGCGCGCGCCCGCGCCAGAGCAGGGCGAGGAGCGACGCGGCGGCCTCGGGGGTGGCGGTGTCGCGCGGGTCGCGGATGTACGCCTCGAACGCGGCGCGCCTCGCGTCCGCCGGCTGCCGCGCGAGCAGCGCGGCGAAGGCGTCGCGCGCCCCGCGCCCGGGCCCCCGCGCGATCCCGTGGTAGTCCAGCGCCAGCTCTCCCTCGCCGCGGTCCACGCGGAAGCCGCGGATCCCGGCCGCGCGCAGGTGCCGGGTGACCGCCGCGGGGCCGCCGACCCGGCGCAGCAGCAGGTCCGCCGCGGTGTTGTCGCTCTCGGACGCGGCGCGCCGCAGCAGCTCGCGGAGGGTGAAGCGCGTTCCCTCGTTCGGGAAGCGGTCGGCGAGCGGGCTGAAGCCGGGGCGCAGGTCCGCGCGCGCGACCGGCACCCGCGCGTCCAGCCGCAGCGCGCCCGCCTCCGCCCGCTTCAGCACCAGGAGGGCGAGGGAGAGCTTGAAGACGCTCTGCAGCGGGAACGCCTCCGTGCCGTTCACCGACCACCGCTCGTCCGTCTCCAGGTCGACGACGCCGACGCCCACCGTGGCCCCCGACGCCGCCGCGATCGCCTCCACCTGCCGTCGCAGCGCGGCGAGCGACGTGTCCGCCGGGGGCGCGGCATGGATGAGCAGGGCTGCAGCCAGCGTGGGGAGGAGCACGGGTCGGGGAGAGGGGGATCGGAAAGGCGTTGCGGATGACGGATTCTAGCCGCCGCCGTGCGTCCGCGGCAAGCGCGGCACCGGGGGTGATGCAGCCAGCGGCCGGCGACTTGCCGAGGGTGATCGGCGACGATGCGGCGGGAGGGTCCCGCCGCGGAGGACGATGACCCCGGCAGGGTGAGGGACGATGGAGGACGCGCGTGCGGAGGTGAAGGTGGAGAACAACGAGGCCGAGCAGCAGTTCGAGACCGTGGTCGACGGGCACCGCGGCCTGCTCACCTACTCCCAGAACGAGGGCAAGCTGTACCTGCTGCACACCGAGGTCGCGGACGAGCTGGAGGGGCAGGGGGTGGGCTCCGCGCTGGTCCGCGCCGCCGCCGAGCACGCGCGCGCGGCGAACCTGAAGCTGGTGCCCTTCTGCTCCTTCGCCCGCCACTGGCTGGACCGCCACTCCGAGTACGCCGACCTGGTGACCGGCGTCTGACCGGCGGCGGAAGGATTTCGGGGCGGGGCGGTTGATGAGCCCCGCTCAAGCGTTACCGTTCGCGTGCGCCGGCCGTCCATGGTCCGCGCGGCCCGGAGTGGAGACCGATGCAGATTCGTTTGCCCGACAGCCGCGAAGAGATCGCCAACGTCCTCACCCACGGCGCGGGCACGCTGGCCAGCGTGGTGGGGGCGGGCGTGCTGCTCACCGTGGCCGCGCTGCAGGGCGACGCCTGGAAGGTGGTGAGCAGCGCCGTCTTCGGCGCCACGCTGGTGCTGCTCTACGCCGCGTCCACCCTCTACCACGCCGCGCGCACGCCGTCGGCCAGGGCGCGGCTGAAGGTGCTGGACCACTGCGCCATCTACCTGCTGATCGCGGGATCGTACACGCCGTTCGCGCTGGTGGGGCTGCGCGGGGGATGGGGATGGAGCCTGTTCGGGATCGCGTGGGCGCTCGCGGCCGCGGGAACGGTGTTCAAGCTCTTCTTCACCGGCCGCTTCCCGCGCCTGTCGACGGCCACCTACGTCGGGATGGGGTGGCTGGCGGTGGTCGCGATCGTCCCGATGGTGCAGCGGCTGGCGCCGGCGACGCTGGCGTGGATGGTGGCGGGCGGCGTCACCTACACCGCGGGCACGGTGTTCTACCACAGCCGCCGCATCCCCTACGCGCACGCCATCTGGCACCTCTTCGTGCTCGGCGGCAGCGCCTGCCACTTCGCCGCGGTGCTCACGCAGATGCTTCCCGCGCGTGGGTGAGGCGCAGCGACTGGCCAAGAGGGTCTTTGAGAAACCACCACGGAATTCCGAAGAAGTCATCCTGAGGCCGGTTACGCCGCCATTTTCATCCGCTGCAGACTCTGCAGGCCGAAGGATCTATAACCGCGGCAGCACGTGAGCCGGTGAGATGTGCCCAGGCCGGTGCATCCTCTGCTAAGTGCTTGCCCCAGCTATAGATCCTTCGGCCTGCAAGAGATTGAGGAGCGGGACATCTCAGCGTGGCCGGCCTCAGGATGACGTCTTGAGAGGGCGAGGTTTCTCAAAAGTTGCTAAGGAATTCGTTGCTGTATAAGCTTGTCTATTTTTCCGCCGGATCAACAGATTTCCACGGCACTCCTGCGTCTCTGTATCGGCTTTCTCTTGATTTTGCGTTACGATAAAGAGGCTTGGCAATAAGCCTCTTGTGTCCAGTTGGGAAGTGCCTGATCTTGTTGTCCGTCGTTCGCGGGATGCTGCGCTGGTGGTCGGATTCGCATCGGTACTCTGCCTGGCGGCGTGGATCACGATCGAAATGGGTGGCGCCATGAGTACGAGTACGCAGGGTTTTGACGAGCTGTTCCTGGCCCGGCTCGAAGAACTGCTCGCCGAACGCCATCCACGGCTGGATCTCGAAATCCCGACCTCCGGATCGAGGATCGGCGGACCGACTGCGGATTTCGTGGTGTCGAATCCCGCAACCGGCTCATGGATGGTCGGCGAGTTGAAGAGTGGACTCCAGGGCCAGCACCTTCCGTTCGCCATGCTGCCGCAGATGAGAGCGCTTCGAGAGCGATTTCGTTCTGACCGGCCCCACCCTGGAGATGTCGTGGTGATTACCACCGGCCGCATCCCGAATCTCGTTCGGGAAGGCCTGGACCGCGACGGGATCGGGTTTCTCGAGGTTTCCTCTCCCGAGGAGGCGGTGGAACGTGTGAACGAGCGCCTGGAATCGCTGTAGGCACCGTCTGCCGGGACACAGCGACCGCGGCCCCGCTCCGGAAGCATCGGAGCGGGGCCGCTTGGCACATGCGAGGATCGATCGAACGATCAGGGCTACTTCTCTCTCCCGATGGGGATCTGCGTCGGGTTGTCCTTGTGGAGCTTGAACTTCTCGATCGAGGCGACTTCCTCCGCGGCGCCCGCGGCTTCGGAGGCGCCGGTGATGACCTCGGCGAGGCCGTCGGTCTGGGTGGTGACCTTGGACGCCATCTCGCCAGGGCTGGGAGTGTCGGACATGGCGGTATCTCCGGGGAAGGGCGGTCAGGGGTGCCGATGAAGTGCTGCGCATCGTACATCGCGGCGCCGCGGGAGACAATGCTCATGCCGGCCGGAGCGCGTTCATATGATTCCGTCGCACGTCGTAAATAGTTTCACCAGTTGAGTTTATGTGCACGGGCATTGCGAGGCGCCCCCGGCACTCAAGAACCGGATGGCCTCGCGCGAGAGGCCCCGGACGGCGGCCGGCTCCACACGCTGGAGGTGCCCATGAGACGCATCGCCCTGGCTCCGCTGTTCGCCGCGGCCGCGCTCGCCGCGTGCCGTGATGATCCCACAGGACCCGGCGGACCGGCCGGCCGCGCGCCGGAGCCCGCGGGCGGCCCGCTGGCCGCGCTCACCACCACGGGGGCCGCGCCGTACCCGTACGCCTGCGGGCAGAGCCTGACGGCCACCCAGGCGGCGGCCAACGAGCAGATGCGCGCCATCTACGAGCTCTGGGGCACGACGCGGGTGGAGTACAGCGGGAGCGTCGCCCGGGTGATGGCGGACGCGAACTACACCTACACGAGCGGGGGCGTCACGAAGACGCTGCCCTACGGCACCATCTCCGAAGGCCAGGGCTACGGGATGCTGCTGGCCGCGTACATGGGCGACAAGAAGACCTTCGACGCGCTGGAGGCGTACCGCAGCGCGCACCTGAACAGCCACGGCCTGATGCCCTGGATCATCGACCGGTACGGCGTGGTCGCCGACTCGAACGCCGCCACCGACGCCGACCAGGACATGGCCTTCGCGCTGCTGGTGGCGCAGCGGCGGTGGGGCGGCTACTCGGCGCCGCTGGCGAGCCTGCTCTCGGCCATCCGCACCCACATGGTGGAGCCGGCGGGGTCGGCCTACGCGTACCTGCTCAAGCCGGGCGACATTCCACTGTCGTGGTGGCCGGTGACCTATCCCGGCTACCTGGCGCCCGCCTGGTACAAGGGGTTCGCCGCCTACAC
>JBJMPM010000013.1:0-6209 GCA_045803205.1 Longimicrobiaceae bacterium
GGAATCCGGAGTCCGCGTCTCGGGGGAGCGCGGACGCCCCCATAGCGGCCCTCCCCCGGCAACCAAGAGCAACGGAATTCGGAAATGGCAAAGCTGGTACGGCAGTTCGCGGGACGCCCGCTCACGATCGAGACGGGGAAGATGGCTCGTCAGGCCGACGGGAGCTGCACCGTGATGTTCGGGGAGACGATGGTGCTCTGCGCCGCCACGGCGCAGGACCACCCCACGCACCTCCCCTTCTTCCCGCTGACGGTGGAATACCGCGAGCGGACGTACGCCGCGGGCAAGTTCCCCGGCGGCTTCATCAAGCGCGAGGGGCGCCCCTCCGACAAGGAGATCCTCTCCGCGCGGCTGGTGGACCGGCCGCTCAGGCCGCTCTTCCCCGACGCCTTCGCCAACGAGACGCAGATCTTCGTCACCGTCGTCTCCGCCGACCAGGAGAACGACGCCGACGTGCTGGGGATCACCGGCGCCTCGCTCGCCCTCTCGCTCAGCCGCATCCCCTTCGAGGGGCCCATCGCGGCGGTGCGCATCGGGCGCATCCAGGGGCAGTGGGTGCTGAACCCCACCTTCCAGCAGCTCGAGTACAGCGACATCGACGTGATCGTGGCCGGCTCGGCCGACGCGATCATGATGGTGGAGGGCGGCGCGCTGGAGGTGGCCGAGGCCGACATCGCCGAGGGGCTGCTGGTGGCGCACCAGGGGATCAGGGAGCTGGTGCAGATCCAGCACGACCTGATCGCCGAGGCGGGCAAGCCCGAGACGATGACGTGGACGCCGAAGCAGGTGGACCCCGCCTTCGCCGAGCGGGTGGAGTCGATGGGCACCGAGCGGCTGCAGGCGGCGCTCAGGATCGCCGACAAGGCGGAGCGCAACGCGGCCACGGCGCAGGTGAAGGCCGACGTGATCGCCGCGCTGCTGGAGGAGTTCCCCACCGCCGACAAGGACGCCGGCGAGGTGCTGAAGGGGGTCGAGAAGCGCGAGATGCGCGAGATGATCCTCAGCCAGGGCGTGCGCAGCGACGGGCGCGACCTCGACACGGTGCGCCCCATCACCATCGAGGTGGGGGTGCTCCCGCGCGCGCACGGCTCGGCGCTCTTCACCCGCGGCCAGACGCAGGCGCTGGGCACGGCCACGCTGGGCACGCAGGGCGACGTGCAGAACTACGACACCATCGACTACGCGCAGCAGCAGAACAAGAGCTTCATGCTGCACTACAACTTCCCGCCCTACTCGACCGGCGAGGTGCGCCCGGTGCGCGGCACCAGCCGCCGCGAGATCGGGCACGGCGCGCTGGCCGAGCGGGCGCTGGAGCCGCTGCTCCCGCCCTTCGAGGAGTTCCCCTACACGCTGCGCGTGGTCAGCGACGTGCTGGAGAGCAACGGCAGCTCGTCGATGGCCTCGGTGTGCGCCGGCTCCCTCTCGCTGATGGACGCGGGCGTGCCGATGCGCGCGCACGTGGCGGGCGTGGCCATGGGGCTGATCAAGGAGGGCGACCGCGTGGCGGTGCTCACCGACATCCTGGGCGCCGAGGACGCGCTGGGCGACATGGACTTCAAGGTCGCCGGCACCCGCGAGGGGGTGACCTCGATCCAGATGGACATCAAGATCGCCGGCCTCACCGTCGAGATCATGCGCGAGGCGCTGGAGAAGGCGCACCGCGCGCGGCTGCACATCCTGGAGATCATGGAGCAGGCGCTGGCCGGGCCGCGCCCCGAGCTCAGCCAGTACGCGCCGCGCATCATCACCATGAAGATCAACCCCGCCAAGATCGGCGAGGTGATCGGGCCCAAGGGGAAGACCATCCGCGGGCTGCAGGAGGCCACCGGCGCCACCATCAACATCGACGACGACGGGACGATCACGATCGCCTCGGTGAGCGGCGAGGGCGGCGAGCGCGCGCGGCGGATGATCGCCGGGATGGTGGAGGAGCCCGAGGTGGGGCGCATCTACGAGGGCGTGGTGAAGAGCACCACCGCCTTCGGCGCCTTCGTGGAGATCACTCCCGGCACCGAGGGCCTGCTGCACATCTCCGAGATCCAGGACAGCCGGGTCGACAAGACCGAGGACGTGCTGAAGAAGGGCGAGACCGTGCAGGTGAAGCTCCTCTCGATCGACGAGAAGGGCCGGCTCCGGCTCTCGCGCAAGGCCGCGCTCAAGGAGTTGGCCGGTGCGGGCGGCGCGCCGGCGGAGCAGGACGCCAGCTCGTAACGGCAACGGCCGTTTCGCGCAGGCGACGCGAAGAGACGCAGGGGGCGCGGAGAACACTCCGCGCCCCCTGCGTTTCTCCGTGCGGAGCGGAAGCGTTGCCCGGGTGTGCCCGCCCGGCTACCATGCGAGCGATTCTTTCGTGCGTTCCCGCTCGGCCCCCTGCCACGCCGGCGGGAACCGCCGGCACCGCACGCCTCCTCTTATCTCCGGTACCCATCATGGCTCGTTCGTTGTTCACCAAGCTGCACCGCCGCTTTGGCCAGCGGCTCACCGGGTCCGCGCGCACCCGCCACGCCCACCGCGCGCTCGCCTCGCTGGACGCGCGCATTCCGCAGGTGCCCGACGAGGGGCTGTTCGGCCGAGCGCGTGCGCCGGCGCACGTGGCGGTGGTGGGCGCGGGGTTCGGGGGGCTGAGCACGGCGTACTGGCTGTCGCGCTGGGGCTTCCGCGTGACGGTGTTCGAGTCCGCGGACCGCGTGGGAGGACGGGTGCACACGCTCGACCGGTGGGTGGACGGCCGGCTCACGGAAGCCGGCGCGGAGCTCATCGGGCTGAACCACCCGCAGTGGCTGCGCTTCTCGCGCGAGTTCGGGCTGGGGCTCAGCGTGATCACCCCCGAAGACGACTATGACGGATGGGGGCTGGAGATGCCGCTGTACCTGAACGGGGAGCTGGTGCCGCGCGAGCAGGCCGAGGCGCTGTACAACGAGATGGACGCCATCCTGGGCGGGATGACGCACGACGCGCTCACGGTGCCCGCGTTCACGCCGTGGGATGCGCCCCACGCCGCGCGGTGGGACGCCATGTCGCTGCGCCAGTGGCTGGACACGCACCCGATGAGCGACCTGGCGCGCGCCGCGATCGAGGTCACGCTGGCCAACAACAACGCCGAGCCCACGCACCGGCAGAGCTACCTGGCCAACCTGGCGCTGGTGGCCGGCGGCGGCTTCGACGGCCAGGGGAACGCCAACTTCTGGGACCTGACGGAGGTCTTTCGCTGTGAGCGCGGCAACCAGGCGCTGGCCGCGTGCCTGCGCGGCTACGTGGAAGGCCGGCCGGGGGAGAGCCGGGTGGAGCTGGGCGCCCCGGTGCGGCGGGTGGAGCTGGGCGCCGGCGGCGTGCGGCTGCGGGTGGGTGACGAGAGCGAGCCTCGCACGGCCGACTACGTGGTGTTCGCCCTCCCCGCGGCGGCGTGGGACACGGTGGAGGTGACGCCCGCGCTTCCCGCGGAGATGCGGATGAACGTGGGCCCGGTGGTCAAGTTCCTCACCCGGGTGCGCGAGCGGTTCTGGATCCGCGAGGCGCTGGCGCCCAGCGCCACCTCCGATGCCTGCGGCGAGATGTGGGAGGGCACCGACAACCAGATGACCGCGGGAGACGAGGGGCTGGAGCTCACCCTGTTCGCGGGCGGCGACGCCGCGCGGGCCGCCATCGACCAGGGCGACCCCACGGCCTGGTACCGCGAGCGCATCGGCCGGATGTACCCCGCGTACGCAGCCAACGCGCTGGACCACCGCTTCGTCAACTGGCCCGCGGACCCGCACATCCGCGGCGGCTACTCGTGCCCGCTGCCGGGGCAGGTGACCACCGTGGGGCCGTTCCTGAACGAGATGTACCAGGGGCGCATGGCGTTCGCCGGCGAGCACACCTGCCTGGCGTTCTTCGGCTACATGGAAGGCGCGCTGGAAAGCGGCCTGCGTGCCGCCCTGCGCGTGGCCTGGGCGTCGAACACGGTGCCCGCGCACCACGGCGCGGAGTTCCGCAGGGCGGCGCAGGCGGCGGGCGTGCCGGGGACGGCCTGAGGTCACGGCCGTTCCAGTCTCGCCAAACGGGGGCGGGCGTGTATATTGTGCGCGCCCGCTCCCTTCGTTCTGCGGGCCCTGCTTCTTCAACAGCGAACGGCAAGTCTGACGATGATCATCGGGGTCCCGAAGGAGATCAAGACCAACGAGAACCGCATCGCGCTCGTCCCCGCGGGGGCCGAGGCGATGGTCCAGGCCGGCCACACCGTGCTGGTGGAGCAGGGCGGCGGGCTGGGGAGCGGCTTCGAGGACGAGCAGTACGCGGCCGTCGGCGCGCAGCTCCTCCCCGTGGACGAGGTGTGGGCGCGCGCCGAGATGATCATGAAGGTGAAGGAGCCGATCGCGGTGGAGTACCCGCGCATCCGCCCCGGCCAGATCCTCTTCACCTACTTCCACTTCGCCGCCGACGAGACGCTCACCCGTGCGCTGATCGACAGCGGCGCCATCGCCATCGCGTACGAGACGGTGCAGCTCTCCAGCGGCGAGCTGCCCCTGCTCACGCCCATGAGCGAGGTGGCGGGCCGGATGGCGATCCAGGCGGGCGCCAAGTACCTGGAGAAGTACTACGGCGGGCGCGGGGTGCTGCTGGGCGGCGTTCCCGGCGTGGCGCCGGCCAGCGTGCTGATCATCGGCGGCGGCGTGGTGGGGATCAACGCGGCGAAGATGGCGGCGGGCTTCGGGGCGCGCGTCACCATCCTCGACCGCTCGCTGGAGCGGCTGCGCTACCTCTCCGACGTGATGCCGGCCAACGTGGAGACGATCTACAGCAACCGGCACAACCTGCTGGAGCGGCTGGAGCACGCCGACCTGGTGGTGGGCGCGGTGCTGCTGCCGGGCGCCAAGGCGCCCAAGCTGGTGAAGCGCGAGGACCTGAAGCTGATGAAGAAGGGCGCGGTGATCGTGGACGTGGCGGTGGACCAGGGCGGGTGCGTGGAAACCATCCGCCCCACCACGCACGAGAACCCGATCTACGAGGTGGACGGCGTGATCCACTACGGCGTGGCGAACATGCCGGGCGGGGTGCCGCGCACCTCGACCCTGGCGCTCACCAACGCCACCTTCCCCTACGCCGCGGCCCTGGTCAGGCTCGGCTGGGAGGAGGCCTGCCGCCGCGACCACGCGCTGCTCCTGGGCCTCAACGTCGTGCACGGCAAGGTCGTGTACCCCGGCGTGGCCGAGGCCTTCGACCTGCCGCTGACGCCGGTGGACGAGGTGCTGAAGAGCAGCTGAGCCCGGCGGCGGCTGTGGTGATGGGGGCGGCCTCCGCGCGTTGGCCGTCCCCGTCTTTTTTCACGCAGAGACGCAGAGGCACGGAGAGATGCAGGTGCGTTTCCGGAGGCTGGCGAGCAATCCCGACCTGCCCTTGCCGTCGCGGGGGAGCGCCGGGGCGGCGGGGTTCGACGTGGCGAGCGCGGAGCCGGACTTCGTGCTGGAGCCGGGGGAGCGCCGGCTGGTGCACACCGGGCTGGAGATGGAGCTCCCGCACGACGTGGAGTGCCAGGTGCGGCCGCGCTCCGGGCTGGCGCTGAAGCACGGGATCATGCTCCCCAACTCCCCCGCCACCATCGACCCCGACTACCGCGGCGAGCTGCGCATCATCGTCTGGAACTCAGGCGACGAGCCGGTGCGGGTGCCGCGCGGGATGCGCATCGCCCAGCTCGTGTTCGCCCGCTTCGAGGTGCCGGACATCGTCGAAGCCGGCGAGCTGAGCGGGAGCGAGCGGGGCACGGGGGGATTCGGGTCCACGGGGCACTGACCTCGAAGCTCTCACCCGGGGTACTCACACGGAGTCAACGGAGTCAACGGAACTCCTTTCTGCTGACTCCGTTGACTCCGTGTGAGACCTTCCGTCAGAGACTGGAACCCAGAAACTGTTCTCGGCAAACGGGTATCAGGGCTCGTCCGCGCGCGGGGTGCAGCGGCAATGCGTGTAGTAGGTGTCGCAGTAGGGCGGATAGGTCGGAGCCACCACGCCCGCCTCGCGGCCCGGCTCGGCCGTGGGGAACGAATCCACCGCCAGCGCCTCGCAATCCAGCTTCAGCTGCTTCATCGTCTCCTCCATCCAGGGGATCCGGCGCGCCAGTGGCGTCGCCTCGCCGCATGCTGCGTGCCGGTTGGGCTGGAAACGAGCGGTGGCATCGACGACAAAAAGCGTCTCACGCAGAGACGCGGTGGCACGGGGTGTGGGTCTACCCG
>JBJMPM010000131.1:0-2650 GCA_045803205.1 Longimicrobiaceae bacterium
CGGCCATGGCGCGGATCTACAGCACTTCCCTGGTCGAGCGCGCCAAGCTCTCGGTATAAAGGCATCACGCAGAGAACGCGGAGACGCAGAGAGGGCGCCGAGGCTCTCTCTGCGTCTCCGCGTCTCTGCGTGAGATTTTCAGCTCCGGATTACGCTGCGCCGCCAGGCCTCGAACTCGCTGGGGAGCAGGTGGTAGCGCTGCAGCGACCCCTCGTGCAGGTCCAGCAGCTCGGCGCGTGCGGCGTCCACGAAGCGCGGCAGGTCGTCTGCCGCGATCCCGTGCCGCGCGCCCCACGCCTCCAGCTCCGACGCGTCGGGGGGCGCCTGCCTCTGCACCATGTCGCGCACCACCACGCGGAGCTGCTCGCGGTAGGCGAGGCGAAACGGGTCGGGCTTGCCGAAGGCTTCGCGCACCACCGCGTACTGGGCGCACGAGCGCTCGTACGCCCAGACGAAGACGTCGCGCAGCAGCTCCACCCGGTTCAGCTCGTACACGCCGAGGGTGCCGTCCACGTACGCGCCCTCGGGAACGTCGACGAAGGAGAGCGGGCAGAGGTTCGCCTTGATGAGCGGCAGGTTCGCCCCCAGCCGCGACGTGCGCTTGTTCACGTCGATGAACGGCTGCAGGTAGGGGAGGTGCACCATCACGAAGAACGCCTGCTCGAACGGGTCCGGGATCCGCCCCGCCTTCTCCAGGATCCGGTCGAACTGCTCCTCCACCTTCTGCGGGATGCCGAGCGGCGTGTAGGTGGTGCCGCCGATCCCCACGATCTGCCGGCGCAGCCCGCCCTCGTTGCGGCGGTCGCCCACCAGGTTCTCCGAGAGCGCGGCGTGCAGCCCGAAGAAGGTCCAGCGGTTGAACCCCACGTCTTCGGCCTGCTCCACCAGCAGCTCGATCGCCGCGCGGTGGTTCAGGATCATCTGCGTCTCCACGATGTCCTTCCCCTCGGGCTCGCGGCCCCAGCGCAGCAGCTCCTTGGTGTCGAGCCGCGTGTAGGTGTTCCCCTCCAGCCGGCTCGACGCCCAGGAGAGGTCGAGCAGGAGCTGCTCGTAGATCTGCCGCGCATACGTCCCCGCGGGGCGCTCCGCCGCATCGGTGCGCCCCAGCTCGTGCAGGCGGACGCGGGTCGCCTCGGGGAGGTACCACGTCACCCCCGGCTCGTACCGCTCCAGGAACTCCGGGTCGTACCCCACCGGCGTCCGCGCCGAGATGGGCCGGCGCACCAGCGCGCGCACCTCCTCGCCCTCGGGAGAGAGCGGGATGTACGGCTCGGGGCGTACGGAAACCTCCGGCGCCCGGCCCGGCCCGGCGCCGGCAGCCTCCACGCGTTCCGCCGGCCGCGGGACCCCCGGGCTCAGGGTGATCACCAGCGGCCGGTACTGCGTCGCGCGGGCAGACCCCTCGACCCCGACGCGCCCCTCCACCGCGAGCTGCGTCAGGCGGCGCAGCATGGTCCGCCGCGCCAGCCGCTCGCCGGTTCTGGAAGCATACTCGTCGATCAGCTGCGGCAGCGAGATCCCCTCCGGATGCGCCTGGAGGAGCGTGTTCAGAGCAGCGAGCTGCCGGCTGATCTCGGCGTTCGACAGAGACGGCATGATCGGTCAGGTAGCGGAACGAAATCGGAATCGCGCCACAAGATCATAGAATCGCGCCACAAGATAACAGAATCGCGCCACAAAACCAAGTATCTGGCCATAAAACCGGAGAATCGCGCCACAAGAACCGTTATGTGGACACAAAAGTCGAGAATCGCGCCACAAGACTGGAATCGCGCCACGAGAGAGCCCCTGCGCGCCTCTCTGCGTCTCCGCGTTCTCTGCGTGAGGAAAGCTGACTGGACGTCGAGAGTTTGTAGAGGATAGCTTCCGGGGATGATCATCCTCACGATCGCGCTCGCGCTGGCCCAGCAGCCGCTGCCGGAGGTGCTGGTGGACCGGCGGCTGGCGGAGAGCGTCTCGCTCCGGCCGGGCGACACCGTGCGTGTGCGGGCGCTCGCCGGGCGCGAGGCTCCGCGGGCGTTCGTGGTGGCCGGCGTCTTCGAGCGCGAGGCGGACCCCAACCGCATCTCGCGCAACGAGATGGAGCTGCGCTTCCACCTGCCGGACCTGGAGGCGCTCCTCGGCCGCCCCGACCGGGTGGACCGCTTCGCCCTGGTGCTGACGCGCGGCACGCGGCCGGACCCGGCGGCGCGGTGGGTGGAGGCGGTGGCGTTCGGCACGCGCGCCTACGGGAGCGCGGCGCTGGCGGACCAGACCAGCGCCACCTTCCGCGTGGTCTCGCGCTTCCACGACGCCATCGGGATCGTCACCATCCTGGCGAGCGCCATCTTCCTCCTCTGCGTGATGATCATCCGCGTGGACGAGCGGCGGCGCGACATGGGGGTGCTGCGGCTGATCGGGGTGAGCCGCGGCACCGTCTTCCGCGCCATCATGCTCGAGGCGGTCGCCATCGCCATCGCCGGCAGCGCGGCGGGGGCGGGGCTGGGGCTGGTGGCCGCGCGGATCGTGAACGCCCACTACGCGCGGGTCTACGACACCACGCTGCGCTTCGCCCTGGTCACCCCGCGCATCGTGCTGATCGCGGCGCTGCTGGGGCTGGCGCTGGGGGTGGGGGCCGGCGCGCTGGCGGCGTGGCGGGTGGTGGCGGTGC
>JBJMPM010000179.1:0-5404 GCA_045803205.1 Longimicrobiaceae bacterium
GACGGGTTGGAAACCCGCCGCTGGAACGGCACGAAGTCCGCCTTCGCGCCGCCTTCGCGGACTATGCCGCGGCCCTGGCGTGTCCCCGACCGGCGGCGCTGCATCTGCATTCACACGCTCGGTCGCAGGCCTCGCCTCCGCTGCGGCCACCTCCCTCTCCCGGTACGGGCCCCGGTACGGGAGAGGGCTTGCGCTCTCGGGCGCAGGGAGAGGGCGCCGCGGCCGCGGATGCACGACGAACTCCGGACCGGACAGAAAACCGCTCTAAACGCGACCTTCATGTACGCAGACCAGCAGCCCTGGCGCGAGCTGTACGACGACATCCTGGGGTACGGCGGCGACGCGCTCCACGCCGACCTGCTGCAGCCGTGGCTCGCCCGGAACGGCGCCGAGCGCCGCTGGCTCGACGAGATCCGCGCGCGCCGCGGCGACCCCGTGCCGGCGGTGTCGACCGAGGAGTCGTGCCGGCTCTACGCGCTCTCGCGCATCGTCCAGCTCCTGCAGCTCTCCTTCGCGCCGCCCGCGCCCGAGCCGGCCTGGGACCTCGCGTCGGTATCGGGAGATGCCTTCGCGCGCTTCATGGACGCGCTGGGGCTGGAGCAGGCGGAGCGCTCCGGCTTCCATCCTTTCTTCCACGAGATCGTGACGGTGGATCAGCTCGCGGAAGACGATGCGCAGCCGGAGGTGGCCGAGGTCTACTGGCCGGCGTACGTGCTCGGCCCGCTGCTCGTCTCGCGCGCGGGGTGCCGGGTGCGCGCGGGGCGGGCGCACCTGGTGAAGGAGGTGGCGGAGCGCTCCACCCTCTACTGGGCGTACGCCCGCAACACCCGGCCGACGGACGACCCGAGCCGCGGCTGGGGCGGCAACTCCCAGTGGCGCACCGCCTTCCGCCGCGACTACGCGCTCGGCGGGCGGCTGTGGTACAACGTCGACGGGCGCGAGCACCCGGGCGGCGCCGGCGGCGACCTCGCCCCTCGCGAGCGCCACGAGCTGCTGCGCCACCGCTGCTTCGCCACCTGCACGCGCGCGAGCGACGACCTCTGGCCCTACGGCCTCGGCGCGGTCGAGGACGCGTGAGACGAAAGGGCCTCGCGGAGGGGTACGGAGACGCGGAACGCGTCGCGGCGCTCTACGACGTCCACGCGAACCTGCCGGCGCTGGAGGCGGTGCTCGCCGAGGTCCGGGATGCCGGCGTCGACTTGGTCGTGGTCGGCGGCGACGTGGTGCCGGGACCGATGCCGCGCGAGACGCTCGCGCGCCTGCTGGAGCTCGACGTTCCCGTGCGGTTCATCCAGGGCAACGGCGACCGCACGGTGGTCCAGGCGATGGCGGGCGTCGAGCCGACGGAGGTCCCGGAGGCGTTCCGACCGGGCATCCGCTGGTCGGCGGCGGAGGTGCGCGAGCACGAGGCGGTGCTGGGCGGCTGGCCGAAAACGCTCCGCCTGCGCGTCCGCGGGCTGGGCGACGTGCTCTTCTGCCACGCCACGCCGCAGAGCGACACGGAGAACTTCACCCGCCGCACCCCGGAAGACCGCCTCGTCCCCATCTTCCGCGACGCGGACGCGGCGCTGGTGGTCTGCGGCCACACCCACATGCAGTTCGACCGCACGGTCGGCGGCGTGCGCGTGGTGAACGCGGGGAGCGTGGGGATGCCGTTCGGCGAGCCGGGCGCGTACTGGCTGCTCCTCGGCCCCGGCGTGGAGCTGCGGCGCACGCCCTACGACTTCGAGGCCACCGCCGCGCGCGTCCGCGCCACCGCGTATCCGCATGCGGAGGAGTTCGCCGCCCGCAGCGTCCTGCATCCCCCGTCCGAAGCGGAGATGCTCGACGTGTTCGCGGCGCGGGAAGCGAATGAAGGGGGTGCTGCACGGGTATGAGCGTGTGAACCCCGAGCCGGTGCACGTCCGCGGCCGCGGCGCCCTCTCCCTTGCGCCTGAGAGCGCAATTCCCTCTCCCGTACCGGGAGAGGGGGGAGGACGCGGCGGTGGCGGGGCCTGCGCCGGATTGTGCGAGGATAGACCTGCGCGGCCGGGCGGGTTCGCGCAGGCGCCGGAGATTCAACCTCTCCCGGTACGGGAGAGGTGGCGAGCCCAAGCGAGCCGGAGAGGGCGCTGAGCCGCGGAAGCTCCAGGACAACATAATCCGGGAGGAAACTGATGCGGTTCGCATTTGCCTTCGCGCTCGCCTGTCTCGCGGCGGGGTGCCGCGTGGCACAGCCGTCCGGCGCCGGGACGCAGCCGGCCAGCACCGAGCCCCAGCCGGCCGGCGCCGAGACGCAGCCGCCGGCGGACAGCATCGTGCTGGAGCGGACGCGGTGCTACGGCACCTGCCCCGCGTACCGCCTCTCGCTGGCCCGCTCCGGCGCGATACGCTTCCGCTCGCTCAACCCGGGCGACAGCGCCCGCGTGGCCGCCGACATGCTGCCGCCGGGTGCGTTCACACGGCTGGAGAAGCAGGCCGCGGAGCTCGGCTTCGACGCGCTGCCGGATCGCATCGCGCAATCGCGGCTCTGCGGCGGGTTCGCGACCGACCACCCGTCGGCGATCGTCACGCTCTTCCGCGGTGCCCGCGCGAAGCGGGTGGACGACTACCTGGGCTGCCGTCCCGGCCCGGAGGCGCTGCGCAGCTTCGAGGAAGCCATCGACAGCACTGCCCGCTCCGACCGCTGGGTACACGAGGTCGGGTTCCCGTAGGCGCTCGCACCGCGTTTTGTTTAGATTTCCTCCCTCTCCAGGCCCGAAGACGCTCCAACGGACACGAGATCCAGATGCGAATGTGGCGATGGCTCGGCGCGGTGTGCGCCGCGGCGGCGGTGGCGAGCGGGTGCGACAAGGACCCGGCGGGCTCGAAGCCCGGGGAGCCGGGGATCCGCTTCGTCGCCGGGCAGACCGGAACGGATTCGGTGGATGCGGTGCTGGCGCAGACGCTGGTGGTGGAGGTGCGCGACGGCGAGGGGCGCCTCGCGGCGGGGATCACGGTCGCCTTCGAGGGGAAGCCCAACGCGGCGGTGGCCGGCCCGGGCGAGCCGTGGCAGTACCGAACGAACATGCTCACCGACGGGCAGGGCCGCGCCTTCACCCGGGTCCGCCTGGGGACCGCGGCGGGCGAGGCGGCGGTCGCCGTGACCGTGGGCGGCCTCCCCTTCACCGACACCGCGCGCTACACCGTGACCGCCGGCCAGCCGGCGAAGGTGGCCGCGGCGCCGCGCGACAGCGCGGTGCGGGTCGCGCACAGCTACACGCTGCGCGCGGCGGTGACGGACCGGCACGGCAACCCGCGCCCCGAGGCGCCGGCCTACACGGCGGGGACGGCGAACGTCTCGGTGAGCGGCGGCGCGCTGCGCGGCGAGGCCGTCGGCCGGGGGTACGTGCTGGCGAGCTACGGCGCCTTCACCGACACGGCCTGGGTGAGCGTGGTGCCCCCCGGCCTGCTCGCCGCGTACGGGGGCGGGCGCATCGTCGCGCTCAACACCGACGGGTCGGAGTACCGCGTGCTGCTGGAGCAGCTTCCGCCGGTGGGCGGCGCCGGCTACGGCGAGGGGATGCACCCCTCCTGGGCGCCGCAGGGCGACGACCTCGCCTACCTCGACGGCAGCCGGCTGATGCTGCGCAAGGCGAGCGGCGAGACGCGCGTGGTGGTCTCCGGAGGGGAGCCGGTGCACGTGGGGTTCACCCCGCAGTGGAGCCCCGACGGCGCGTGGATCTACTTCTCGCGGGGGTGGCAGGGGAGCCAGCTCACCTCCTGGCGGGTGCACCCCGACGGCACCGGCCTGCAGCAGGTGAGCCCGCTCGAGGACTGGGGGATCGAGACGATGCCCTCTCCCGACCCCACCGGCGACCGGGTGGCCTACCAGACCAACCGCGTCACCAACAGCCCCATCGAGTTCACCCTGCGCACGCGGCGGCTGAGCACCGGCGCGGTGTCGGCGATCGACGTCCCCGGCCAGTTCCCGCACTGGTCGCCCACCGGCGAGTGGATCGCATACATCCTCAACGACGCGTACAACCCGCTGCTGCGCCTGGTGCGGCCCGACGGCTCGGGAGGGCGCCTGATCGGCGGCGGGAGCGGGATCGGCGCGCACCCGGCCTTCTCCTGGTCGCCCGACGCGCAGTGGCTGGTGATCAGCGGCAACCTCCCGCGCCCCGACGACCCGTTCGCGGTGGGGCTGTCACTGGTGAACGTCGCCACGGGCGAGGTGCTCCCGCTGCGCTTCGGGCCCAGCGTGGTGCAGCCGTCGTGGCACCGGTGAAGGGAGGAGGGGAGATGGGGACCGGCCTCCGCGAGCGCCGGCCCCGCAGGATCTGGCCATGGCCCGCCACGGGGCCGGTTGCGGAAGCCGCACGGCAGCCGCGGCATCGGGTTCGTCGGGGCCGAGCCTCGGGATGACACTTGAGTGTTTCGGCCATTGCGACGTTTCTCAACTCAACCGTCTCTGAGGATGGCGTCCTGTTTTTGTCGAATCAGAAAAGACGTCATCCCGAGGCCGGCCACCGTAGAGCATCGGCGGCGCAGGCGCCCGGCAGGCCGAGGGATCTATAGCTTGTGAAAGCACTTAGCCGAGGAGGCGCGGGTGGAGCGGGTGATCCTCTGCGGGCCGCCACGGTGGGGAAAATGGCGCCGGTATGCACCTCCGGGCGAAAGCAGGTGCCGGAATGGGAATCCTGATCGCGTTGGGGATGGGCTTCGGGGCGCTCGGCGTGCTGCTGATGGGCGCGGCCGCCGTCGCGCTGGTGCGGGCGCGGCGTGATGCGGCGTCGCGGCGTCCGGCATGGGGCGTGGTCGTGGCGCTGCGTCCCGTCGCCGGGTTGCGCGGCTCCATCTACTGTCCCGTGGTCGAGTTCCGCGCCGACTCCGGCGAGCGGGTGACCATCCAGTCCGCCACGGGCGCCCAGCCGCCGCTCCACGCCGTGGGGCAGCGGGTCGCCGTGTTCTATCCACCCGGAAGGCCGGGCGAGGCCGAGCTCCAGGCCCCGCCCGTGCTCTGGCTGGTTCCGGCGGGGATCTTCGCCGTCGGGCTCGTCTTCGCGTCGATCGGCGCGCTCGTGGTCCTCGGCTTCGCGCTGTCGCTGGCCTCGTCGCCCTAGTCTCCGAGGCCGTCGTGGTGCTCATAAGCTCCTCCTGGTTGAGTGATTTCCTCCAGGTTCAGCTTATCACCTCGGCGGCCTCGCTACATGGAATCTCACACGGAGTCAACGGAGTCACCGGAGAACGACTCCGCTGACTCCGTTGACTCCGTGTGAGGCCCATCTGTGCTGGTCTCTACGAAGGCGCGGGCCGGGGGGCGAGGAAACCGGGCTGCCACGCGCCGGCGCCCCGGCGCGACTCCCCTGAACCGCGGAGGCGCGGAGAGAGCACCGTGCCCTCTCCGCGCCCCCGCGTCTCTGCGTGAGACGAACGCCGTTCA
>JBJMPM010000210.1:0-12178 GCA_045803205.1 Longimicrobiaceae bacterium
CGGCCAGCCAGGCGCGCGCGGGCTCGGGGAGCGCCGTCCCCGTGCGCTCGGCCGACCCGTCGCGCAGGTCCAGGCGGAAGTACCCGCGGATCGAGTCGATGCGCGGGCACATGGGGCACGCCTCGGCAGGCGGGCGCGCGAGGGCCTGGGCCAGGGACGGCAGCGGCGCGTCGGGGCCGGCGGGGTGGATCGACTCGAAGCCGAAGACGACTCCGCCGCCGGTGCGCATCAGCGCCACGCGGCCGGCCTGGCGGTAGAGGAATGCGGCGAAGCGGGCGTAGTCGCGCAGCGCGCCCTCGGCCGCCTCGCGGTGGTGGCGCGCGGCGCTCTGGGCCTGCCACGCCATCACGCCGGTGAGGCCGAGCGTGAGGAGCAGGAGGATGACGATCACGGACGCGGGACGCCGTTCCATCCCTGGAAGATAAGCGTCCGATGGCTCTGCGCCGAGCAGGAGAATGTCAGGAGCAGGTCAGGCTTTTACAGAACGTTTCACGCAGAGACGCGGAGAAAAAGAGAGAACGCAGAGAGGACTCACGTGAGCCCTCTGCGTTCTCTCAGTTCCTCTGCGTCTCTGCGTGAAACGGCAGTTCAGTCAGCCGCGGCCGCCTCGGGGACCGTCGAAGCGCGCAGCGCCTGGTCGAAGTCGGCGATGATGTCCTCCGCGTCCTCGATGCCGAGAGAGACGCGGACGAAGCCGTCGCGGATGCCGTTGGCCGCCCGCCGCTCCGGGCTCATCCCCGCGTGCGAGGTGTAGCGCGGCTCGCTCAGCAGCGTCTCCACGCCGCCGAGCGACGGGGCCAGCTTCGCCAGCTTCACCGCGCGGACGAAGCGCGCCGCGCCTTCGCCGCCGCCCGCCACCTCGATGCCCAGCATCCCCCCGAAGCCGTCCAGCACGCGTTCGGCCACCGCGTGGTCCGGGTGCGACGCCAAGCCGGGGTAGTGCACGCGCGCGATGCCGGGGTGCCCCTCCGCCCAGGCGGCGACCGCCATCCCGTTGCGGTTGTGGCGCTCCATCCGCACGGCGAGCGTCTTCATCCCCCGCTCCAGCAGCCAGACGGCGTGCGGGTCCAGCGCCGGCCCCCACACCTTCGCCCGGTCGCGCACCGCGGTCACGCGCGCGCGGCTCCCCGCGATCACCCCCGCCGTCACGTCGCTGTGGCCCGCCAGGTACTTGGTGGCGCTGTGCATCACCAGGTCCACCCCGTGCTCCAGCGGCCGCGAGTTCACCGGCGAGGCGAAGGTCGAATCGACGATCACCGCCGCCCCGCGCGCGTGCGCCGCGTCGGCGATGGCACGCAGGTCGTGCACCCGCAGCAGCGGGTTCGACGGGCTCTCGCCGATCACCAGCTTCGTCGTCGGGCGGAAGGCGTCCGTCCACGCGGGGGAGGAGAGGTCCACGAAGGTGGTCTCGATCCCGAAGCGCGGCAGCTCCTTCTCCAGCAGCGTGCGGGTGCCGCCGTAGATGGCGTCGGTCGCGACGACGTGGTCGCCGGCCGAGACGACGGAGATCACCGCGAGCGACATCGCCGCCATGCCGCTGGCGAGCACCACCGCCTCCTCCGCGCGCTCCAGCGCGGCGAGCCGCTCCTCCACCAGCACGTGGTTGGGCGCGTTGCCGTAGCGCTGGTAGAGCACCGGCCCCTGCCCGTCCGGCTCGCTCATGAAGGTCGTGCTGAGCACGATCGGGTTCACCACGGGGTCGTGGATCCCGCGGGGGCCCTCGCCGGCGTGCACGGCGCGGGTGGACGGGCCGGAGCGGTCCTCAATCATCGAGCAGCACGGAAAGGGGTGACACGGTGCCGTCGGGGTGCGCGGTCGCGACGCGGTGGTCCAGCAGCGCCGCGAGCGTGGCCTCGGCGGCGGCGGGGGAGAGGCCGGTGTCGTCGGCCACCTCGTGCGCGCGGGCGCGGCCGCGGCGGGTGAGCGCCTCCCACACCGCGCGGTGCATGGGGCCGGCGGCGCCCAGCAGCTTCACCTCGCCGGCGTCGTCGCGCGCCACCAGCAGCAGGCTGTGGCGCTCGAGCACCGCCTCGATCGCCTCCTCGTGGTGCTCCTGCACGCCCAGGACGACGAAGAACGCCTCCGCCGGGCGCTCCGCGCCGCTGAAGCGCAGCAGCAGCTTGGCCACGATCTCGTCGGCGCAGGAGTAGTCCAGCACCCGCACCTGCGAGAAGTCCAGGATCGACAGGCACGCCGCGGAGGCGGGCCCGTCCATCTCCGCGATCTGGCTCTCCACGCCGCTGCGGATGGCGCGCCCCGTGGGGCGCGTCACCAGGTTGCTGAAGAGCGAGGTCACCGAGCGTCGCTGCACGGCCGTGAGGCGGAAGAGGTCGCGGGTGGCGGGAGCGGGGAGCACCGGTCAGGCGTCCGAGACGGTCACCTTCTCCATCTTGTCCCCCGCCACGATGCGGCGGACCACGTCCATTCCCTCGTTCACCTTGCCGAACACGGTGTGCACGCCGTTCAGGTGCCGGGTGGCCTGCTCGCTCAGCACGATGAAGAACTGGCTCCCGCCGGTGTCCTTCCCCGCGTGCGCCATGGAGAGCGACCCCGCCTCGTGGCGGTGCGGGTTGCCGGCCGTCTCGCACTTGATCTTCCACCCCGGCCCGCCGGTGCCGATGCGCCGGTCGGTCATCGGCAGCTCCTTGGTGAGCGGGTCGCCGCCCTGCACCACGAAGTCGGGGATCACGCGGTGGAACACGATCCCGTCGTAGAAGCCGCTCTTCACCAGCTTCTCGAAGTTCTCCACCGTCCCCGGCGCCTCGTTCGGGTAGAGCTCGGCGGTGAAGGTGCCCTTGTTGGTCTCGAAGGTGACGGTCTTCATGAGTGCGGAAGTGCGTGAGTGCGGAAGTGCGCTGTCGGAGGGCGGTCCTCCGCGCGGTGTGGACGAATCAGCCCGGCGGCGGGCGCCGCGGCGGCATCATGCTGGTGCGCGCGGCGGCCGCGGGGGCGGCGGGCTTCGGCTGCGGCGGCGCCGGCTCGCGCGCGGGGAGGATGATCTCGATCTGCGCGCCCGGGAAGTACGGCAGCTCCTTCTCCATCGGCACCGCGTCGTCCCACTCCGGCACGTCGGCGATGCGGGCGGTGCCGCTGCGGATGGAGATCTTCCCGCCCCAGCGCCCCACCTTCTTGCGGATCTGCTTGAGCCCCTGCCCGCGCCCCGGGTCGCGGAAGCGGGTGACGCCGTGGATGAACGCCGCCTCCAGCGCGGTGGAATCGCCCCAGCGGTCGCCGAAGCGGGCGGAGTGCTCGCGCTCCAGCGACCCCTTGAACCCGATCCCCAGGTCCATCACCGCGATCACCGCCACCTTCCGCCCCAGCCGGCGCTGCCACTTGTAGGTCTGGATCCCCACCCATCCCGGCGCGTCGGCGTGCTCGATGATGTTCTGCGAGACCTCGGAGAGGAGCATGCTGAAGCCGATGGCGTCGGCGGGGGAATAGCCGAGCTGCTCGGCGAGCAGGGCCGAGACGCGCCCCTCGTTCAGCACGTCCACCACCCCGTGCACGTCGTCGTGCGAGCCGATCACGGTGATGGGGAGGAGCACCGACGACTCGCCCGCGGCGCGCGGCCTGGCGCCGTCGCCCACCTCGAAGGCGGCGCCGGCGGCGGCCAGGAAGCCCATCCCGCCCAGGTAGCGCAGCACGTCGGGGCTCTGCGGGAGCTGCAGCATGGGGCGGCCGCCGGTCTCGCGCAGGTAGGTGCCGAGCGCCAGCAGCCCCAGCATCCCGAAGGGGTCGGCGAAGCGCACGTGGCGCGCGTCGAAGAGCAGCTTCTCGTCGCCCGCGTCCGCGGCCTCGGCGAGGAGGCCCTCGAACGCGTCGTCGTCGAGCGACTGGGGGACCGCGACCACGCGCGTCATGCGCCGGCGTCTCCGTGCGTCTGCATGCCGCAAACTACGTCCGGGGGATGGAATCGGAAAGTGTTCGGTGTGCGTGGTCCTCCGCCTTTCGCTCATTCCCGATCTCTTACAGAACGTTTCACGCAGAGACGCAGAGAAACCGAGAGAACGCGGTTGAAGTTCTCTCGGTTCCTCTGCGTCTCTGCGTGAAACGGCAGTCGGCTGAACGGCGGTTGCGCAATCCCCCGGTTCCCCGCACCATTCGGCCCATGCGCATCGATGGTACCCACTACCGCACCGTCTGGATGGAAGGCGACCGCGTGCGCCTGATCGACCAGAACCGGCTGCCCTTCGAGTTCCACGTGGCCGACGCGCCCACGCACCGCGAGACGGCGGAGGCGATCCGGGTCATGACGGTGCGCGGCGCCCCGGCCATCGGCGCCGCGGCGGCGTACGCGATGGCGCAGGCCTTCACGGAGGCGCCCACCTACAGTCCCTGGTCCTACGCCCGCGAGGCCCGCGACCGCATCGAGGCGACGCGCCCGACCGCGCGCGACCTCTTCGCCGGCGTGGAGCACGTCTGGGCCGCCGCGGAGTCGGAGGACGGCTTCCGCTTCCCCGCCGAGGCGGCGTCGCGTGCGGCGCAGGAGTTCGCGGACGCGAGCGTGGAGGGCTGCCGCCGCATCGGCGAGCGCGGCGCGGCGCTGATCTTCGACGGCGCGCGGGTGCTCACGCACTGCAACGCGGGGTGGCTGGCCACGGTCGACTACGGCACCGCGCTGGCGCCCGTCTACCTTGCCGCCGCGCAGGCTCGGGCGGCCCACGTCTGGGTGGACGAGACGCGGCCGCGCGCGCAGGGTGCGCGCCTCACCGCCTGGGAGCTGGCGAACGAGGAGCTCTCGCACGCCGTGATCGCCGACAACGCCGCCGCCTGGTTCATGAGCCGCGGCGAGGTGGACCTGGTGATCGTCGGCGCCGACCGCGTCACCGCGAACGGCGACGTGGTGAACAAGATCGGCACGCTGGGGCGGGCGGTGTGCGCGCGGGAGTTCGGCATCCCCTTCTACGTCGCCGTGCCTCCGTCCACCTTCGACCCGGCCACCCCCGACGGCTCCGCCGTCACCATCGAGGAGCGCGCCGAGGACGAGGTGCACTACCAGGAGGGCCCCGACGCCAGGGGCACCATCCGCCGCGTGCGCGTGACCTCGCCCGGCTCCCCCGCGCGCAACCCGGCCTTCGACGTGACCCCCGCGCGCCTCGTGAGCGGCTACATCACCGAGTCCGGCGTCAGGCCGGGCGGACGATGCGGCTGAGCTGCCTTTCTCTCTCCGCGCCTCCGTGTCTGCGCGGGAGACGTCATCCCCAGATCCGAATCACCAACGCCTGATGCCGAGCACCGAATCCCCACCCCTCGCTCTTTACGCCGGCCCCGGCGCCGCGCTCGACGAGCTGGTCGCGTGGTCCCGCCGCCTCGGCGCCGACCCGTCGCTCGTGCTGCGCGGCGGCGGCAACACCTCGGTGAAGGTGCGCGAGCCCGACGTCCTCGGGCGGCCGCGGGCGATCCTGCGGGTGAAGGGGAGCGGCTCGGACCTGGCCTCGGCGAAGCCCGGCGACTTCTCGCCCGTGCGGCTGGACGACGTGCTCCCGCTCTTCGACCGCGAGGACATGAGCGACGAGGAGATGGTGGATTACCTCGCGCGCACCCTCACCGACCCGCGCGCGCCGCGCCCTTCCATCGAGACGCTGCTGCACGCGTTCATCCCCGCCGCCAGCGTCTTCCACTCGCACGCCGACGCCATCCTCTCCCTCATCAACACCCCCGACCCGAACGCCGTCCTGGACGACGCGCTCGGGGCGGACCTGCTCCGCATCCCCTACCGCCGCCCCGGGTTCCTCCTCTCCCGCGAGGTCGGCGCGGCGGTCCGCGGCCGGCCGGACGCGCCCGGGCTGGTGCTGCTGAACCACGGCCTCGTCACCTGGGGCGCCACGCCCGAGGAGGCCCATGCGCGCCACCTGGCGCTGGTCGAGCGCGCCCGCGCCTACGTGGCCGCGCGCGAGCCCTCCGCCGTCTTCGCCGCCGAGCATCGCTTCACGCTCCCGCCGCGCGCGCGCCACGGCCTCGCCGCCGAGCTGGCGCCCGTCATCCGCGGCGCGCTGTCGCGCGAGAAGCGGGTGATCCTCCGCTACGACGACTCGCCCGAGCTCCTCGCCTTCGTCGGCTCGCCGCAGGCGCGGCAGGCCTCCGCCGCGGGCGCGGCCACGCCGGACCACATCCTCACCACCAGGGTGAACCCGCTCTGGGTGGAGGTGGAGGACCCCTGCGACGTCGACGCCGTGACGCGCGCCTTCGCCACGGGGCTGGAGCGCTACCGCGCCGACGACCGGGCGTACGCCGCGCGCTGGCGCACGGACGAGCCGGAGCTCGACCCGTCTCCGCGCATCGTGCTGGTGCCGGGGATCGGGATGTTCACCGCGGGGAAGGACGCGAAGTCGGCCGGGCTCGCGCGCGACATCTACCTGCACACCCTCGGCATCGTCGCGGGCGCCGAGACATTGGGCGGCTACCGCTCGCTGGCCGAGGCCGAGCAGTTCCGCGCCGAGTACTGGCCGCTGGAGCTGTACAAGCTCACCCTCGCCCCGCCCGAGCGCGAGCTGGCGCGCCGCGTGGCGCTGGTGACGGGCGCCGCGAGCGGGCTCGGCCGCGCGATCGCCGGGCGCCTGGCCGCGGCCGGCGCGCACGTGGTGGTCACCGACCGCGACCACGCCGGCGCCCGCGCCGTCGCCGACGAGATCGCCGGCCGCGAGGGCGCGGGGATCGCCGTGGCGTGCGCGCTCGACGTGACCCGCGACGGCGACGTGGACGCCGCCTTCGCGCGCGCCGCGCTGGAGTTCGGCGGGGTCGACGTGGTGGTCTCCAACGCCGGCATCGCGCACTGCGCGCCGATCGAGGAGCTGGAGATGGAGGACTGGGAGCGCAGCCTCGCCGTCAACGCCACCGGCCACTTCCTGGTGACCCGCGCGGCGCTGCGCCACTTCCGCCGGCAGGGCACGGGCGGGGCGATGGTGTTCGTCGCCACCAAGAACGTCACCGCGCCGGGAAAGGACTTCGCCGCCTACAGCGCCAGCAAGGCCGCCGAGGCGCAGCTCGCGCGCGTCGCCGCCATCGAGGGCGGGCCGATCGGCGTGCGGGTGAACATGGTGAACCCCGACGCCATCTTCGCCGGCAGCACCCTCTGGGACGGCATCCGCGAGGAGCGCGCGCGCGCCTACGGCGTGCCGCCGGAGCGGCTGGAGGAGGTGTACCGCGGCCGCACCCTGCTCGGCGTGGAGGTCCGCGCCGGCGACGTCGCCGAAGCCGTGCTCTTCCTGGCCTCGGACCGCTCCTCCCGCACCACGGGAACGATGCTTCCCGTGGACGGCGGCGTCCGCGAGGCCTTCGTGCGCTGATCCTCGCCGCGGAACGGCCCTTGCCTTCTCCGCCTGCCGAGATCGCCAACGGCTAGTTCAGGGAGGATGGAGATGGACGAGCAGGCGCTTGAAGCAGTGAGCGGCGCGGATGCCAGCGACGGTGCCGCCGCGGGTGAGGTGGTGGCGTCGTCCGCGGTTCGCCCGCGGTTCGACGACCCCGAATCGTGGCACGACCTGGCCGAGCGCGGCACGCCCCGCAACGGCTGAATCACACAGGGACGCAGAGAGGCACGGAGAGAGCCGGCGAACTCTCTCCGTGCCTCTGCGTCAGCGGGCGGATAAATCCGCAGCAACAAAAACACGAAGTCCGCCTGCGCGGACTCCCGCCTGTCGTGCCACCTGCACCCCCTGGCACGCGACCAGCCCCGCCGCAGCCGAGGTCTGCGAACCCCGGACAGGAGAAAGCTTGTCGCGCGCCACCCCGGCCTCGGCTGCACTGTGGCCGTAGTCCGCGCAGGCGGACTTCGTGTGGTTGTTGCAGCGAATTCATTCGCCCTGCCACGCTCAGCGCGGCAGGTATCCAGAAGGGCGAACTCTCTCCGTGCCTCTCTGCGTCTCTGCGTGATCAGACCGCCAGGCCCTCCATCAGCAGCCCCTTGAGCAGCGCCGTCACCTCGCGCACGGGAACGGGGGCGCCCAGCTTCACCTTCTGGAAGAGCATCCCGTCGCGCGCGGCGAGGATGAGCCCCGCCACCAGCTCCGGCGCCACCTCCCGCCGGAAGATCCCCTCCTCCTGCCCGCGCCGTACGACCGCCGCCAGCGCCTCGCCCACCGCCTTGAAGCGCTTCTCGATGCTGCGGCGCACCGCCGGGTTGTCGCCCCCCGAGAGCCAGAGGTCCAGCACCGCCCGCCGCGCCGAATCGGTGCGCGCGTCGTGGAAGGCGGCCTCGAAGTCGTCCAGGTACTCCCCGACCTGGAGCGCGGGGCTCACCCCCTCGCGGGGCTGCAGCCGCGCCACGATGTCCTGCAGGTAGCGGTCGGACACCGCCAGCAGGATGGCGTCCTTGTTGGTGAAGTACGGGTAGAGCCCGCCCTTGGTGAGCCCCACCGCCCCGGCGATGGTGCGCATCGAGGTGCCGTGGTAGCCGTGCAGCGCCAGGCAGTCGACGGCCGCCTGCACGATGGCCTCGCGCCGGTCCTGGCGCAGCTTCTCGGAGATGCGCGGCATGGGGAGGGAAAGCCGTGAGTACCGCGTCGGTGGGATGGACGCGCAAACATGCTGCGCCCGGCCCGGCGCGCGCAAGCACTCCCCGGCACCGTTCGCGCCCGCACGAAAAGCTTGTCCGCCGCCCCGCCGCCCGCGCACATTCCGAGTGGTCCCGCGTCTGCCGGCCGCGCCGGGGTCAGAAGGGAAACCGCTGGGGCGTTTCCGGATGCGACAGCGGCGCGGAGCATGCTGCAAAGGCGCGGTGCCACCCGCGCGCCCCACTACCCTCCCGGAGGCAGCAATGAGCACAGCCCGTCGGTTCCTGGTCCCGCTCCTGGCCTCGGCGGCGGTGGCGGCGCTCTCCGCCTGCTGGGACCCGATGATGCGGACGTCGTCGCACGAGGCGCCCGTCTCGCGGGGGCGGGGCACTTCGGCGTACGTGTTCGACGAGGACCAGCTCCAGTCCTCGTCAGACGGCACGCTGCTCAGCGCGCTGGCGGCGCGGATGTCGTCGATGGGAGTGGTGCGCGGCGGCGAGTGCCCGCTGATCGTGCTGCGCGGCCGCACCACGGTGGCGCGCCCCACGAACCCCGGCGTGTACGTGGACGGCGCCCGCGCCACCAACACCTGCGTGCTCGAGAACCTGTACGTGGCCGACGTGCACCGCGTGGAGGTCTACCCCATGGGCATCGCCCAGAAGGGCGCCTACGACGGCCAGGCCGGCGGCCTCATCCTCGTCTTCATGCGCAGGGGCGGCTGAGCGTCGCTCCGCGCCTCGCCTCTTCCGGGAAAAGATTCGCTTTACGCAGAGACGCGGAGGCACGGAGAGACCCACTCTCCGTGCCTCTGCGTCTCTGCGTGAGACGCTCACCGGATGCGAATGACGGCGAGGGCGAACGGAGTGTCGGGCGGCATCGGGCTGCCGTCGCGCCGCTGGATCCCGACGAGGAAGCCGCTGCCCTGGAGGTCGTAGAGATCTCCGGACGCGCGCGGCAGCGCACTGTCGTAGGAGCCCAGCGTGGGATCGAAGTGGATCGGCCAGGGGAGGACCGGAAAGTCCCAGGGAAACCTCTGGGCATCCGCGGCGTGCAGCCCACCGAACACGCTGCGGGTGTTCCAACTCGGATGGGCGTGCTCCGGGCGGGCGGGGGTGAAGCCGGGGAGGTCGTCCACCGCGGAGGCGAGAAGCCAGTCCACGAGTCCCGCCCGGAAATCGACGCCGGTATGCCGGGTCAGCGTTTCCGCGCCCGAATCCCGCGCCGAGGTGATGTCGCGGTACACCTTCTCCTCCGGAAGCCCGCTCCGGTCCACCATGTGCCGGATGAGCGACCAGCTACCGCCATACGTCCAGCTCTCCACGCGGTCCGGGATCAGGCTCGCGGACCGTCCTCTTTCGCCCCAGAAGCCGTACAGCATCGCGAAGTGCCGCGACATGAGCTCCGCCGGCTGAGACGGGCATGGACTCGTGCTGCGGAAGTCGCAGCGCACTCCCGTCGCGAAATCGGTGTTCCGCCCCTGCCGGGCGCCGGTGAAGCGCCGCGCGTAGACCTCCTCCGCGTGCTTCGCCATCCCTTCCTCCACCCAGTCCGCTTCGCCGCCGGCCTGGCCGCTGTGCACCCGGGCGGCATCCCCCGCAACGTGCTTCAGCTCGTGCACCAGGGTGGACCGGATGCCGCCGATCCACATGCGGTAGGGCCGGTGGGCGCTGGGCCACGAGATGTAGATGACCTCCCCTTCGTTGCTGGTCTTGTTCTTGGCGCCGAGCGGGTAGAGGTCGCACGGGTTGACGAGCCCTTCCATGGAATCGTGCTGCACGTTCACGGCGGAAGTGAAGAGGATGCGAACCCGCCGGTCGCCGTCGAGCCGCGCATCGTGGATCAGCGGATCGCCGAAGTGGTCGCGCACGAGGTCGTACATGACCGTATCGAACTCCGCGCCCATGGCGGTGATCGCCGCGTCCATGGCGCTGTCGTCGGCCGGGGAGAGCGCGGGCGCCGCCGCGACGTCGGTGAAGATGATCGCGCGGGTTCCCACGTAGGCGGCGCGGCCGCGCACGGTCCTGTAGTGGCTGCAGTAGGGGGAGGCCCTGGTGGTATCGAAGCGGAACGCGACGACGTCTCCGACCCTGGGAACCGGGCGCCACTGGAAGCCGCGGAGCGCCTTGTCCCGGCTGCGCGCGGCGAGCGCGGCGTGCCTGAAGGCAACGCGGCTTTCGGCGAGCTGCTGGAGGTGTGCGTCCGACGCTCCGCGCGGGAGCGTGTCCCTGCGGATGCGCGTGGCCTCCAGGCGGGCTACACGCTGGCCGGCCTGCGCCCCCCGCGCTGCGAGGGGCATCGGCCCGGGAGGGGCGGGTACCGGCGGCCCGGGAGGGATGGCAGCCCCCCAGAGCGCGTACTCGGCCGGGGCGGCGGAATCCGTAGTGGTGTTCGCGGCCAGAACGTAGTAGCGGCCCGGTCCGAACTGGATGCAGAGCCCCTCCCGAAGGTCCCGCGGGGTGGCGGCCTCTCCCGGGGCGAGCCGGACGGGCTGCGCCGCGCCGACCGGGTGCCGTATGCGCGCAGGCGCCCCGCCGGCGGTGACCGTGACGTCCTGGTAGGGGGCGCCGGGCTCGCATCTCAATCCACGCGTGGGCACCCGGAAGGTGATCCGGTCCGCCGCGGCGGAGAGGAGGACGGCCCGGGCCGTCCCCACGCGCACCTGGCTCTCCGCGCCCGGCCGGCTGAGCCGTTGGCCGTAAACGGTGGCCACCTCACCGGCGACGGCGGTCCGGGGGCGAATGGAGTCGATCCTGGGGGTTTGCTGCGCCTGCAGGGGAGACAGCGTCGCGCCGGCGAGAAGGAGCGGCGCAAGCAATCGACGGGGAAGCATGCGGCTCTGGGCTGGGGTTTTCCGGGAATCCCGCTGGGGCCCTCGCTCGCATGGCAGGCGGAAAGCCTCCGCTGAGCGCCTTTTCGAGGGGACGGAAGGGAGGGAACGTCTGATGGTACGATGTCACTGTGGATTTACCGCGGGAAAGCGTACTCCACCGCTGCACGGAAGTCCAGCTTTTGTTTCCGCCGCCGCCACTCCAGCTCAGCCGCGTTGCCGAGAACAGTTCTGGATTCCAGTCTCTGACGGAAGGGCCTCACACGGAGTCAACGGAGTCAATGGAACTCGTCTCCGCTGACTCCGTTGACTCTGTGTAAGGCATTCAGTTCAAGGATTTGATCCTGATCGAAGCTCTGCAACGTGGTATCAGTCGTGTTCTTCCAGCAGGACGTTCCGGTTTGCGGTCGCGCGACCGATCTCACGCGACAGCGCTCGGCCGAGAGCTTCGACGTTGGGTGCCTCCATCATGGACTGGTGGGTTCCCGGCACCGGCGTCGCAGCGATCGACCCGTCGTCCAGGAGAGACTGCCAGCCGCGCCAGGGATCGACGCCGGCGTCATCCCGCGCGAAGAACAGATCGACCGGAAGCGGAACCAGCGGAGGATCGTACCCGCGAAGACTGAGGAGAGACGTGCGCAAATGGTCCTGGACCTCCTGCGCTTCGTCCACCGTGAGGAGCAGCCCCTGCTCCCGCCCCCTGCCGTCGCTCTCTGCTGCGTCTTCTCCGCGGAAGATCCGGAGCGGCAGGGATTCACCGTGCCCCGTGTCCCCGGCTCCGATGCCGGCGAACGACGGATGGTAGGTGTCGATCATCCCCAGGAACTCGACGGGCTGGTCCTGACCGATGAGCTGTGCG
>JBJMPM010000261.1:0-19812 GCA_045803205.1 Longimicrobiaceae bacterium
ATCGGCTACGCGTCGTCGCCCTGGTGAGCCGTTACCTCACCAGCTAGCTGATACGCCGCGAGCCCCTCCACGCACGCTCCCTCGCAGGAGCTTTCCTCTCCAGGTGACTCCACCCGGAGAACGTATGCGGTATTAGCCCGGGTTTCCCCGGGTTATCCCCCATGCATGGGCAGGTTGCTCACGTGTTACGCACCCGTTCGCCACTGGATCCACCCCGAAGGGTGAACCCCGTTCGACTTGCATGTGTTAAGCGCGCCGCCAGCGTTCGTCCTGAGCCAGGATCAAACTCTCCATAGAGTTCAAACAGCTCTGTCGGAACAAACGTTGTTTACGCTTGTTCGGAATACCGTTGACTTGACCTCGTTGCCCCGTCTCTCTCGAGCCGGGCCGGGGGACGGTACGCCCCCGCGAGGCCCACACGGACATCCATTCACCCTGATTTTCAATCAGCCAGTTGCGCGAGCGCCGGGCTCGCGGCAAGACGGTAAAGATACACGGTAGAGCGGGCCGCGTCAACCCTTCGCGGGGCATCCGTTTGCGTGCAAAGCGGACGCCCCGGCGCCCGCCTGGAGGCGGGGCGCCGGGGCGCATCACCGGGTCGGCGACAGAGGGTCAGACGTCGTCGTCGTCCCCGCCCTCGTCGTCCCACCCCTCCTCCTCGCTCCACTCGTCGTCGTCCTCGTCCCAGTCGTCGTCGTCCTCGTCCCACTCGTCGTCGTCGTCGAGATCGTCCTCGTCGTCCCACCCCTCCTCGCGGTCGGCGTCCCACCCCTCCTCTTCCTCTTCCTCGAAGCGCGCGACGAACGCCCCCTCGAGGTCGAGCTCCTCACCGATCGCCGGGTGAGCCATCACGTAAGGCATTGACGAAGTCTCCTGTGGTCGGACGGGAAGTGGGCGGCCCCGGGCACGGCGCGCAACAACGGTGCCCGCCGGCCCCGTTCGGCGGGAAAGTAAAGACCGTTCGGAAGGTGTCAAGGCTCTTGTCCCGCGCGCGCGGCAACGCGCACGCCCCCCACGGGCGGAACCCGTGGGGGGCGTGCGGCGTGCGTACCGGCCCGGGCGTGTCAGGCTGCCCCGGGCGCGGCGTCGCGGATCACGGCAGGACGGTGGCCCACCAGACCCGCTTGTCGTACAGCGTGCCGCCGCCGTTGGCGGCCACCGCGGCCGACCAGTTCTCCTCGTTCGTCGACTGCTCCGACGCCGGGTAGAACACGCGGTACGGCACCACCTGCGTGGAGGCCTGCGGCGCCGGCGTCAGGTAGGGCGCGTGCTGGCCCCCCACCGTCTCGCGGCGCCACGAGGCGTACTGCTCGGGGCCGTTGGCGTACAGCGAGATCCACTTCTGCATGTAGATGCTGCGCAGCCCCGTGTACGCCACGCTGGGCTGCGCCAGGTAGGCGTTGGTCGCCGCCTCGCCGATCCCCCACTGCTCCATCGACGCCCGGATCGCGTCCTGGTAGTAGGTCGCGGCGCTCCCCGCGATCCACCCCTTGGCGGCCGCCTCGGCCTTCAGGAAGAGGACCTCGGAGTAGGTCATCATGTACGACGGCGCCGCCGGGTTCTCCTTGATCGCCGCGCCGATGGGCGAGAGCGCGTCGAAGTCCGAGGCGGTGACGGTGCCGTTCGGGTAGCCGCAGTACACGCCGCCGCCGGCGCAGCCGTGCGGCGCCGGGTCGGCGAACACCGCCAGCCGCGGGTCGTTGAGGCGCGCGAGCGAGTCGACCGTGGTCTTGCTGATCACCTGGTCGTAGCGCTGCCCCTCGTGGAAGATCGCGTAGATGGGGTTGTCGCTCGGCACCGCGCCGCTGTAGTGCAGCGCCGCGTTCTGGGCGTTGCTGGTGAACACCCCGCCCGGGGCGGCGAGGGCCGCCAGGAACTCGGTCTTCGCCTTGGTCGGGTCCACGTTCGAGATGCGCATGGCCATGCGCGCCCGCAGCGAGTTCGAGAACTTGCGCCAGAGGACCATGTCGCCCCCGTAGATCGCGTCCTCGTCCGCGAACGAGCAGTGCGTGGGATGGTTCGCGGAGCAGGTTCCCGACCCCGTGGTATCGACCAGGGCGCTGGCCGCCGCCAGGCGGGACATCATCCCGTAGTAGATGTCCTTCTGCGCGTCGTACTTCGGACGCGTGTTGGCCCCGCCCTGGAGCGCCTGGGAGTACGGGACGTCGCCCCAGGCGTCGGTGACGATCTGGAAGGTCCACTGCTGCATGATGCTGCCGATGGCCGACCAGTTCGGGTACGACAGCGAGTCGCCCTGCTCGATGATCTTCTGGAAGTCCTCCAGCGCGTCGCCGTAGAACCCGGCCCAGTGGTTGTCGATGGTGGTCGACCGCAGCTTGTACCGGTCCTCGTCGATGTACTGGATCTTCGAGAAGCTCTGCGACCAGAGCCCCATCATGGTCAGGTTGAAGTTCGAGCCGAGGGCCCGGTTCACCGCCGCCTGCTCCGCCTCCGGCAGGATCGCCGGGGCGGCCACGTACGGCGGGTTGTTCGGGTCCACGTTCAGCTCGGTGAGCCCCTCGTCGCACGCCGCCGCCGCCAGGGCGAGGGCGAGGGCGGGGACCGCTCTGCCGAGGATGTGCTTCATGGTTCTCTCCATGGTTGGCCCCCGCTCACGGGGTGACCGAGACGGTGAACCCGATGCTGCGCGGGGTCGGCAGCTGCTCGCCCTCGATGCCCTGCACGTTGCTGGCGTCGAACGCGGTCTCGGGGTCGATGTTCGGGGCCTTCGAGCGCAGCCAGAGGTTGCGGCCGACGGCCGAGATCGTGAGCCCCGTCACGCCCAGGCGGCGCGTGGTGGTGCGCGGCAGCGTGTAGGCCAGCGACACCTCGCGGAGCTTCACGAAGCTGGCGTCGTACACGCTCGCCTCGTTGATGTAGTAGCCGTTCTCGAAGTAGTCCTGCGCGATCGCGGTCTCGGTGTTCTCCGAGTAGGTGCCGTCGCCGTTGTCCACCACGCCCTTCACCACGATCCCCGGGTCGTTCCAGTCGACCTCGCGGCCGCGCAGCGTGCTGGCGAAGACGCCGGTGTAGTTCCCCCACATGTTGGTGGTGGAGAAGAGCTCGCCGCCCTGGTGCGTGTCGACCAGGAACGAGAAGTCCACGTTCCGGTAGCGGATGTGGTTGTTGATGCCGCCCACCCAGTCCGGCTGGTAGTTGCCCAGCACCCGGCGCTCCGGATCGACCACCGGCAGCCCGCCGTCGACGATGATCTGGCCGTAGTACGGGCTGCTCTTGTCCTGCACGCGCAGGTACGCGCTGCCGAACAGGGCGCCGTAGGGCTGGTCCTTGCGGGCCTCCACGTTCACCCCCCAGTAGGTGCCCAGCACCAGCGTCTTGGTGTCGCCGAAGAGCTCGGTCACGGTGCTCCGGTTGTGGCCGAAGTTCACCGTCATGTCCCACTGGAAGTTCTGCTTCTGCACCGGGATCAGGCGCGCCTGCAGCTCCACGCCGCGGTTGCGGATCGACCCCGCGTTCAGGTACTGGCGGGTGAAGCCCGAGGCCGCCGAGATCGGCACCGCCAGGATCTCGTCGGTGGTGGTCTTCTGGTAGTACGCCAAGTCCAGGTTCACCCGCTCGTCCAGGAAGCCGAGCTCCGTGCCCACCTCCCACGAGGCGGTGCTCTCGGGCTTCAGGTTCGGGTTGTTGATGGTGTTCGAGTAGGTGAAGCTCGGGTGCGCGTTGAACGGCTGGTCCGGGAGGTAGGTGGTGATCAGCGCGTACGGCGGCGCGTCGTTGCCCACCCGCGTCCACCCCGCGCGCAGCTTGCCCGAGGAGAGGAAGCTCCCGGGAAGGTTCAGCGCGTCGGAGAACACGAAGCTCCCCGAGATCGCCGGGTAGAAGTACGAGTTGTTCCCGGCCGGCAGCGTCGACGACCAGTCGTTGCGGCCGGAGAGGTTCAGGAACAGGTAGTCGTGGTAGCCGAGTTGCACGTCGCCGTACAGCGAGTTCACCTGGCGCTCGATCACCGTGTTGGTGACGTACGGCCGCTCCAGCGAGTTCGACAGGTTGTAGGTGCCCGGCGTGCCCAGCGCGCGCACCCAGTTGTAGTTGTCGCTGTAGCGGTCCCAGCGGCGGTTGCCGCCGACGTTGGCCACCACGCTGAAGTTCTCGGCCAGGTACTTGTTCGCCGTGACCAGGAAGTCCGTGTTGGTCTCCTGGTTGGTGAACACGTCCTGCTCGAAGGCGCCGTTCTCGCCCGGGGCGTCGCCCAGCCGGCCCACGTAGAAGCCGAACGAGTTGGCCGCGACCTCGAAGCGGCGGTCGCTGGTGTAGTAGTCGGTGCCCACGCGCCCCATGAGCTTCAGCCACGGGGTGAACGAGTAGGTGGTCTGCACGTGGCCGATCAGCCGGTCGCGCGTATCCTCGTTGTGGGACTGGAAGACGTTGTAGTACGGGTTGGGGTGGTAGTTGTAGTTCCAGCTGATCATGTTGCCGTTCTCGTCCGTCACGTGGGTGCGGAGGTAGTCCACGTCCACCTGGCGGCCGAACCAGACGAAGCCCATCATCGGGTTGTAGTCGTCGTACCCCGTCCCCGGCCGGTTCTCGGCCGAGTTGCGGATGTACTGCACCGCCGCGTTGGCGTTCAGCCGGCGCGAGAGGTTCAGCCCGCCGTTCAGCGACAGGGTGCGGCGCCCGAACTCGGTGGTGGGGGTGATGCCGTTCTGCGACCAGTTGGTGCCGGAGAGGCGCACGTCGGCCCGCTCGCTGGCGGCGCTCAGGCTGACGTTGGTGATCAGCGTGTTCCCCACGTCGAAGTAGTTGCGCACGTTGTCGGGGAACGCCTGCAGCGGCACGTACTCGCCGTTGCTGTTGAACTGGCGCGCCGGCGTGCCCATCCTCGGGCCCCAGCTCTCGTCCACACCGTCGTTGACCCCGCCGCCCGCGCCGTCCACGTAGTCGAACTCGCCGTTGTACCCCTGGGAGTAGGCGTTCTGGTAGGTGGGCAGGCGCAGGATGTCCTCGCGCGACACGGTCTGCGAGACGGTGAGGCCCAGCCCCGTGGCGCGGCGCCCCGTCTTGGTGGTGATGATCACCGCGCCGTTGGCGGCGCGCGAGCCGTACAGCGCGGCCGCGTTCGGGCCCTTCAGCACGCTGATGGACTCGATGTCGGCCGGGTTGATGTCCTGCGCGGCGTTGCCGTAGTCGATGCCGCCGAAGCCGGAGTTCTTCGTGACCTCGGCGTTGGGGCCCACCCCGTTGCCCGAGTTGTCGATCGGCACGCCGTCGACCACGAAGAGCGGCTGGTTGTTGCCGCTGATCGAGGTGGCGCCGCGGATCACCACGCGCGAGCTGCCGCCCTGCGGGCCGGCGTTGGTCACCTGCACGCCGGCCACCTTGCCGGAGAGCTGGTTCACCAGGTTCGCCTCGGGCACGCGGGAGAGCGACGTGCTGTCGATGGTCTGGATCGAGGTGCCCTGCGAGCGGCGGCTGCGCTCGATGCCCAGCGCGGTCACCACCACGCCCTGCAGCGAGATGGCGCTGGCGCCGAGCTGGAAGTTCTGCGTGACGTTGGCGCCCGCCGCGAGCTGGATGGTGCGGGTGCTGGTGGAGAGGCCCTGTCGCGAGGCGGTGAGGGTCACCGACCGCGCCGCGGGAAGGCGGCTGCCGGGAACCACCAGGCGGTACGAGCCGTCCTGGACCGTGGTGGTGCCCACGCCCAGCTCGGCGATCCGCACCGCGACGGCGGCCTCGGGCGCGCCCGAGGCGTTGGTGACGCGCCCGGTGACGACGGCATTCTCCTGCGCCGTCGCCCAGGCCGGCACCATTGCGACTGCCACCAGGGCAGCCAGGAGCCGACGGAGCTTACTCATTCGCTTGTCCTCCTGAATGGACGGAGTCGGGCGGATCGTTCCGCCCGTCGTTGGATCCCCCGCGCGGCCGTGCCGCGGCGAGGCCTGGGCGGGGGGCGCCACCCCCCTGCGCTCGCGCGCGCCCGCATCGCGGACGCGCGAGAGGCTTCCCCGGCTCTGCGTTCCTCCCGGTCGATGGGGTTTGGAAGCAAACGCACGTTTCTTTCGTCCGGCCGCCGCCGGACATCCCGCGATTCCCCCCCGGGGCGGCCTGCTCCCCCGGAGAGGTCGCAGGGGGCGCCGCGGCTCAGCGCGTGCGCCCGGTATGCACCACGATGGCGCCCGAGGGGTTCCCCTGCCCCAGGCGGTAGGTGGCGGCGGCGGTGTCGAGGAACTCGAGCGAGGTCACCTCCTTCACGGCGATCTGCCGCAGCGACCAGATGTCGCCCACGAACCCGCGCTCGATGTACACCCTGACCCCCGAATCGTCGGTGGCGCTGACCGGCACCGGGGGAGCCTCGGGGTCGGTGGAGGGGGTGGTGTGGCCGCTCACCCCCTCGCGCCGCAGCCAGAACGGCCGGAGCGCCTGCACCAGCTGGTACAGGTTCTCGGCCGTGGAGGCGCGCACCTCTTCCTCGGTGATCACGTTGTTCCGGCTCGCGACGCGGCCCGGGACCGCGGAAGGGCCCATTCCGGCCCCGCCGGGGCTCCGCCCGAGGAGGAGCCCGCCGACGGCGCCCAGCGCGCTCCCGCCCAGGGCGAAGTTCAGCCGGCGCCCGCTGAACTCGGAGTTCGAGCTCTTGTCCCAGTCGCTCCACGCCACCTGCGAGGCGAGGTAACCCGCCCCGGCGCCGATGAGGGCGCCCGCCAGCATGTTGACCACGGAGTGTCCCGCTGGCGCGGACCGCCCCGCGCGCACGGCCGCGGGCGGCGGCGGCGGCGCGTCGGGGTGCACGGCTTCCAGGCGGGCCGCGGCCAGCGGCTCGGCGCGGCGCTGGGCCGCCGCCGGGGCGGCGGCGAGGGCCAGCAGGACGGAGGCGAGCGCTCGGTACGTCATCGGCGTTGTGCGCGCAGGAGCGGTGGATCGAGACCAACGTCCGAATGGAGCGGATCGAGACACCCGGCGCGTGGGGTGCGGGCGGCGCCGGTGCGGAAACGCACGGATAAGGTGTCTTTCCCGCTGAACTTACCATCGGTCCGCGGCTTCGTAAAGGCCGCGGGACAAAATCCTTTTGGAACCCTTCGTATCAGATACAAAAACCGCACGTAAACAGACACGGAGCCAGGGAGAAGGTGCTCTCCATGGCTCCGTGCGGCGTGAAGCAGGGCTTCGGCGCCCGTCAGGAGGCGGCGCGCGAGGCCTTCTTGCGGTCGTTGGCGCTCAGCAGGCGCTTGCGCAGGCGCAGCGACTTCGGGGTCACCTCGATCAGCTCGTCGTCGGCGATGTAGCCCATCGCGTCCTCGAGCGTCATCACCCGCGGCGGCTCCAGCAGGATGTTCTCGTCGCTCCCGCTGGCGCGCATGTTGGTGAGCTTCTTCCCCCTGGTCACGTTCACCTCCATGTCGCCCGGGCGGGAGTTCTCGCCCACGATCATCCCCTCATACACCGGGGTGCCGGGCTCGATGAAGAAGGTGGAGCGCTCCTGCAGGTTCCCCAGCGAGAAGGCCACCGCCTCGCCGTTCATCATCGACACCAGCACGCCGCGGCTGCGGGTGGTGATGGCGCCCACGTAGGGGCCGTACTCCAGGAAGCGGTGGTGCAGCGTCCCCTCGCCGCGCGTGTCGGTGAGGAACTCGCTGCGGTAGCCGAAGAGCGCCCGCGCCGGCGCCCGGTAGACCAGGCGGACGAGCCCGCCGCCGGGGTTCTTCATCTCCAGCATCTCGGCGCGGCGCTGCCCCATCTTCTCGATCACCGGCCCCATGTGGGTCTCGGGGACGTCGATGGTGACCTCCTCGTACGGCTCCTGGAGCTGCCCGCCGGGGGCCTTCTTCAGGATCACGCGGGGGCGGCTGACGGCGAACTCGTACCCCTCGCGCCGCATGGTCTCCATCAGGATCCCCAGGTGCAGCTCGCCCCGGCCGCTGACGGTGAGGGTGTCGGGGCTGTCGGTGTCCTCCACCCGCAGCGCCATGTTGCTCTCCAGCTCCTTGAAGAGCCGGTCGCGCACCTGGCGGCTGGTCACGTACTTCCCCTCGCGCCCGGCGAAGGGGGAGTTGTTCAGCATGATGTCGACCGAGACGGTGGGCTCCTCCACCGCGATCCCCTCCAGCGCCTCGGGGTGCTCGGCGTCGCAGACGGTGGAGCCGATCTCCACGTCGGCCAGCCCGGCGAGCGCCACCACGTCGCCGGCGGAGGCCGAGTCGACCTCGGTGCGCTCCAGCCCGTCGAAGGTGTACAGCTTGCTGATGCGGGCCCTGGTGTGCGCGGCGTCGTCGCCGTGGCCGACCACGATCACGTTGTCGCCCACGCGCCCGGTGCCGCGCTCGATCTTCCCGATCGCCAGCCTGCCCAGGTAAGGCGAGTAGTCGACGGTCGACACCAGCATCTGGAAGGGCCCCTCCGCGGCCACGGGGGCCGGGATGTGCCGGACGATGGTGTCGAAGAGCGGGACGAGCCCGTTGCGCTCGTCGCCCATGGCGTGCATCGCCACCCCCTCGCGGCCGATGGCGTAGAGGAAGGGGCAGTCGAGCTGGTGGTCGTCGGCCTCCAGGCTCATGAAGAGCTCCAGCACCTCGTCGTGCACGCGGTGCGGGTCGGCGTCGCCGCGGTCGATCTTGTTGATCAGCACGATGGGCTGCAGCCCCAGCTCCAGCGCCTTGCGGGTGACGAAGCGGGTCTGCGGCATGGGCCCCTCGGCCGCGTCCACCAGCAGGATCACGCCGTCGACCATGCGCAGGATGCGCTCGACCTCGCCGCCGAAGTCGGAGTGGCCCGGGGTGTCGACGATGTTGATCTTCGTCTCGCCCCAGCGCACCGACAGGTTCTTGGAGAGGATGGTGATCCCCCGCTCGCGCTCCAGCGGGTTGGAGTCCATCACCCGCTCCTGCACCTGCTGGTTGTCGCGGAAGGTCCCCGCCTGGCGGAGCATGTGGTCGACCAGCGTGGTCTTGCCGTGGTCGACGTGGGCGATGATGGCGATGTTCCGGATCTGCATAGCTTCCAGGGGACAGGGTACAGGGGACAGGGGACAGCCTGCCCGCCGCACGTCCTCGGTCTCGTCTTCCGATTCCGAATTTCTCAAAGCGAAGACGGGCGCCTCACAGCGAGGGGCCCGCCTGCGCAGAACAGCCGTTGAATCTAGCGAAAAACCCAGCTTCCGTCCACCCCGAGGGCGAAGGTGGAGGTCAGCACATGCCGTCGATGAACGGCGCCCCTCCCAGCCAGTAGCAGGTATACGGACAGGTCGCCGCCTCCGTTTCGGGGACGTCGCACCCAGGCCAGCCGTTGCAGGTGTCGTGGCACGAGGCGGGACAGCTCCCGTAGCAGGTGTCATCCCGAGGCTCGGCCACGCGAAACCCGCCGCCGCCCCGATGTCCGCAGAGCCGAGGGATCTAGCCGAAGGCGCCACCGGGCCGGGGCGCGGCAGCGTCGCGAATGACGGCTTCACAGCGGTCGGATGCATCACGTTGCCGCGACTGCCGTGCGGCTTCCCCTGGAAGCTCCGTGGCGGCCGTGGTTAGATCCTTCGGCCCTGCGAAGCCCACCGGGAACACAGGGTGATGTGAGGCCGGGCCTCAGGATGACACCGTCGTTGATCGCGCGGCTTCTCAACCGTCTCTGAGGCCGGACATGCTGCAACCATCGCGATAGTTCGGCCCGTACGGCTCGACGTCCCGGGTGATGAACTGCACCAGCTCGCTGCTCTGGATCTGCTTCACCAGGAACGGCTGCAGCCCGAACTGGCGGTAGCCCTGCCTGAGCGCGTCTTCGTAGCTCGCGAACGTGTCGACCACGTCCGAGCCGTGGATCAGCACGTACCGGCCCTCCTCCTTCGAGAGCTCCGGGAGCTTCTCCCTGTAGGTCGCGGATTCCTTTTCCAGCAGCATGGTCTATCCCGGCGTTGGCCAGCGGTCATGGAGGTTTTCCCTGAAGCAACGATGCTTCCCGGGCGTTCGTTGCGTCAAGGTCCGGTTCGGCGAGGACGCGGAAACGAGTTTCCGCTGGGCTGCGACGAAACCTTATCCTTCGCTCTCGAAGAAGCCCGGGTAGCGGGTGACGAAGCCGTCGGCGTTCACGGTGAGGTCGCGGACGAAGGCGCCGCCCGCGCTCTCGTAGCGGTAGGCGTCTTCGGAGGTGCGGACGTAGCGCTGCTCCAGCGGCTCCAGCGCGAAGGAGGGAAAGCGCAGCCAGGCGGCGCGCACCGCGGCCTCCTCGCCGACGCCGAGCCCGAGCCGGCGGATGGGGAGGAGGTTGGTGGACGGGCTGAAGTTCAGGTCGACGTCGATGCAGCCGTCGACCCGCGGGCACGCCTCGCCGTTCATCGTCCACCCGCCCTTCCCGTCGGCCTCGATCGCCACCTCGACCCCATCGCCGCCCACGAAGCCGGCGACGCGCGCCGTCCGGGTATGCCACGCGGCGTCGCAGCGGACCTCGTAGTAGAGGCGGCAGAGGCGCTCCTCGTGGGTGAACACGGCCGCGCCCGCCAGCGTCCATCCGCCCTCCGCGCGCTCCAGCCGCGCGGACTCCACGCCCGGCAGGTCGAGCCGCCGCCAGAGGATGGACGGGGATCCCGCGGCTGCGTCGCTGGAAATCGTCATCTCCACGGCGGGGCGGAGCGTGTGAACGGCAGGGATCAGGGCAGGCGATGAATACAACAGCCCGCCGCCGAAACGTCAACGTTTGTAGATCCTGCAGAAGCGTCTCACGCGGAGACGCGGAGACGCAGAGGAGCCGCAGAACTCTCTCCGTGCCTCCGCGTCTCCGCGAGACGAGCTTTTCCTCAGCTCTCCGCGCGCCGCGCCAGCCAGCGGTAGCCGACCATCTTGTAGACGAGCTTGGCCGCCACGAAGTCGGGCGCCGCGTTGCCGCCGATGGGGGCGAGCTCCACCACGTCGGCGGCCACCACGTTCTTCTCGGTGAAGACGCGGCGGAGGAGCTTCATCGTGGGATACCACGTCAGCCCGCCCGGCTCGGGCGTGCCCGTGGCCGGCATGATCGAGGGGTCGAAGTAGTCCACGTCGAAGGTGATGAAGACGTCGTCGCCGAGCGCCGCCATGGCGCGGTCGATCCACGCCTCGTTGTCCCACATCTCGTCGGCGAAGATCGTCGTGATCGCCGGCTCGCGCTCGCGCATCAGCGCGCGCTCCTCGCTCGTGATCGCGCGGATGCCGACCTGCACCAGGTCCGCGCACTCGATGCAGCGCGCCATCACCGAGGCGTGCGAGTAGGGCGAGCCCTCGTACTCCAGCCGCAGGTCGCCGTGCGCGTCGAACTGCAGCACGCTGAGGCGGCGCCCCGCCGGCAGCCGCGCCGCCGCCGCCGCCACCGGCGCGCTGCTGATGGAGTGCTCGCCGCCCAGCAGGATGGGGAGCCGGTCCCCCGCGGCCGCGAACACCGCGTCGCACGCCTCGCGCAGCTCGCCCACGGCCGCCTCCGGGCCGGCGGAGGAGAGGTGCAGCGCGGGGAGCGTGACCACGCCGATCTCCGGGCCGGGCTCGGCGTCGAGCTCCTGGTCGTACAGCTCGATGTAGCGCGACGCCTCGAGGATCGCCTGGGGGCCGAGCTTGGTGCCGCCCTGGTAGCTCACCGTGGCCTCGTACGGCACGGGGAGGATGACCACGCCGGCGCGCTCCCAGGTGCCGGCCTCGCCCTCCAGCCCCAGGAAGTTGCGCGGCAGCTCCCAGGGAAGGTCCTTCAGCGACTCGGGAATCTCGTAACTCATCGTCGTCCGGTCCGGCGCGGGTTGGGCTGCGGGAAAGCGCGTGCGAAAAGAATCCCCCGCACCCGCGCCGTCAACCGCAGGGCTGGAAATATCCTTTGCCGCAATTTAATATTAACCGAAGAACATCCGAACCAGCGGGGTGTACCAGTGGCCTGACGGTCCCACACATCGACCGGGAGAACCACCCATGAGCGTGAGGATCAACGCCGAGCAGGCCCTGGACTTCATCCGCTACGCGCTGGACGGCGCGGCGCCGGGGGTGACGTTCGAGGTGGAGGCCTACAGCGACGCGAGCGGCCGCGCGGGCGTGCGCGCGAGTTCCACCGCGCCGGGCTACGGTTCGCGCATCTACCTCTTCCCGCCCACCGGCGGCGAAGACTGGGACGCCTGGTCGGTCGTCGCGGCGGCCGTGCAGCAGCTCACCGTGGGCGTCACGCCGCCGGGAGTCGACCGCGCGGCGTAAGACTGCGCGGCTCACATGCAGACACGGGGGACCAGAGGAGGGCACGCACGCCTCCCTCTGGTCCTCCGCGTCTTCCGAGGCAAGATTGCAATCCGACGGCCCCGCACCACGCCTCGCCCCCTCTCTCCCCGCCCCGACCATGGCCAAGCACAGAAGCCCCGCGCACGGGAACGCCGCCCCGTCGGCCGACGAGTGGCTGCGCACCGCGAAGGTCGCCGCGCCGCCCGAGGGCGTGGTGAAGCGGCTGCAGCTCGACCCCACCTTCTACAGGAAGTACGTCGACGCGATGGGGATCCCCGTGGTCGCGTCGGGGAAGGTCACCGACCCGGCGGTGCTCGAGGCCGGGTACCTCACCGTCGCCATGCTGCAGAACGCGCCCGACATCGCGGAGCGGATCGCGAAGAACAAGGGGCGGATCGCGGTGATGGGCTTCGCGGAGCGCACGCGCGACATCCCCGAGCACGCCAAGCTCGACCCCGCCGCATTCGACCGCTGCCGCGGCGTGGGCGGGACGATGGCGATCCCGGTGTCGAGCTGCGGCGAGGAGGACCTGCTGGACTTTCCCACCGAGCCCTACTGGAGCGAGAACATCTTCATCCACGAGTTCGCGCACACCATTCACCTGCTGGGGCTGGACCGCCACTTCGACGCGGAGCTGCAGCGGGTGTACAAGGAGGCGATGGCGGCGGACCTGTGGCGCAACGCGAAGGGCGACGACGGGAAGAAGGTGCCCGCCTATGCCGCGCTCAACCACCACGAGTACTGGGCCGAGGGGGTGCAGTCGTACTTCGGGTGCAACAGCAGGCATGCCGACCCCCAGCACAACGGGATCAACGGGCGCGACGAGCTCGAGGCGTACGATCCCGGCCTCTTCCGGCTGATCGGGAGGACGCTCGGCGACAACCCGTGGTGCTACCTGCCCACCAAGGACCGCCCGCACCAGCCGCACCTGGCCGGGCTCGACTGGACGAAGCTCCCGAAGTTCTCCTGGAACTGATGATTTTCGGCTCTTCGTCGATTTGGTTGCAACCTGGACGTACCGGACCTTCCAACGCCCCGATGGTCGCCGACCATGGCTGCAGCTTCGGAATGTGATGAGTTTTCGAAATTTTTTTGCAGGACATCCGGTCGGCGCGCTCATCTCGTCTGCTGCGTCTGAAGGCTTCGCCAACTGCGTCATCAGGGGGAATCGAGCACTCCGCCGCCTCCGTGCGCTCCCCCGGTCCTCGTGCATGCGGCGAAGATCGTCATCCATCCGTCGATGCGGAGGACGCGCACGGCGGCCGGACTCGCCGGTGACCCCCTGATTGATCGGTTGAGACAGCCTGCGCCTGCTGCACTGCGGAGGGAGTGAGGGGGGCTCTCCCCAAAAAATTTCGAAAACTCAGCGCGAGCGCCGCCTGCAGTCACTCGTCGACGTGATCGGTGTGAGCGAGCGGGCGAGAAACAAGCTGCAACTAAATCGACGAAGAACCTGATTTTCACGCAGAGACGCGGAGGCACGGAGAGAACCCCTCTCCGTGCCTCTGCGTCTCTGCGTGAGACGATCTGTTGGCTGAACCGAGGAATCAGGCGACTTCGAGCACGGGGCAGGCGAGGCCGCGGTACTCCATCGTGACGCCCTTCTCCTGGCAGGCGGCGCAGATGCCGTAGATCTCCAGCCGGTGGCGCGAGGGGAGGAAGCCGTGCTGCGCCGCCACCTCGTCCTGGATGCGCGCGATCTCCGGGCGCTTGAACTCGACCACCGCGCGGCAGCTCGTGCACACCAGGTGCTCGTGCACCGGCTGGTGCCCGAACAGGTGCTCGTAGCGCTTGAAGCCGTCGCCGAAGTCGTGGTCCTCCACCAGCCCGCTGCGCACCAGGATCTCCATGGTGCGGTAGATGGTGGCCTTGCCGATGCGCTCGCCCCGCTCCTTCAGCCGCGCCTCGATCTCCTCCACGCTCAGGTGCTCGCGCGAGTTGAACACCACGTCGGCCACCACCTCGCGCTGCAGCGTGACCGGCAGCCCCTGCTGGCGCAGGTAGCGGCGGAAGAGCGGGAGGTAGGGAGACGAGGTGGACGGGGCGGCGGCGAGATCGGTCATCGAACGTCCTGCAGGGGTCGAGGCGACGGCTTTCATTCCCAAACGATAATCATTCTCCGTTGGCGGAGTCAACCGGCACCGGCGCCCCCAGCTCCACGAGCAGCGCGCGCCACTCCCCGGGGTCGCGCGCCAGCTCGCGCACGTCGGGCGCGTCGCTCTCCGCCTCCAGCCGGCGCACCACGCCGTCCACGATGCGGCCCACGCGGTCGGGGGGGACGGTGCCCTGCTCCTCCAGCGCGTGCGTCGACGACGTCTTTCCGCCCTTCCCCGTCTCCGCCTCGTAGCGCACGGTCCAGATGGTCCGCCCCGCGTCGGCGTCGTCTTCCGCGGCGACGACGAGCACGGCCAGGCCGCTCTCCTTCGCGGCGACGCGGCGGGGCGGGAAGAGCCAGACCTGCTCCACCTGCTGCGGGGGGATGCGGTCGGCGGCGGAGGCGAGGGCCGCGCCCAGCAGCGGGTTGCGGGCGTCCGGCTCGGGCGGGGGGAGGGGGCTCAATCGTGGCGCGTCCACACGGCGACGATGCCGCAGTCCCCCGCTATGCTGCCACCGTACTCGGGGGGCACGGCGCCGATGGAATAAACCTCCACGGCCTCCAGGTCCTGGATGGGGAAGATGTCGATGTCGGCGCCGGTGATCATCACCCCGTCGGCCACCAGCTTCGGTGCGCAGCGGGCCATGCGGAGCCGGCCGTTGGGCTGCAGCGCGCCGATGCGGATCAGGAGCTGGCTCAGCCGCGTGGCACGGCTGTTCACGATGTCGGCGCGCCTCAGGTACCACCCCCCGCCACGGCGTACGCCGCGCGCGTCCGCCGTGCCGCCGGGCACCGAGGTGGCCACCACCGGCGGCAGGATAAACGCCTCCGGCTCCAGCACCACCTCCAGGCTCAGCACCTCGCCCCCCGCGATCTCGATCTCCGGCGCGACGGCGCGGCGCCCCGGCATGATCACCTCGAGCAGGTGGCGCCCCGGCCCCAGCCCGCGGAGGATGACGCGTCCCGTGCTGTCGCTCACCGCGCGGGGGATGCCGTCCAGGTGCACGGTGGCGCCCGCCACCGGCGCTCCGCTCTCCGCGTCGGTCACCTGCAGGTCGACCGAAGCGTCGCCCCAATGCGCCTGCGCCCGCGCCGGGACGTGCGCCAGGACCGTGGCCGCCAGCGCGAGCCCCGCCAGCACGCGCCGCACCCCGCGCGCACCCCCCTTCGCGTCCCGGCTGAAGGCGCGCGGCGGGGGCGGAAGCAGGAGGCTCACGGCTGCGCGGAAGCGACGCATCTCAGCGATGCTCGGGGTGCGGTGAAGGGTCGGTCGATCATGATGCGGACGCGCTCCGGGCGGCTCCGGTCACGCTTTTCCCGCGGCGCCGCCCGCCAGGGACGCTCAGGCGACGGCGGCGGGCTCGCGGCTGGCGGCCTCGACCTCCACGTAGTGCCGCAGCACGTGCAGGAAGTCCTGCGCGTTGGTGATCACGCCGAAGGCCTGGTGCGTGCCGCGGTCCTTGAGCTTGCTCACCACGAACTCGGAGGAGTCCACGCAGATGGTGGCGAGCGGCCGCACCTCGCCCGTCTCCTCGCGATACACGTACGAGGGGAGCATGTTTCCGGTCGCGATCGAGTGCAGCGCGGTGGCGATCATGATCACCCCCGTGGCCCGGCGGGTGTGCTCCTTCATCGCCTCCTGCCCCTTCACCAGGTCGGTGATGGTGTCGGGGAGCGGCCCGTCGTCGCGGATGGAGCCGCAGAGCACGAAGGGGACGCCGCTGGTGACCAGCGCGTGCATGATCCCCCCGCGGATGATCCCCTGCTCCACCGCCGCGGCGATGGAGCCCGCCCGGCGCACCCGGTTGATCGCCCGCATGTGGAAGGAGTGGCCGCCCTCCACCGGGATGCCGCGGCCGTTCATCCCCAGCGTCGTCCCCATGGTGTCGGCCTCGATGTCGTGCACCGCCACCGCGTTGCCGCCGAAGAGCACGCCCACGTAGCCGTTGCGCACGAACCAGGAGAGGGTGTCGCGCCCGCGCGAGTGCAGCACCGCGGGGCCCACCACCCAGATGAAGCTCCCGCCGCGCTCCTTCTCGTCCACCAGCAGCCGCGCCATCTCGACGTAGTCGGTCGGCTTCTCGCGGCTCACCTCGCTGGACATGAACTTGAACTCGCCCTCGGGCCCCTGGTCGGGGTCGCCCAACAGCCCGGCGGCGTGCACGAAGATCCCCTCGGAGCCGTCTTCGGCGAAGCCCATCGCCACCGGCTGCCCCCGGCGGACGTAGCGCCCCTCCAGCACGCGCGGCACGCCGTCGGGGTCCAGCACCAGCGCCGCGTCCATGCGCGGGTCGCGCGGCAGCTTCCAGGCGCCGCCCACCCGCACGTAGGTGGGGAGGTTGGTGGTGGCGAAGAAGCCCTCGGGGAGCACGCCGTCCAGCGGCGCGGGCTCGAAGCGGGCGTCGGTGGCGCCGGCGAAGCGGGGGTGCGTGAAGTCGGGACGGCGATACATCGAGTGCGAGAGACGAAGTGCGGGAGTGCGGGAGTGCGGGAGTGCGCTGCGCGGAACCTAGCGGGCGGGAGGCCGGGGTTCAAGGCGCGCGGAGAACGCGGAATCCGACGGGAATCGGCGGGCGGATGCACGATCATCCGGCGGGGTGAGAGAACATGCGGCCGGCGCGCCGGCCGGACACTTTCGCGGCGGGTACGGGGGGTGCATAATCACCCGCTTTCCGAACCGCGACCCGCTCTGCCGCAGGAGGCGAAGATCGCCAGCAAGTGGACCATCGAGGACGCCCGCGAGCTCTACAACGTGGAGGGCTGGGGGATCGGGTACTTCGACGTGAACGAGAAGGGGCACGTGGTGGTGCACCCCACCCGCGAGCCGGAGCGCTGCATCGACCTCTACGACTTCGCGGTCGACATGGAGGCGCAGGGGATCGGGCTCCCGCTCCTGCTGCGCTTCTCCGACATCCTGCGCACCCGCGTGGCCACGCTGGCCGAGAAGTTCGGCCACGCCATCCGCGAGTTCGACTACGAGGGGGAGTACACCACCGTCTACCCCATCAAGGTCAACCAGCAGCGCCACGTGGTGGAGGAGATCGCCGAGTACGGGCGCCCCTACGGCGTGGGGCTCGAGGTGGGGAGCAAGCCCGAGCTGATGGCGGTGCTGGCGCTCAGCGAGCGGACCGACCACCTGATCGTGTGCAACGGCTACAAGGACGAGGAGTACGTGCGCCTGGCGCTGATGGGGCAGCGGCTGGGGCACAAGGTGCTGATCGTGATCGAGAAGATCACCGAGGTCGACACCATCCTGCGCGTGGCCGAGGCGATGGAGCTGGAGCCGACCGTCGGCGTGCGCATCAAGCTCTCCACCGCGGGGGCGGGGCGCTGGAGCGAGAGCGCGGGGGAGAAGAGCAAGTTCGGGCTCAACTCCGCGCAGCTGGTGAAGGTGCTCGACAAGCTGGAGGCGGCGGGAAAGCTCTCCATCCTCAAGCTGGTGCACTTCCACCTGGGGTCGCAGATCCCCGACATCCGCAACATCAAGCTGGGGATGGCCGAGGTGTCGCGCTTCTACGTGGAGCTGCGCCAGCTCGGGGTGGAGGTGGAGTACGTGGACGTGGGCGGCGGGCTGGGGGTGGACTACGACGGCTCGCGCTCGGTGACGGCGGCGAGCGTGAACTACTCCATCCAGGAGTACGCCAACGACATCGTGTACTCGCTGGCCGAGGCCTGCCGCGAGAACGGGGTGCCGATGCCGCACGTGATCAGCGAGAGCGGGCGCGCGCTGACCGCGCACCACGCGCTGCTGCTGATCAACGTGATCGACCTGGAGACGCAGGCCCCCGACCCGCTGGACGAGACCGGCGACGACGACCACCCGATCGTGCAGGAGCTGGCCGCCACCTTCCGCGAGCTGGACGAGCGCAACCTGCGCGAGGTGTACCACGACGCCGCCTTCGCCAAGGAGCAGACGCAGTCGCACTTCAGCTCGGGGACCATGACGCTGCGCGAGCGCGCCGCGGCCGAGCGCTACTGGCTGGCGATCATGAACCGCGTCGCCGTGCTGGCGGCGAAGGACCCCGACGAGTACGACGACATCCTCCCGGAGCTGGAGGGGGTGCTGATCGACCGCTACTTCTGCAACTTCTCGCTCTTCCAGAGCCTGCCGGACAGCTGGGCGATCGACCAGCTCTTCCCCATCATGCCCATCCACCGGCTGGACGAGGCGCCCACCCGCCGCGGCACGCTGCAGGACATGACCTGCGACAGCGACGGGAAGATCGACCACTTCACCGGGTGGCGGAAGGCGAAGCCCAGCCTGGAGCTGCACTCCTTCGACCACACCGAGCCGTACGTGCTGGGGATCTTCCTGACCGGCGCGTACCAGGAGATCCTGGGCGACCTGCACAACCTGTTCGGCGACACCAACGCGGTGCACGTGCGGCTCACCGACGGCGGGTACGAGATCGGCGACCTGGTGCACGGCGACACCGTGACCGAGGTGCTGAACTACGTGCAGTTCAGCGCGCAGGACCTGGTGGCCACCTTCCGCCGCAAGGTGCAGAACGCGCGGCTCCGGCGCGCCGAGGCGAACACCTTCATCGCCGACTACGTGGAGGGGCTGGCGGGGTACACCTACCTGGAGGGCGACTGGGACTGAGCCTCGTGCGTTCCCCGGCTTCTACAGAACGTTTCACGCAGAGGCGCGGAGGGAAAAGAGAGCACGGCAGCGGCTGAAACTTCCGTGGCGGGGCCCCGTACGGGTCGGCGCCGGACGCTGGGGTCCGGCCGCGCGCTCCCCCGAAACGACGAGCTCGACCGATGCGCAACCCCGGAACCGCGGCCATCCTGAGCTTCCTGCTCCCGGGACTGGGCCAGATGTACAACGGCAAGTTCCTGCGGGGACTGCTGTGGATGATCGTGGGCGGATTCACCTGGATCGGCTCCGCCGGCACGCTCGGCTGGATCATCCACCTCCTCTCGGCGTTCTTCGCCTACAACTACGCCAAGAACCACCCGTACCGGTAAGACGGCAACAGCATCTCACACAGAGGGAGCAGAGGGACCAGAGGAATGTTCCTCCGGTCCCTCTGCTCCCTCTGTGTGAGATTCCTTTGACTCAGCCGCGGAGCGCCTCGCGGACGGCGGCGATCACCGGGGGAACGGCGTTCCCGGCGGGGCCGTCGACCAGCGCGCCCGCGGCCTTCACGTGCCCCCCGCCGCCGAACATCCGCGCCAGCCGGTTCACGTCGGCGTGGCCGTTGGAGCGGAAGGAGATCTTCGTCTTCCCGTCCTCGGTCTCGCGGAAGAGGAGCGCCACCTCCGTCCCCTCGATCGAGCGTGCGTGCTCGATCAGCCCGTCGAAGTCCTCCCCCTCGGCCCGCAGCCGGTCCGCCGTCTCCCGCTCGATCACCATCCAGGCCAGCCCCACCTCCTCGTCCAGGTGCAGCGTCGACAGCGCCTCGCGCAGCAGTTCCAGGCGGCGCAGCGGCGCGGTGGCGAAGAGGCGGCGGTACACCACCTCGGGGTCGATCCCCCGCCCCAGCAGGTCGGCCGCCACGGCGTGCGCGCGCGGGGTGGTGTTGCTGTAGCGGAAGGAGCCGGTGTCGCTCACCA
>JBJMPM010000332.1:0-27983 GCA_045803205.1 Longimicrobiaceae bacterium
GCGCGAGCTTCCGCAGCCGGCTCCGGCGTGGCCGCAATCAGATCCTCACGGCCCTGCCGCCATCGGAGCGAAAGCTGATTCCTCGTGGCCGGGCCTCAGGATGACACCCGGGGGTGTCCGAAGAACGGGTTCAGCAACACCCTTTCAGGATGACATCTCTATCTCTCTCTTCTGCACAACCAATCTCAAGAGGCGGTCTCACACGGAGACGCGGAGGATCAGAGGGAGCGCCGGCTGCCCCTCTGGTCCTCCGTGTCTCCGTGTGAGATTTTTGTATTCCGTCCGCTCGCAGAGGCCGCAACCCGCATCCATCTCGCCCGTGCATTCGCTGACCGAGCTGTTCGACGCCAACCGTGCCTGGGCCGAGCGGATCACCGCCGCCGACCCGGACTTCTTCGCGCGCCTCGCGCGGCAGCAGCGCCCCGAGTTCCTGTGGATCGGCTGCGCCGACAGCCGGGTGCCCGCCAACGAGATCGTCGGCAGGCTCCCCGGCGAGCTGTTCGTGCACCGCAACGTGGCCAACGTGGTGGTGCACACCGACCTCAACTGCCTCTCCGTGCTGCAGTTCGCCGTCGACGTGCTGGAGGTGAAGCACGTGATGGTGGTGGGGCACTACGGCTGCGGCGGCGTGGCGGCGGCGCTGCGCAACGACAAGCTGGGGCTGATCGACAACTGGCTGCGCCACGTGCAGGACGTGGCCGCCCGCCACCGCGACGCGCTCGCCCGGGTGGAGGAGGGCGAGGCGCGGGTGGACCGCCTCTGCGAGCTGAACGTGGTCGAGCAGGCGGTGAACGTCTGCCAGACCACCATCGTGCAGGACGCGTGGGCGCGCGGGCAGGCGCTCACCGTGCACGCCCTCATCTACCGCCTGCAGGACGGCCTGCTGCGCGACCTGCGCATGAGCGCCAGCGGCCCCGACGAGGTGGAGCCCGCCTACCACGCCGCCGTGGAGGGCTCGCAATAGCTGATCCCGAATCCTGAACTACACTCTGCGTTACCGGAGTCCGCGAAGGCGGACTTCGGGCCGCTGTTGCCGCGATTTCAATCGCCCTCATCATCCGAAGGCCCCGCCCCGCATGCTTTCGTTCGTTCAGCGCTTTCGCCTGGTGCGCTCGATGGTCCGGCTCGCCGTCCGCACGGAGGAGGAACCGGAGGATCCCTGGCTGTGCATCGAGTTCGACGTGCCCTGGCAGCTCCTCGGCTCCGGCTCGGTCCACGACTTCCCGTGGTACTTCGAGGGCGACAGCGCCGTCCCCGTAACCTCGTTCGACGAGGTCTGCTCCTTCCTGCTCGGGTGCACGTACGCGCACGACGAAGACCTCTTCCAGGTCCCCGACTTCTGGCAGCACCCGGTCACCTTCGAGCAACTCCGCAAGGGCGACTGCGAGGACCACGCGCTCTGGGCCTGGCGGAAGCTGCGGGAGCTCGGCTGCCGCGCGCACCTGGTCACCGGCTCCAGCGTCCGGCATGATCCCGACCGGGGAACCCACGCGTGGGTGATCTTCCACGGCGATGGCGGCCTCTACCTGTTCGAGACCACCGCGAAGGTCCGCGAGCGGATGGTGCGGCCGCTGGACGACGTACGCGGGCAATACCTGCCGTTCTTCTCCGTGGACGAATCCTTCACCATCTTTCTCTACGACGGCTTCGGGCGGTACCTGCTGGACCGCCGCGGCGCCCGCAAGCTGCCGCCGCCGGGCGTGCTCGACCTCGCGGCAGGCAATCCCGGAGGATGATGATGATCGTTCGGCGGATGATCCCGATCGCCGCGTGCGCGCTGGTGGCCGCCGCGGCCGCCACCCCGCGGCTCGCGGCGCAGACCTGCCCGTCCGCCGCCGCGGCCGACACCACGGAGTGGCGCAGGGTCGATGCGGGCAGCTACAGCCTCCGCCTCCCGGGCTCGTATCAGGGCGTCTACAGGCAGCGGCTCGGCGGCCCGGTGCGCGACTGGACCGCGCCACGCTTCCGCAGCGTCCACGCCGAGTATGGCCTCTCCCGTTTCGTCGGCAACGGCAGCCCGGTCGTCGATCCGGAGATGATCTGCGAGCAGGGGCCGGGCGACGCGTGGAGGATCGTGGTCTACGAGCAGCACGGGAGGTACGGCATCGGCTACTACGGCTTCGACCCCACGCAGGAGGGCCGCGCGCTCGCCCTGACGGCCGAGAGCCAGCGCCGCGAGGACCTCCCCGAGCTGCTGGCGATCGTCCTTTCGCTGCGCTGGCCCTCCCGCGCGCCGCCCCCGCCGCGGTGAACGGGCGGAGAGAGAGAGGGAGATGGCAGGATCCACATGGTCGCGCGCGCCTGATCGCCCGGTGCCCGGCGGCAGCTTTCCACGGAGGAATGACCTGATGATGGTTCGGCGGATGATCCCGGTCGCCGCGTGCGCGCTCATCGCCGGCGCGGCCCTGGCCCCGCGGCTCGCGGCGCAGACCTGCCCGGCCGCGGCCGCGGCCGACACCACGGAGTGGCGGAGAGTCGACGCGGGCAACTTCAGCCTCCGGCTCCCGGGCTCGTACCACGGAACCCACGGGCAGCGGCTCGACGGCCCCGTGCGCACCTGGACCGCGCCGCGCGGCCGCAGGGTCCGCTCCGAGTACGGCAGCGCGCGCTCCGTCGGCAACACCAGCCCGGCCACCAGCCGGAGGCTGGTCTGCGACCAGGGCGTGGGCGACTCGTGGCGGATCGTGGCCTACGAGCAGCGCGGCGTCTTCGGCATCGGGTACTTCGGACGCGACCCGTCGGAAGAGGGGCGCGCGGTCGTCCTGACCGCCGAGAGCCCCCGCCGCCAGGACCTTCCCGAGCTGCTCGCGATCATCCACTCGCTGCGCTGGGCCGGCCCCCCGCCCTTCCAGCCGCGGTGACGGCGAGATCCCGCCCGGCCGCGATCCTGGCGGCCTGCGCCGCCGGAGTGCTGGGCGGATGCGCGGGCGGGCCGCCGCCGGACCCCGGTCCGCGCGCGGGCGACGTGGCGGCCGCGGCCGCGCTGGCGGCGCGCTTCGACTCGCTGCGGCGCGAGAAGGGCATCCCCGGGCTGGCGATGGTGATCCTGCGCGACACCACCGTGGTGCTCGCGCGCGGCTTCGGGTACGCCGACGTGGAGCGGCGGGTGCCGGTGGCCCCGGAGACGCCGTTCAACGTCGCCTCGGTGGCGAAGCCGATCTCGGCCGTGGTCGCGCTCCGGCTCGCGGCCGACGGCGTGCTCGACCTGGACCGCCCGATGCGGCGCTACCAGGGCTTCGCCGAGTTCTGCGGCGAGACGCGCGGCGCGGGCGGCGTCTTCTTCGGCGACTACGCCTGTGAGGGCGACCGGCTCACGCTCCGCCACGTGCTCTCCATGACGGCCAACGGGGAGCCGGGGACGCGCTTCTGGTACAATCCCCCGAGCTACTCGTGGGCGTCGCGGCCGATGGCCGAGGTGGCGGGGGTGACCTTCTCCACCCTGGTCGACTCGCTGGTCTTCCGCCCGGCCGGGATGCGCGACGCCGCGCGTACCCATCGCCGGCTCCCCCTCCGGCCCGACCTCGCCGCGCGGCTGGCGGTGCCCTACCACGTCGACTCGGCCGGGCGCACGGTGCGCTCCGATCCCCCGCCGCCGCAGGGCGACGGCGCGGCCGGCGGGGTGATCGCGAGCGCGATGGAGCTGGCGCGCTTCGACGTGGCGCTCGCCGCGGGGCGGCTGCTCCCGCCCGAGTGGCGCGCGAAGCTGTGGACGGCGGCGCGCACGCCGTCGGGCGCTGCGCTCCCCTACGGCCTCGGCTGGTTCCTCGGCGAGCTCCAGGGCCGGCGCGTGGCGTGGCACACCGGGCTCTGGGAGGGGCGATACTCGGCGCTCTACCTGAAGGTGCTCGGCGACGCGCCGGGCGAGCGGCTGACGCTCGTCCTGCTGGCGAACAGCGACGCGCTGCAGTGGGAGACGCGCTTCGACGAGGCCGCGATCGAGCGTTCGCCCTTCGCCAACGCCTTCCTGGCGGCGTTCCCGGCACGCACCTCCGCGGCACGACCGTGACGGAGAGGCCCGCGCTCTGGCAGTGCCCCGCGTGCGAGCGGCGGTTCGCCAACCGCAACCAGTCGCACGCCTGCGCGCGGCACGACCTGGAGCACCACTTCGCGGGGAAGCCGCCGGAGGTGCGGGCGCTCTTCGACGCGGTGGTGGCCGAGCTGCGCGCGCTGGGACCCGTCACCATCCTCCCGGAAAAGACCCGCATCGCCTTCCAGGTGCGGATGTCGTTCGCGCAGCTCACCCCGCGCCGGCGGTGGATCGACGGCCACGTGGTGCTCGCGCGGCGGCTGGAGAGCCCCCGCTTCCGCAGCGTGCAGACCTTCTCGCCGCGCAACCACCTGCACACCTTCCGTCTCGCGAGCCTCGCCGACGTCGACGACGAGCTGCGCGCGTGGCTGGCGGAGGCGTACCGGGTCGGCGAGCAGCGCCACCTCGATCCGGCGCCGGGATGACGGAGGCGAGCGGGGGATGGAGTGCGTGGCGGCAGGCGCTCGGGCGCGGGATCTTTCCGCACCAGCTCGCGTGGTTCCTGGAGCTTCCCGCGCGCCGCCTCGTCCTGTCGCCGGAGCTGCTGGCGTCGCGGCTCCCGCTGCACCCCGACGCCTCGGTGCTGGAGGTCGGGCCCGGCTCCGGCTACTACAGCCTCGAGGTGGCGCGGTGCATCCCGGCGGGCCGCCTGGAGCTGTTCGACCTCCAGCCCCAGATGCTCGCCCGCTGCCGCGCGAAGGCCGAGGCTGCCGGGCTCACGAACGTCGGCTTCACGACGGGAGACGGCGCCTCGCTCCCCTTCGCCGATGCGGCCTTCGACCTGGTGTACATGGTCACCGTGTTCGGCGAGGTGCACGACCAGGCGGCGTGTCTCCGGAGCATCCGGCGCGTGCTGAAGCCGGCGGGCGCGCTCTCCGTCAGCGAGCACATGCCCGACCCGGACTTCACCCCGTTCGATGCGCTGCGGCGGCAGGTGGAGGCGAGCGGCTTCCGGCTGGAGGCCCGGTCCGGCTCGCGGTGGGCGTACACCGCGAATTTCCGGGTGACGTGAGTTGGTGCTGATGAGGTAATTAACGCGACAATAATGACGTCATCCTGAGGCCGGCCACGACCCGCTCCTTCGCGTTCACCACAGTCCGCAGGCCGAAGGATCTATAGCTGGTGTAAGCACTTAGCCAGAGAGATGCACGACTGTCGCGTCCGCCCTGCCTGCGCACATCACCGTTGCGACGAGAAGAATCTCTCGTCCTCCGCTAGTGTAGTGCCGCTAAAGTCTCGTTATCCTTCGCGACCTTCTCGAGGATGTGCTTCACGGAAAGCTCGCTAAGCTTCCTCAAACAGATCGGATCTCACGCAGAGCCGCGGAGCGAGCGAGCTACTTCGCGACCCATCCCGTATTCCCGGTCCCGCTTTCCTTCACGTAGAACGTCGTGCCCGCGCCGCCGTCGGCCCGCTGGTAATGCGTGCCGACCGGTGCGGTGACAGCGTTCTCCGGGCTGCCGTTGCCGCGCAGCACGCGCGGCGCGTTCAGCGAGCCGCCCACCACTTCGATCCAGCCCGTGGAGAGCAGTCGCGACAGGCCCACGAAGCCGGAATGGAACTGGTTCTGGCCGTGCAGGAGGTTGGTGGTCGTGCCCAACCGTCCCACCACGTAAGGATCGCTGTCGAGAAAGGCGCCCGCGACGTACAGCGTGCTCACGGTGGCCGCGTTCACGAAGTTCACCATCCCATACGTCGACACGCCGTGTTTGGAGTTGCGGAAGCTTCCGCCGTCGATCCAGACCCGCTCCACGGAGCCCTGCACCCGAACGTGCTCGTACGCGCTGTCCATCCGGACGTCGACCAGCCTCAGCTCGGCGAGGCTTACCGCCGAGGCGATCGATATGCCGACCGAACGGTTCGTGATCACCGCGCCCTCGAGCCACACTTCATCGATGCTCGCGCTCGCGATGTTGACCCCCCGCCAGGAGGTGTCCACCGTGGACGTGGGGATGGCGGTGTCACCCGCCCGCGCGTTGTGAACTCGCAGAACGGGCGGGGTCGAATCGGTTCCCCCCACACTGATGATGCCCCCGACGTCGAGCGTCAGGTCTGAGAACTCCCACGCGTCGACCTGCCCGTTCTGGATCGCCACCGCGTACGTGCTGGCCTGACTCGCCGAGGTGCCGGTGACGTTGCGCACCACCAGGCGACCGATGTGCGTGTCGTCGTTGCTGTTGAATCCGTGGATCGTGCAGCCGCTAAGGTGAAGCCCATCCACCACGAACTCGCGGACGTCCCGCCCGCGCGTGCTGATGCCCGACGCGCATCCGATGCAGACCACGTCCTTCACGTGCGAGAAGCGGGCGCCGAGCACGAAACCGTTCGGCCGGGCAGTCGTTCCCGTTCCATTATCGATCACCCCGCCCAGCGCGATACAGTTTTCGTAGAAGATGCTCCCGGTCTCCGGGTGCGCGTCGAACATCGCGTTGCTGGCGGCGCCCTGCGCGATCACGCTCACGGTGTTGTCCCACGAGACGCCGCCATACGCGGGCGCGCCACCGGCCGTCACCGCGTGGCGAGCACCCATCACCACGCCGCGAAACCGCCCGGCCATGGTGCTGTCGCCGATCGCGATCCCATAGCTGGAGGTGGAGGTGCGGTAGTAGCTGTTCACGATCAGAACGTCGATCTCCGGCGCGTAGCACGAGTTCACCGCCAGCCCCGTCCGGGTGCAGTTGTACAGGCGCAGGTCGCCGCGCGGGCGGAGAACGTAGCGCAGCTCCACGCCGTACGTGGCGGTCGTGTCGGTTGAGGGCCAGCGATACACCGAGAGCCAGCCTTCCACGCGGAAGGAAGCCGGAGCGACCCTGGCGATCCGGGCCGTGTCGGCCGTCAGGTAGGTGTCGTGGAGCCGGCCGGACAGGTAGATGTTGCTGCCGTCGACCGAAGCGACGAGGGCCATCTCACCCTGCTTCATCTCCCCGTCCGCCACGAACAGCTTGTTCGAGATGATCTTGACCAGGTCGCCGCTCCGGAGCTGCCCGACAATACCGCTGCAGACCACCACGTTCCTGTCCTCTTCCGCGTTCGCCGACAGGTTGAAGTACGATCCCACCGTACCGACCGCCTGAAGCACCATCTCGGCCGCGTCGTCAGTGCGGTGGATCTCGGCGCCGCGCGAGATCAGCGTCCGGTCGGTGACATCGAGAAGGTCGGTCACCCGGTACCTCCGCCCGATGCCGCCCAGGTCCAGGATGGTGACGGCGGCGAGCGCCGTCTGCAGCAGGGCGGTCTCGGGGTCGCCACTGCCGTTGGCCGGGTCGTAGTCGCCCTTCAGCCCGAACTGCTCGGCACGAACCGCCCGTCCGCTGTACATCAGCTTCCATCGCCCGGGATCGGGTGGAGTCGTGTCGTCCGGTACGATCACGGTGCCCTGGTTGTCGGCCTCGGTCGACGCCGCATCCCACAGGTACGTACCGCCCCCGCCGTCGTTCGCGGCGTAGTAGCCCAGCACGTCCTCGGTCACTTGCGAGATGGGCGAGGGCAGTGCGCGAAGGTCGGCGATCGTCGCGGTCATGGTTGGCTCCAGATTGTGGGAGGACGAAGGCGGGCCGTGTGGCGGCAGATACGTGGTGGGGGCTTTCCGAAGGCGCGCGGCCACAGAAGCGCTCTCTACGACCGTCTTCATGCGCTCCCCCAGGATATATCCCTGATCCGGCCTGTGGAAGAGGATCTGCGTTTGCCGGGATGCGAAGGCAATCGAATTCCCTGCGTCTCTGCGTCAGCAGTGCTGTCCGGCTGAGCAAGCTTGATAATCGTGTAACTACACGCAGGGTATCCAGTTACGCAAGAAGTCAAGCCGCACCGATTTTGCCTGCAGTCTACACCGCACCCGCAGGAAAAGCGCGGCCGGCCTCAGGATGACGTCCTTTTGTTTGTGGCATAACAACTTACATCTGTTCGGGGCTGATGCTACCGCGGCTCAGCGGAAGAGCGCGTTCAGCTCGGCGAAGGGCGCGGCGCCGCCGAGGCCGTCGAACGAGCCCGCGGCGAGGCCCTGCGCGGCGCGCATGAAGGCGCCCCACGCCACGCGCGCCAGCGCCGAGCCCACCGACACGCGCCGCACGCCGAGCTCCGCCAGCCGCGCGAAGGTGAGCCCCGGGACCGGCGCCGACATCAGCACGTTCACCGGCAGCGGCGCCACGGCGTGGACGATGGCGCCGATCTCTTCGGGATCGCGGACGCCGGGCGCGTAGAGGCAGTCGGCGCCCGCCTCGGCGTAGGCCGCCAGCCGGTCGAGCGAGGTGCGGAAGGGGTCCGGGTGGCCCACCAGCCACGCCTCGCACCGCGCCGTGAGCACCACCGGCACCCCCGACGCGTCGATCGCCGCGCGCGCCGCCTTCACCCGCTCAATGGCGAGCGCGCGCTCGTACAGCGGTGCGGCGCCGTCCCCCGTCGAATCCTCCACCGACAGCCCGGCCACGCCGGCCGCGACGCAGCGCGCCACGTTCGCGGCGACGCCCTCCGGCTCGTCCGCGTAGCCGTTCTGGAAGTCGGCGTTCACGGGAAGCGGCGTCGCCTCCGCGATCTCGCGGACGTGCGCCAGCATCGCGTCGCGCGGCACCGCGCCGAAGTCGTCCGACCACCCGCGCGAGAACGCGAACCCGGCCGAGGTGGTGGCGAGCGCCTTGAAGCCCAGTTGCCGCAGGTAGATGGCGCTGCCGACGTCCCACGGGTTCGGCAGCACGAAGCACCCCGACGCGTGCAGCGCCCGGAACGCGTCGACGGCCGATTGCTGGTCAGGTCTCGCGGAGCTCATTCTCCGATGCTATCTCCAGTGTGGTGATCGCGCCAGAACGGGTGGCGGCGCCCATCTCAGGAACGGCATCTCACGCAGAGACGCAGAGGCACGGAGAGGCATGGCGAATCCAGCGCGCAAGGTGACGAGAGTCGATCCGCTGTGCGGCTGTTCGCTGCGGCTGGAGTTCAACGACGGCACCGTGCGCGACGTCGACCTGTCGCACGAGCTGCACGGCGAGGTGTTCGAGCCGCTCCGCGACCCGGCGTTCTTCGCTCAGGTGCGGGTGAATCCAGACACCGGAACGGTGGAATGGCCCAACGGCGCCGACTTCGCCCCTGAGTTCCTGGCCAGCACGGGCCGCGAAGTCCAAAGTGTGGCATAAATCTCCTTTTCACCTCCCACAGCACATCTCCTGATGTCCAGCCACGACGACCGATCCGACGCCGCGCGCAAGGTGACGTTCGGGGTCGCCAGCAGCCTGGACAACTTCATCGCGCGGGAGGACCACGCGGTGGACTGGCTGATGTGGAGCGACGAGGTGAGCGCGCTGACCTCGGCGTACTGGAAGACCGTCGACACCGTGGTGATGGGGCGCAAGACGTACGAGGCCGGGGTGAAGGCAGGAATGACCGCCTACGCGGGGATGAAGAACTACGTCTTCTCCCGGACGATGGAGGAGGCGCCGGACCCGCGCGTCGAGATCGTGCGCGAGAACGCCGCGGATTTCGTCCGCGGGCTGAAGGCGGGCGAGGGGAAGGGGATCTGCGTGATGGGCGGCGGCGAGGTGGCCCGCGACCTCTTCGCGGCGGAGCTGATCGACGAGGTGGGGCTCAACATCCACCCGGTGCTGCTGGGCTCCGGGATCCCGCTCTTCCACGGCATGAGCCGGCAGATCGACCTGGAGCTGATCGACCACAAGGTGCTCCGGAACGGCTGCGTCTACGTCCTCTACCGCGTGAAGCGCTGATGCGGCGATGACCGATCCCGAGGGCGGCGGCGGCCGCGACCCCGACCTCCGCGGCGCGCCGCGCGAGCTGGTGCTGCGCTGGCGCACCGGGTACGGGGCGCCGCCCCCGCGCCGCATCCGCATGGAGATCCCCGGCTGGGCCGGGCGCGCCAACCCGCCGGGCGACGGCGCCACCGCCGAGCCCTGGCACTGCCGGCCCTTCGTCGAGGGCGCCACGCACGGGCTGGAGCTCGTCTACCCCTACGGCACCGAGTGCCGCGTCCGCAACGAGGGCGGCGCCATCCGCATCGAGGGCGAGCTGTCGGGGGAGATGGAGGCGGCGGGGCTCCCGCACCCCTTCGGCCTGTTCGCCGCGGGGCACTACGGGATGGCGACGGCGCTCGACCTGCTGCCGCCGCCGGGGTACGCGCTCCGCCTGGGGCCGCACCCGCGCTACTTCACCGACCGCACGGGCGAGGTGCCGCTGGCGCTCCCCGGCCACCTGCAGCGCTTCTGGCCGCGGCAGTTCTTCGCCGTGTTCCGCGCGCCGCCGCCGGGCGGCGTGCACGTCTTCCGCCCCGGCGAGCCCTACGCGCAGCTCCTGCTGGTGCCGGTCGACGAGCTCTACCGGGTGGAGCCGATGGAGCCGGAGCAGGCGGAGGACCGCGCCCGGCAGGACCGCCAGGTCATGCTGCACACTTGGTTCCTGGCGAAGAAGATCTGGCGCTCCGACACCGGCAACTGGTTCGACGACAAGTACAAGCGGCTCCTGCGCCTCTTCCGCCGCGAGGGCGCCGACGCCGTGCGCCGCCACCTCCAGTCCGTGGAGGACCGCGTCTCCCCGCCGAAGTGACGCGATCCTCCTCCATACCCTCTGTGATACCGCTATACCGCTTTCTCCATTCTATCGTGCATTCTTTGACCGCCGAACAGAAATGGCTCTCACAGAGGTCACAGAGGAAAACACACTGCAGTTCCTCTGTGACCTCTGTGACCTCTGTGAGAGATTGTTGTTGCAGTTTCGGGAGCTGGCCCCGACCTGACAACGGGCGCGGAACCGGGTAGATTTCCCTCCCCCGGCCGACCCTTCTCCCCGCAGTCCCCCGCCTGCGAATGACCGAGCTGCACGACCGCCTCGCCGCGCTCTCCCCCGCCAAGCGCGCGCTGCTGGAAAAGCTGCGCGTGGCCCAGGAGCCCGGCGCCATCCCCCGCATCGCCGACGGCCCCGCGCCCCTCTCGGCGGAGCAGCGGCGGCTCTGGTACTTGGCCCAGCTCGCCGCCGGCTACCCCATCTACACCATCCCCATCGGCCTGCGCCTGCACGGGCCGCTGGAGGTGGACGCGCTGCTCGGCGCGCTCCGCGACCTGGTGGGCCGGCACGAGACGCTGCGCACCGCCTTCCGCGAGAGCGCGGGGATCCCGGTGCAGGAGGTGCGCGACGGGTCAGCGTTCGAGCCGGAGGTGCTGGACCTGCGCGGCGAGGCGGACTGGGGCGAGGCCGAGGCCAACTACCAGACCGACGCCTTCGCCCGGCACACCTTCGACCTGCGCCGCGGCGAGACCTTCCGCGCCCTCCTCCTGCGCGAGGCCGACGACCGGCACCGCCTGCTGCTGGGGGTGCACCACCTGGCGGGCGACGGCTGGTCCGCCGCGGTGCTGCTGCGCGACCTGGGCGAGCTGTACGCGGCCCGCATCGAAGGCCGGGAGCCGCGCCTCCCCGAGCTGCCGGTGCGCTACCGCGACTGGGCGGCGTGGCAGCAGCGCCCCGACCGTCCCCCGCCGGCAGGGGACGAGGCCTACTGGCGCGACCAGCTCGCTGGCGCGCCGAAGGTCTTGGAGCTCCCGCCCGACCGCCCGCGCCCCCCGGTGCAGGGGTGGGAGGGCGCCAAGCACCACTTCGAGCTCGCCCCGCCGCTGGCCGGGGCGATCCGCGCGCTCGCCCGCCGTGAGCGCGCCACGCCCTACGCGGTGCTCGCGGCGGCGTTCGCGCTGCTGCTGAAGCGCTACACGGGAGAGGACGACCTGCTGCTGGGCACCCTCCTCGCCAACCGGCCGCGCCCCGAGCTGGAGCACCTGGCCGGCTTCTTCGCCAACACGCTCCCGCTGCGGCTGCGCATGGATGGCGACCCCACGGTGGGGGAGATGGTGCGCCGCGCGTACGCGGCGGCGCGCGGGGCGCAGGAGCACGCGGAGCTCCCCTTCGACCGCATCGTGGAGATCGGCGGCGCGCGCCGCGACTTCAGCCGCCCGCCGCTGGTGCAGGCGGTGCTCACGGTGGCCGACTCGCCCGCCTCGGCGCTGGCGCTCCCCGGCGTCGCCGCCGAGCCGCTCCCGCAGGACTCGAGCACCGCGGTCTTCGAGCTGACCCTGCAGGCGGAGGACCGCGGCGACCGCTTCGCCTGCGCCTTCCAGTACTCCACCGAGCTGTTCGAGCCGGGGACCATCGCGCGGATGTCGCGGCACCTGGAGGCCGCGCTCGCCGCCTTCGCGGCCGCCCCGGAGCTCCGGCTCTCGCAGGTGGCGCTCGCGGGCGACGACGAGGTGCGCGCCGTGGAGGCCCGCCAGCGCAGCACGCGCTCCGCGGCCGACGGCCTCACCGTGCACCAGCTCTTCGAGTGGCAGGCGCGCGCCACGCCCGATGCGCCGGCGGTCGTCCACGACGGCGAGGTGGTGAGCTACGCCGACCTGGGCTCCGACGCGAACCGCATCGCCCACGCGCTGCGGCGGCTGGGCGTGAGGCCGGAGGCGCGCGTGGCGGTGTGCCTGGAGCGCACCCCCGCGCTCCCGGCCGCGCTCCTCGGCGTGATGAAGGCGGGCGGCGCGTACGTCCCCCTCGACCCCGCGCACCCCGCCGCGCGCCACGAGGCGGTGCTGCGCCTCTCCGGCGCGAAGCTCGTCATCGCCAGCGCGTCGTCGCGCCTCGCCCTCCCCGCGCTCCCCGGCGTGAGGGTGCTCGAGGTGACGGAGCTGGACGGCGGCCGCGACGACGACCCGGAGGTGGCCGTCACGCCGGCGAACCTCGCGTACGTCATCTTCACCTCCGGCTCCACCGGCGGGCCCAAGGGGGTGGAGATCCAGCACCGCTCCGCCGCGGCGACGGTCGCCTGGATGCGGGAGCTGCTGGACGACGAGGAGCGCGCCGCGGTGCTCGGCTCCACCTCGGTGACCTTCGACGTCTCCGTGGCCGAGATCTTCGGCACGCTGGCGTGGGGCGGCACGCTGCTGCTGGTGGAGAACGCCCTCGCCCCCCTCCCGGCCGTCCCCGCCGTCCGCGCCGCCGCCATGGTCCCCACCGCCGCGGCCGAGCTGCTGCGCGACGGGCGCTTCCCGCCGGAGGTCTCGGCCGTGCTGCTGGGCGGCGAGCCGGTGCCGCTCGGGCTGGTGCGCGAGCTGTACACGCTCCCCGGCATCCGCCGCGTGCTCGACCTCTACGGCCCGACGGAAGACGCCACCTACTCCACCTGCGCCGAGCTGGGCCCCGGCGACGGGCGCGTCACCGTCGGCCGGCCGATCACCGGCGGCCGCGTGTACGTGCTGGACGAGGGGATGCGGCACGCCGGCGTGGGCGTCCCGGGCGAGGTGTTCACCGCCGGCGCGGGGGTGGCCCGCGGCTACGCGCGCCGCCCCGCGCTCACCGCCGAGCGCTTCCTCCCCGACCCCTTCGGCCTGCCGGGCACGCGGATGTACCGCACGCTCGACCGCGGCCGCTGGCTCGACGACGGCACCCTGGAGTACCTGGGGCGCGCCGACGCGCAGGTGAAGGTGCGCGGCTACCGCATCGAGCTGGAAGAGGTGGAGCAGGCGCTCGCCGCCCACCCGGCGGTGGCCGAGGCCGGCGTGGCCGCGCGCGGCGAGGTGGGCGCCGAGCGGCGCCTGGCGGCGTTCCTGGTGGCGCGCGGCGCCGTGGAGCGCCCGCAGGCGGCGGAGCTGCGCGCCTTCCTGCGCGAGCGGATTCCCGAGTACATGGTCCCCGGTTCCTTCGGCTGGGTGGAGGCGCTCCCGCGGACCACCAGCGGCAAGCTGGACCGCCGCGCCCTCCCCGACCACGACGGCGGCGCGGCGGCCGAGGCGGAGTACGTGGCGCCGCGCGGCGAGGTGGAGGAGCGGCTCGCCGCGCTCTGGAGCGAGGTGCTGGAGGTGGAGCGGGTAGGGGTGCACGACGACTTCTTCGACCTGGGCGGGCAGTCGATCCTGGCGACGCGCCTGGTGGCCCGGGTGCGCGAGGAGCTGGGCTTCGAGCTCCCCGTGGCCGAGCTGCTCACCGGCCCCACCGTGGAGCAGATGGCGCGGGCGGTCTCGGGGAAGAAGGACCCCTCGCGCCTCCCGCTGGTGCCGCTGCAGACCTTCGGCGAGCGGCCGCCGCTCTTCGTGGTGCACCCCGCCGGCGGCCACGTGGTGTGCTACCGCGACCTGGCCTACCTGCTCTCGGCGGAGCAGCCGGTGTACGCCCTGCAGCCGCGCGGCGTGGAAGACGGCGGCCAGCCGCCGATCTCGGTGATCGAGGAGATGGCCGCCTTCTACGTGGAGGCGGTGCTCGGGCTGCGGCCGGAGGGGCCTTTCCGCGTGGCGGGATGGTCGTTCGGCGGGGTGGTGGCGTGGGAGATGGCGCAGCAGCTCCAGGCCGCCGGCCACGAGGTGGACCTGCTGGCGCTCTTCGACACCGCCCCGCACACCCCCGAGGGGATAACGGTCAACGCCGGCGACCCGGCCGAGATCGTGTGGCAGACGGTGGCCGGGCTGGCCGGGCACGCGGCGGCGTCGCGCGTGGACGTGAACGAGCTGCGGGGGCTGGAGGGGCGCGAGCAGGCGCTGGCCATGCTGCGCAAGATGGATCTGCCGCGGCTCTTCCCCGAGTCGCGCGTGGACGACGTGCTGGCGCTCACCTCGGTGCGCGCGGCCAACCTGCAGGCGCAGGCCGCCTACCGGCCGCGGCCCTACCCCGGCCACCTGACCTACTTCCGCACCGCCGGCTCCGACGACGCCGAGGGGAGGTCGCGGGGGCTGGAGTTCTGGGGCGCGCTGGCGCGGGGGGGCGTGACGGCGCACCGGGTGGCGGGGAGCCACGGCACGATCCTGCAGGACCCTTTCGTGCGCGAGCTCGCGCACGTGATCCTGGAGATGGGGGCGAACAAATAGCGCCGATGAACGGGCTACCCTTCAGGAGCCAATCCACTGCCTGGCTGACACACCAGGATGATGTCCGGGTGGTTGGGGTGCGCTTGGTCTGGTGTTGAGTCGGTATCCTATCACTTCGTCTGCTACGGACGCAGAGCCGCAGAGAGGGACCGGAGAGCCGCAGATCAGCCCGCCAGCTCCCGGAGCATGTCCTCGGTCACCGCGGTGGGGGCGCGCGGCAGGCGGTCGACGGAGAAGCGGGGGATGAGCGCGCGCGCGGAGACGGACTCGCCCGCTTCCGCGAGGCCGCAGGTGGCCGCGAGCCATCCGGCCACGCGCTCCGCCGGCACTCCGCGCGCCCGCAGCTCGCCGAGGGAGACGGCGCCGTGCCGCTTGGCCAGGCGCTCGCCGTCGGCGCCCAGCATCAGCGGCACGTGCAGGAAGCGCGGCGCGGGGAGGCCGAGCGCGCGGTAGAGCAGGAGCTGCCGCGCGGTGGAGGCGAGCAGGTCGCCGCCGCGCACCACGTGGGTGATCTCCATCGCCGCGTCGTCGACCACCACGGCGAGCTGGTAGGCGGCCGCGCCGTCCTTGCGGCGCACCACGAAGTCCCCCGTCTCCTCCGCCGGGTCGAAGCAGCAGCGCCCCATCAGCAGGTCGTCGAAGCAGGCCTCCCCCGGCTCCACCCGGAAGCGCAGCGCCACCCGCGAGCGCCCGTGCGCCATCAGCGACGGTACGGACGGGTCGACGGCGTGCGCGCGGCAGATCCCCGGGTAGCGCGGCCCCTCCTCCCCCGCGTGCGGCGCGCTCGCGGCGGCCGCGATGTCCTTCCGCGAGCACGAGCACTCGAAGAGCAGCCCGCGCGCGGCGAGCGTCCGCAGCGCCTGGTCGTAGCGCTCCGTGCGCGCCGACTGAAGGTAGGGCGCGTGCGGCCCGCCCACGTCCGGGCCCTCGTCCCAGTCCAGCCCGAGCCAGCGGAGCTCGTCGAGCTGCGTCTCCATCACCCCCGGCCGCACCCGCCCGACGTCGAGGTCCTCCACGCGCATCACCAGCGCGCCGCCGGCCGCGCGCGCGTGCAGCCACGCGAGCAGCGCCGTGCGCGCGTTCCCCACGTGCAGCGCCCCCGTCGGGCTCGGCGCGAACCGCCCACGGACGGTGGAAGAGCAGGCTGGATCAGGCACGGTGCGTAGCGAACCGGTTGGCTGCAGGTGGCGGAAGGACGGCGGTCCCTGCGGCGAATTCGTCCATCAACCCACGTTTTGCGCCGTAGACTGGCCACTGCACAGAGTGTACGATACGTGCCGATGTCGTCGCCCCCAATACGTCGCGGTGCAACAGGTCTCGCCAGCCGGAGGCACAATGAAGCAGGATCTCCCCTCCAGGGCCTCCCGCGCTTCGATCGAGACGCTCTACCCGTTTCGCATTTCGTCAGGTGTGCCGCCGGGATTTCTGTTCGACCGCGAAGTCGAGGCAGACGAAGCCGTATACCTCCTGAAGGTGTTCCGGCTCCTGCTCGCGTGGTGCCGCAACGCCGAGGCGCTGCACCGAGATTACGGGCGGTCCAGGCTCTATACGTGGAGAAACGCTGTCGAGGCCTACCCGCTCACCACGGATCTCTGGTATCCGCTCGTCGCGGTCGCGGAACAGCTCCAGGAGCCGGCCAAGGCCGATATCCAACTGCTCTCGCTTGCGTGCCTTGCGATCGCCGACTGGGCGATCTCGCGCGACGCCCCGGAGACAGCGCTTCTCTTCGGTGAAACAGCCGCCGAGGTCTCCGCCGCGAACCCCCGCTTCGCATGGGTTGCGGGAAAGCTTTTCCGCGGCCAAGCGAAGCCGCGAGAGGCTGAATACTGGCTGTACCGCGCGGTTCACGTCGCGGCTGCAATCCAGGATCGCCGGGCGCATGCACTGGGCCTGAACTCGCTCGGCAACCTCTATCGTCAACGCGGCAGCTTTGCGTTGGCCCGGCGTCATCTCACCCGAGCCCTCTCCCTTGCGAAGCGCTACCGGCTCGCGGACCTCGAGGGAGAGGTGCTGCACGACCTTGCGTTGCTCTTCACGTTCATGGGTGACTACCGGGAAGCCGAGAAGCATGCCGCGCTGGCCTTCGAGCGTTATGGATCCAGGCATCCGAACCTTCCCAAGCTTGCCCACGACACCGCGCTGATCTGGGCCGAGCAGGGTTTCTTCGGTCGCGCACTCGCGGTCTACACGGCCCTGCTCCCTCACTTCCACGCGCCCCACGAACGGCTGCGGGTGATCGCCGCCACGATATGGTGTGCCGGGGCATCCGGAGAAGCCATCACTGTCGAACGCTGCTGGGAGGAAGCGTGGCTGCTTGCCGGCAGGCCGGATTCGGCGGAGGTGCGCGCCACCACGCTGCTCGACATGGGGCGAGGTGCCGCGGCGCTCGGGCTCTGGCAACGCGCCGAAGAGGCGCTCCATTGGGCGTGCCGAGCGGCGGTCGAAAGAGGGGAGCATTACATCCCAGCGCTCGTGGAGGCGTCTCTCGACCTCGTGCGCCGGCAGCAGACGCTCGACCTGAGGCCGCGGCGGCCGGGAGAGCGGCAGGACAGCGAGCGCTTTGCGGCCCGCCTCCTAAGCGGACTTGCACGGCTGCACGACCAGGATGTCGTTCCGGGCGAAGGAGATGCGTCTACCTGAGGCAGGTGGGCGAACCGGAACGCCCGCCCACCCGCTCTGTCAGTTACCCGACCCGAATCCGTTTGCCCCCCGTGTCGCGGTGTTCGTTGTGTCGGACGGAGGTGTTGCGGGAGGGTTGGACTCCGCCCGGACGGAACCAGGCTGTTGCGAAGTGGCGGTGGGGCTCGCACTGCACGCTGCCATCGCGGACGCGAGCAGCAGCGCGACAAGGCTGAGTAACCGCATACGGCACCTCCAGGGTGAAGGGGAGCTTGGCCTCGAGCACCTCCAAGTTCCGCGTCTACAAGTGCCGGTGCAACCTGTCTACGGCTGAAAACGTGGGTTCGACGGTCGTCGGGAGTGCCGATCCTGGGGACCGAGCCGTTTCTACTCCTTCTGGCCGGAGGTGCGGGTGCGCACGGTTTATCTGCTGTCTTCACCTGCACTGAGATCGTTTTCCATCCTCCCTGCGCCCTTCGACGTGAAGCTCGTCGGGAGCGCCGGAAAGCTGAGGGACCTGCTCGGCACCGCATCACCTTCGTCGATCGCCCTCGTGCCGTTCGATTCCGGATGCTCGGTCGAGTGCATCCGTGAGATCGTAGCCACTGCCCACCTCGTTCCTGTCGTCGGCGCGGTTCCGTTCACCGGCGCGCAAGCCGGGTACGTCAGGCAGCTCTGGAGGGCAGGAGTAAGCGACATCGTGGATCTGGAGCCGATCCCGAGTCCGGAACTGCTCGCGGCAGATCTGGAGCTCGTGCATGCCCGCCGTTTCAAGCAGCGTCTCGAGGCTGAGATTCTCCCGCACCTGTCCCAGAACGCGCTCACCTTGATCCGTGCGGCTGCCGAGGTAGTCGTCGACGGTGGGAATACGACGGACCTGGCCAAGCGAGTGGATGCCCGTGAGCGCACCGTCCTGCACTGGTGCGCCCGGGAGGGACTTCCGAAGCCTCGCCGTCTTCTCGTGTGGATTCGCGTTGCGCTCGCGGTGGCGCTGCTCGAAACGCCCGAGCGGAGCATCGTGGTCGCTGCCCGCGCGGCGGGGTATTCGAGCGATCACCCGTTCCGGCGAGTTCTTCGCGAACTGTTCGGCGAAGAGTTCGGGACGAGCCCGCGCACGCTGGCGTTCGCAACGGTGATGGAGTCGTTCAACGCGGAGCTTCGCTCCAGGAGGGTGTCGATTCCTGTCGGAAGGCGGTGACGGATACAGGAGCTCGGAACAGTTCCACGCGGAGAAAATAGAGAGGCGCAGAAAACAACAGCGGCTCTCGTTTCCCTCCGCGTCTCTGCGTGGAATGCCGTTGCGATGCTTGCCGTTTCTCCGGATTTCGAGATCTTCTCCCCATGACCCGCCTCCGCCGTCTCGTCCCGGCGCTGCTGCTCGGCGCAACCACCCCGCTTCCCGCCCGTCCGCTCCGCGCGCAGGCGGGCGGGGCGGCGCTCTGCCCGGCGGCGGACACGGCGGCGACCGCGCCGAGTCGCGACCTGTACTGCCTGGACCTGGTGCCCGTGCCGGGGCTGCGCCAGGCGTCGGGCACCGTGGAGCTGGGCACGGTGCCCTCGCCCTTCGGCGTCGCGCTCACCGCGGACGGGCGGCACGTCTACGATCTCTCGATCACGCTGCGGGACCTTCCCCCGCCCGCGTCGCTCGGCCCCTACACCGCCTACGTGGCCTGGGCGGCGCCGCCGTCGCTGGAGCCGATGCTCCGGCTGGGGGCGGTGGCCGCGGGGCGCACGCACCTCGGGCACGTGGCGCTCAACAAGTTCCTCGTCTTCGTCAGCGCCGAGCCCTCCGCCGACGCGTCCCGGCGCACCGGGCCGCTGGTGCTGCGCGGCGCCTCGCCGAGCATGCGGATGGGCGACACGCACCTGCTCGGGCTCGGCTCCGCCCCCGCCGCCCACGCGCACCACGCCGAAGGCGGCGGCTGGCCGATGCCGCCCATGGACCCCCGCGTGTCGCCGATGCCGATGCCGGGGCTGGAGGGCGCCGTTCCCGCCACGACGCCGTACCTGCCGGGCGACGGCGTCGATCCCGCCCGCCTCCCCCTGGCGCGCCCGCGCGAGCTGCTCGACCTCGCGGACGGAGACACCCTCCGGCTGGAGGCCGGGCTGGTGCGGCGGCGGCTCGGGGGGCGCGACCTGGTGATGTTCGCCTTCAACGGCCAGCACCCGGGGCCGCTGGTGCGCGTGCGGCAGGGCGCGACCCTCTTCGTCGACTTCCGCAACGCCACCGGGTGGCCGACCGCCGTCCACTGGCACGGCGTCCGGCTGGACAACGCCTCCGACGGCGTCCCCCACCTCACGCAGGCGCTGGTGGAGCCCGGCGGGCGCTTCCTCTACCGGGTGCACTTCCGCGACGCCGGGATCTACTGGTACCACCCGCACCACCGCGCCGACCTGCTCCAGGACCTGGGGCTCGCGGGGAACCTCCTGGTGCGCTCGCCCGACCCCGGCTACTACGGCCCGGCGCACCGCGAGGAGGTGCTCATGCTCGACGACCTCCTCCTGGGCGACGCCGGGCTGGTGCCGTACGGGCGCGAGCGCGCGACGCACGCGGTGATGGGGCGCTTCGGCAACCTCACGCTCGTCAACGGCGAGCCGCGCTGGCGCCTGGACGCGCGGCGGGGCGAGGTGGTGCGCTTCCACCTCACCAACGCCAGCAACGTGCGGGTCTTCAACCTCTCCTTCGCCGGGGCGCGCATGAAGGTGGTGGCCACCGACGTGGGGCGCTTCGAGCGCGAGGAGTGGGTGGAGAGCGTGGCGATCGCGCCGGCCGAGCGCTACGTGGTCGACGTGCGCTTCGACCGGCCGGGAGAGCACCCCCTCCTCAACCGCGTCCAGGCGCTGGACCATGGCGCGGACCGCTTCTTCGCGGCCGAGGACACCCTGGGCACGGTGCGCGTCTCCGCCGCCGCGGCCGTGCCCGACCTGGCGGCCGCCTTCGGGCGGCTGCGCGAGCACCGCGAGGTGGCGCGCGAGGTCGGGCGCTACCGGCGCCACTTCGGCCGCGCGCCCGACCTGGAGCTGGTGCTGACGCTGGAGAACCGCGGGCTCCCCTTCGCCCTGGAGCAGCTCCTCCGGCTGGACGCGCCGTACTTCAACCCGGTCGAATGGGCGGGCACCATGCCGATGATGGACTGGCTCCCCACCACCGACCAGGTGCGCTGGGTGCTGCGCGAGCCGGCCACGGGGCACGAGAACGAGGGCATCGCCTGGCGCTTCCGCGTGGGCGACGTGGTCAAGCTCCGCATCCACAACGACCGCGCCGCCCTGCACGCCATGCAGCACCCGATGCACGTGCACGGGCAGCGCTTCCTGGTGCTCGCCGTCAACGGCGTCCCCACCGCGAACCACGCCTGGAAGGACACCGTGCTGGTGCCGGTGGGCGCCACCGTCGACGTGCTGCTGGAGCTCTCCAACCCGGGCCGCTGGATGCTGCACTGCCACGTCTCCGAGCACCTGGAGGCGGGGATGCAGACCGTCTTCACGGTCCGGTAGATCGGGACGCTTGACCTCACGCCGCCGGGCGGCGCACTATCGGGTGAGGCCGACCCGCCAGCCACCCCTCCACGGAGGCGCCCCCCCCATGAGACCGATCCGAGCCGCAGCGCTCCTCGCCCTCGCGCTGGCCGGCGCGACGGGAGCGCACGCCCAGCGCTTCGACGCGCTCAAGCCCAACGTGCGCGGCTTCGTCCGCGTCTCCGAGCCGGTGGTGGCGCTCACCAACGTGCGGGTGATCGACGGCACCGGGGCGGCGCCCGCCGCGGGGCAGACCATCGTGATCGAGAACGGCCGCATCGCCGCGGTGGGGCCGGCCGCGTCGGTGCGGGTCCCGGCGGGGGCGCGGGTGCTGGACCTCGCCGGGCACACGGTGATCCCCGGGCTGGTGGGGCTGCACGACCACACCTTCTACACGACGCCGCGGCGGCGCGTGCAGGCCAACTTCACCGCGCCCCGCCTGTACCTGGCGAGCGGGGTGACGACCATCCGCACCACCGGGAGCGCGTCGCCGTACGACGAGCTGAACCTGAAGCGCGCCATCGACCAGGGCGAGGCGCCGGGCCCGCGCATGTACATCACCGGCCCCTACATCACCGGCGAGGGGGCCGGGGGGCAGATGTACGCCGCCACCACGCCCGAAGAGGCGCGGCGCGTGGTGTCGTACTGGGTCGACGAAGGCGTGCACTGGTTCAAGTTCTACACGTCGATCAGCCGCGAGGCGATGCGGGCGGCGATCGAGGAGGCGCACCGGCGCGGGGCGAAGTTCACCGGGCACCTCTGCTCGGTGGGGTTCCGCGAGGCGGTGGCGCTCGGGATCGACAACCTGGAGCACGGCTTCCTCACCAACAGCGAGTACACCCCCGGCAAGCAGCCCGACCGGTGCCCGGCGAACATGGCCGAGGGGCTGGCGGCGGTGGACCTGGCGGGCCCCGAGGTGCAGGCGACCTTCCGCGAGATGGTGGCGCGCGGGGTGGGGATGACGGCCACCCCGGCGGTCTTCGAGCTCTTCGTGGCCAACCGGCCCCCGCTCGACCCCCGCCTCGCCGAGGCCATGTCTCCCGAGGCGCACGCCGAGTACGCCGCGTCGCGCCAGCAGATCGCCGCCAACCCGCAGGCGGGGGTCCCGGAGGCGCTGTTCGCGAAGGCGCTCGCCTACGACCGCGCCTTCGTGCGCGCGGGCGGGCTGCTGGCGGCCGGCGTCGACCCCACCGGGAGCGGCGGCGCGCTCCCCGGCTTCGGCGACCAGCGCAACTACGAGCTCCTGCTCGAGGCCGGCTTCACCCCCGCCGAGACGGTGCGCGTGATGACGCTGAACGGGGCGAAGATCCTGGGGATCGACGGGGAGACGGGCTCCATCGAGCGCGGCAAGCGTGCCGACCTGGTGGTGATCGAGGGCGACCCGGCCGCGCGCCCGGCCGACATCCGCAACGCGCGGATCGTCTTCAAGGAGGGCGTGGGCTACGATTCCGCCCGGCTGATCGAAGCCGTGAAGGGCCAGGTAGGCATCCGCTGAGCAAGATTACCTCACGCGGAGACGCGGAGGCACGGAGAGGTTCTCTCCGTGCCTCCGCGTCCCTGGGTGATATGAGGCGATCTTTTCCGGATCACGAGCCTATCAGGTCCCTGACGATCCTCTCCCGGACCTTTGAGGAGTCCAGGTAGTTCAGGTGATAGAAGTCGCCCTGCGGTGTTCCTGCGTTGTCGAGCGTCACGATTTGCCCATCCGTGGGCGAAACGCCTCCCATCTTCGTCATCCCCTCGAACGGCACGACCAGGTCGTTCAGGGTTGAGCCGAACACACTGTCGGAAATCCCCTCGGGCTCCTGCAACCGATTGTCCACGGCGTTTCCAAAGTTCGCGCGGACAAAGGTGCAGCGCACACCGTCTGGAAGGACGGCGCTCGACAGCCCCCGGATCAACTTGCTGTCTGGCCGAAGCGCAGCGATTCCCGGGAGATCCGCGGCGCGCCGCCCGAGCACCCGAACCGTCTGCACGATGAGCTTGAGGTGTGCCGCGGGTCCTTCCGCCGGAGCTCGCGCATGGAACAGGTGCGTGAACATGGTGAGCAGTTCGTCAGTCTTCCCGGGCTCCGCCAGCGGGGAGCCATGGTTCGCCGCGCCCATGAAGACGACGTTCCGGATCTTTATCTGTCGCGCACGCAGAGACGCTTGGCACTCCGGGTGCTGCAGGAGCGCACGGACGACGAGCCCGCCGCGGCTGTGGCACAGGATCTCGATCTCAGTGTGCGCCGGAAGCCGGCTGATGAGATCGCGGGCGTTCTCAAGCGGACCGAGAGCCAGCGTTTCGTGGTCGTAGCCATATACCCTGTTGCCATACTTCGCCTGCAGTCTCTCCAGCAGGTCTCCCCACACCAGCAGGGGTGAGAACGCGGCCCCATATACCCGGTCGAAAATCCCGTGAACGAGGATCAGGACGGGGTTACCTCCCGGAATCTCCTCCCGTCCTCGTTCCTGCCGCAGGGCTTTGACGAGATCACGGAACTCCTCCAGGGTTTCGAGCCGCGGTGCCTGCGCCAGGTCTGGATGCAGGCTTCGGTCGGGGAGGGGCCGCATCCCGGGCTTTCCCAGAATCCGCTCGAAGGCGAGCAGCGGCGACTCGGCGTTTCCCAGCTGGAAGATGGATCCCACTCGTCTCACGGCGCCGGCGAGGAGCCGCGGCGGGGAGATGCGCTGCAGAATGGACATGGACGGGTCTCGCGCAGGAGGATGAACAGGTGAATGCATGAACGGTTCAACCCTGCATTCATCCCGGCGCCTGCGCAATGAAGTCGTCGTCGTGGGTTGTCGGGGTAATACGAAAAGATGCCGGTGGCGAGAGCCACCGGCATCCTCTGCTTCTGTCGCAGCGATCAGGCTGCGGGCTTCTCCGACACCTCGTCCGTATCGCGCTCCGGCTCCGTCTGGGGTTCCGTCGGTGTGTCGAGGGCGACGGCGTGCGGGTCGGCACCGGTGCCGGCGAGGGTGGAGTGTGGCGGCAGCGGCGGCGGCGCGACCGTGTTCTGCGCCGAGGTGAGCTCCTCGCCGATGCCGCCGAAGGCGCGCTTGAACTCGCGGATCCCCTTCCCCAGCGACGACGCAGCTTCGGGCAGCCGCTTGGGCCCGAAGAAGAGCAGGATCACGGCGAGGATCAGCACCGTCTCGCCGAGCCCGAGTCCGAACGGCATGGATCACCTCCCAACGATCTTCATGTATGCGTCACCAATGCAGCAGCGAACCACCCAATTCTACCCCGCGAGGCTGACGAGGTGATTACACGTCGCCACAAGTGCGCTGGTCCAGATCGGGCCATTCCCATTCTTCCTCGTCGAAGCGGGTGATCGTTGGAGAATCCTGCAGGCGGTCGTCACCAACGGAATGCATGCGGCGGGCGGCTTCTGCCCACCCTGCTCGCGCCGGGAGTCGGGTAGGATTCTCAGGGGAGGTACTCACGTTAATTCCTCTCTGCTTCTCTGTGCCGCTGTGTGACCGCCGTTCGCAGTTCACGCCTCGGGCACGTTGCGGTGCAACTCGTCGAGCCAGACGGTGGCCTCGGAGTCGCTGGGGGCGCGCCAGTCGCCGCGGGGCGAGAGCGAGCCGCCGGAGCCCACCTTCGGGCCGTTCGGCATGGCCGAGCGCTTGAACTGACTCAGCTTGAAGAAGCGCGTCACGAACACCTCCAGCCACTTCCGGATCGCCGCCAGGTCGTACTGGTTGCGCTTCTCCGCCGGGATCAGCTCGGGCCAGGTGCCGCGCCCCCGTTCGCCCCAGGCGTGCAGCGCCAGGAACGCCACCTTGCTGGGCCGGAAGCCGAAGCGCGTCACGTAGTAGGTGTTGAAGTCCTGCAGCTCGTACGGCCCGATCACCGCCTCGGTCTTCTGCGCCGGGGCCGAGGTGTCCTCGGCGCCCTCGGCGTGCGGCACCAGCTCGGGGCTGATCTCCGTCTCCACGATGGCCTGCAGCACGCGCCCCGTCTCCCCGTCCACCTCCCCGCTCTTCGCCACCCAGCGGATCAGGTGCTGGATGAGCGTCTTGGGGACCGAGGCGTTCACGTTGTAGTGCGACATCTGGTCGCCCACGCCGTAGGTGGCCCACCCCAGCGCCAGCTCGCTCAGGTCGCCCGTCCCCAGCACCAGCGCCCCCCGCTGGTTCGCCAGCCGGAAGAGGTGCGAGGTGCGCTCCCCCGCCTGCACGTTCTCGAAGGTCACGTCGTACACCGGCTCGCCGGCCGCGAAGGGGTGCCCCAGGTCCTTCAGCATCTGCGTGGCGCTGGGGCGGATGTCGAGCTCCTCGGCGCTCACCCCCAGCGCGCGCATCAGCGCCCAGGCGTTCCCCCTGGTCCCGCTGCTGGTGGCGAAGCCGGGCATGGTGAAGCCCAGGATGTTGGTGCGCGGCAGCCCCAGCCGGTCCATGGTGCGCGCCGCCACGATCAGCGCGTGCGTCGAGTCCAATCCCCCCGACACGCCGATCACCACCTTCTCGATGCCGGTGGCCGAGAGGCGCTTCATCAGCCCGTGCACCTGGATGTTGTACGCTTCGTAGCAGCGCAGGTCGAGCACCGCGGGGTCGTCGGGAACGAAGGGGAAGCGCGGCACCTTGCGCAGCAGCGCGATCTCGCCCGCCGGAACGCCGAGCTCGAACGAGACCGTGCGCACCTCGCGGACGCGGTCGCGGTAGGCGCCCACCGAGTCGTTGAACGAGCTCATCCGCATCCGGTCCTGCGCCAGCCGCTCCAGGTCCACGTCGCCGGCGATCACCTGCTCCTCGTCGGCGAAGCGGCGCGACTCGCACACCAGCTCGCCGTTCTCGTGGATCAGCGCGTGCCCGTCCCAGGCCAGGTCGGTGGTCGACTCGCCCGGTCCGGCGGCGGAGTAGAGGTAGGCGCAGATCATCTTCCCCGACTGCGCGGCGCAGAGCTCGCGGCGGTACTCGGCCTTCCCCAGGGTGATGTTGCTGGCGCTCAGGTTGGCCACCACCGTGGCCCCCGCCAGCGCCGTCCAGGTGCTGGGGGGGATGGGCACCCAGACGTCTTCGCAGATCTCCACCGCCAGCCGGAAGCCGCCCACGTCGGCCGCGTCGAACACCAGGTCGGCGCCGAAGGGCACCGTCTGCCCCAGGAAGGCCACCTCGCGCGCCACGGCCATCCGCCCGGAGGTGAACTGCCGCTTCTCGTAGAACTCGCGGTAGTTGGGGAGGTAGCTCTTGGGAACGATGCCGAGCACGCGCCCGCGGTGGACCACCACGGCGCAGTTGAAGAGCTTCCCCTCGAAGAGCAGCGGCGCGCCCACCAGGAGCACGGGCATGAGCCGGGTGCTCTCGCGCACCACGCGGGCGAGCGCCTGCACGGTGCCGTCGAGCAGGGCGCTCTGGTGGAAGAGGTCGTCGTTGCTGTAGGCGCTGATCCCCAGCTCGGGGAAGAGCGCGACCGCCGCGTGCAGCTCGTGCGCGCGGCGGGCGAGCCCCAGGGTGCGCTCGGCGTTCCAGGCCGGGTCCGCCACGCGCACCGAGGGAATGCAGACGGCCGCGCGGACGAAGCCGTGGGAATAGACGTTGTGGAAGGGCCGGTCCATCGCCGCTCCGCGGGAAAGGGTGCGCACGGAAAGTGGACCTCCGGCCCCGGCGGCGCAATCACGTCACGCAGAGACGAATCTTTTCCGGATCCGGGGCTTCCGGCTACCTCGCCGCCACCGTCTGGTCGACCGAGAAGCCGCAGAAGCTCCCGGCGAGGTGCACGGTCTGCGTGCCCGGGACGAGGTCGGCGGTGACGTCCACCGCGCAGCGGCCGGAGCTGCTCCCGCGCTCCCAGGTGAACGCGCCGTTCTCGGTGGCGTGGAAGGCCGTGACCCCGGCCGCGCCCGCGGCGGCGGTGAGCGCCACGTCGATCTCGGGGTCGCCGTTCAGCTTGAAGGTGCCGCCGTTGTCCGTCTGCACCACGCACCCCTGGTGGCGCACGGAGACGTTCACCTGCACCTGCGCCGGCCCGCCCACCTGCACCGCGCCCGAGAGCGCGCCGGTGAGCCCGACGCTCCCCGACGGCGTGCACGGCTGCGAGGTGTCGAAGGAGAAGGAGAAGGTGGTGGAGCCGTCCGCCCGCAGGGTCTTGTTCCCCCGCGCCCCGGTGGGAACGCCGCCGCCGGCGAGCCCCGCGCCCACCGCGAACACCGCGCGGCTCAGCGCCGCGGCGTCGGCCTGCGTGAGCGGCGCGCCGGGCCCGGTGGCGCCGTGGTCGCCGCACGCCGACAGGGCGAGGGCGGCGAGCAGGGGGAGCGGAAGGATGCGCTTCGTCATGTGTCGAGGCTCCTGCGGACGGGCCCGGCGGAAAGAACGGGTGGAAAGGAGAATCTAACCGCGGCGTGCGGCGGGCGGTAGCGGAGCTCCCGTCACCGCGGCGCCGTGGGAAGCCGCCGGCACCCCTCCTCGATCCTCGCGCGCAGCTCGCCGTCGGCCGCGCGCGCCTGGGCCATGCAGTTCACGTACGAATCCATCGACCGCACGCGCTCGTCGTACTTCACCTTCTCCTCCGCCATCCAGCGGGCCGAGTCCTCCGCATCGGCCAGGCCCTGGACGGGGACGACCGTCGCCGGGCCGGGCTCGCCCCGCTCGCGGGCCTCGCGCAGCGCGCGCGCCTGGTCGGGCGTCCAGACCTTCTGGACCGCCGCGGTGTCGGCCGCGGCGGCGCGGCCGCCGCCGCTCCCGCCGCACGCCGCCAGCAGGGCGGCGGCGAGCGGAAGGAGGGCGGCGCTTCCTCTCCGCGTCATCCCTCTACTGCTGGCGGGCGGCCAGCGCCTGCACCATCCGCCGCAGCTCGGCGACCTCGGCCTCGAGCGTGCGGATGCGCTCGGCCTGCTGCGTGGTGCGCGTCTCCAGCGCCTTGACGGCGGCCAGGTTCACGCCGTCGAAGTCGCTCATGTTGATGGTGGTGCCGTCGTGGCTGAAGCCGAAGGCGCGCTGCCAGTCCTGCGCCATGGGGCCGATGTGCAGCACCGAGCGGTCCGCCTCGTCGCGGTAGCGCCAGGT
>JBJMPM010000358.1:0-5754 GCA_045803205.1 Longimicrobiaceae bacterium
GGTGATCTTCGTGCCGTTCAGCGGGGCCACGCCGTCCGGGCCGCCGGTCGAGGTGCTGAACGGCTTCCTCAGCCCCGATGGTGACGCCTGGGGCCGGCCGGTCGGCGTGGCGATCGACAAGCGCGGCGCGCTGCTGGTGGCCGACGACGTGGGCAACACCGTCTGGCGCGTGACCGCGGCCCCGTAAACTGCAATCTCACGCGGAGACGCAGAGGCACGGAGAGACTCGGAAGTTCTCTCTGTGCCTCTGCGTCTCTGCGTGAGACGATCTGTTCAGGATCGCCCGGACGGGACGAAGGCTGCTTCCTGCGGTTTGCGAGCCCCGCACCTCCGCCCCGCCCGGGCGACCCCCGGTTCAGCCGCCGGTGCGGTTCAGGCGCACGTCGTTGGGGAGCACCTGGTAGGCCCAGTCGAAGATCATGAGCTGGTGCCCCGCGCCGTCGCTTCCCAGGAGCTGCGCCCGGATCACCCCGTAGTGCGGCTGCCCGTCGCTCCCCGTCACGCGGAAGACGTAGCTGTACTCCGGGTTCACCGCGACCGGCGTGGTCTGGTAGCCGGCCACCGGCGCGCGCGTGACCGCGCGGCAGGTCGCGTCGGAGCCGGGACCGCAGGTGAGCGCGGTGGTGCGCCCGCCAGGGTACTCCATCACCGCCGTGCCGTTCAGCGGCACGATCCGCCACCCCGCCGCGTCCTGCTCCAGCCGCCACTGCGCGGTGGTCGCCGTCCCCGCCAGGATCGGGTCGGTGGCCTCGGAGGGCTGGAAGCGGAAGCCGCTCAGCGTGGGGTTGCTCTGGAACGAGTAGATCAGCTCGCCGCTCGCGTCGGGGCGGGGCGCCGCCGCGAACTCGGCCGAGAGCGCGCTCACGTGCTCCAGGGTGTCGACCGCCGCCACCCGGTAGCCGTACACGTGCCCGTTGGCGGCGCGCGTGTCCACGAAGCCGGTGCCGTCCGTCTCCCCCAGCCCGTAGAGGTAGCTGGTGCCGTCCAGGCGGGTGAGGTAGACCACGTACTTCCACAGGCTCCCGCCCGCGCCCCCGTCGCGCCAGCGCAGCCAGGCGGCGTTGTCGAGGGCCACCGCGCTGTCCGCCAGCGGCGTGGCCGGCGTGGTGGCGGCGGGAACGCTCACCGTCTCGCGGAACTGGGTGGGCGTCTCCAGGTTCGCGTTCTCGTTGGTGGTGGCGACGTAGTACTCGTACGTCAGCCCCGCCGTCACGTTGCGGTCGCGGTACACGCACCCCGAGGCGGTGCACGAGGTGACGGTGGCGATCAGGAAGAACCCCGAATCGCCCGCGCGCCGCCCGTAGACGCGGAAGACCTCGTCGTTCCACGACCCCGGCGGGTTCCACTGCAGGTCGACCGCCGGGTACCCCGAGGGCTGGCCGGCGGAGGTGAAGCCCTCCAGGATCCAGCGGGCCTGCACCGTCAGGTCGGTGGGCGCAGCGGGGGGCGGACCGCCGCCCACGATGGTGTGGTCGCGGTCGCACGCGGCCAGCAGCGCCGCCGCGGCCAGGGAGAAGAGAAGTTTGCGTCGCATGGGGTCCGTCTGGGGCGTGGGGTTCCGCTCGTGTCCGGCAGAGGGGAAAGCAACGCGCGTTCCCCGACTCAAATCGTTTACCTTCAATCACTTGGATTTTGCGTCCACCCGCCGTCGTCCCCCACCTGGAAGATCAGTTGTCCTCACGCAGAGACGCAGAGAAAAAGAGAGAGCGCAGAGGACTCACGTGAGCCCCTCTGCGCTCTCTCAGTTCCTCTGCGTCTCTGCGTGAAACGGCAGTTGCGGTTTCAGGGCGTCGGCACGGGCGTCGGCGTGCGGGAGGTCTGCGGCCGGTCGATCCCCAGGTTGTTCTCGTGGTAGTCGGCCTTCAGGTCCGGCAGGTCGATCAGGTGCACCGAGAAGGCGAACGAGGTGTTGCCGTTGGGGGCCAGGATGTAGTCGAAGTTCGCCTGCCAGCGGTACAGGTCGCGCTTCAGGTTGATGGTGTGCGCGCTGAACTTCCCCGTGCTGGTGGAATAGTCCGTCCGCCAGCTCACCCCCCAGTTGCGGGTGGGCTGGAAGGTGAGCGCGCCGCCGATCTGCGAGTTGCCCCCCCGGAAGCCGGGGAGCGTGTCGTTGGGCGTGCGCCGGAAGCGCGAGAGCGAGTAGTTCACCGAGAGCGACCAGGGCCCAGCGCCCGACTGCTGGTTGTTCCCGGTCGAGGTGGCGCCCCCCTGCGGCACCGGCGAGGGCTGCCCCGCCGCGTCCGGCGTCTGGCCGCGCTCCGAGACGCGCTGCTGCTCGGTGGAGCGGCCGAAGCCCAGCCAGCGGAAGAGCGCCGAGTTCTGCCCCAGGGTGAAGCTGGTGGCGAACGAGGTGAGGAAGGGGCTGAAGCGCCCGCGCCTGAGCTCCGTGCGCCCCGCCGTATCGGCCTCGCTGAGGCGCTGCTCGAAGAGGCTGTGGTTCATGGTGAACTGCAGCCCGCCCAGCAGGTCGGTGCGGATGCTGGTGCTCAGGTCCGGCGTCAGGAAGCGCGTGCCGAAGCGGTCGGTGGGCTCGAAGCTGTAGGCCAGCGCATTGGTGCTGATGGAGAGGAGCATCACCTTCTGCGACTGCCCCGGCGCCGGCGCGGCGCGGTTGCCGGCGGCGTTCGCGGTGTCGGCCGCCGAGTCGCCGCGCACCGGGCGGCTCTGGCGCACCTTCGCCTCGAAGGTCTGGTTGACGCCGACGGTGATCTGGTTCACCGTCTTCGCGTTGAACGCGCCGAACACCTGCCGCTGCGTGCGCGCCGCCGCGCTGTCGCTGATCTGCACCGCCGGCGAGTACTGCCAGCTCACGATCGGCTGGATGTGGTGCCGGATCGCCTCGTAGTTGCCGATGCCGGGGAAGAAGCCGTAGAGGTCCGTCCCCAGCCCCGCGCCGACGTTCAGGCGCGGCGGGCCGGCCACGAAGGTGTTGTACGAGCCGGCCAGGGTGTCCGGCACCGTGCCGGCGGTGTCGCGCCGCACCAGGTCGCGCGAGAAGCCGATGCTGGGCGTGAGGCGCGTGCTGGCGAAGAGGGTGAGCTGGTAGCCGGTGCTGGCGCTGAAGCTCACCCGGTCCACCCCGCGCCCCGGGATGGCCAGGAGCTGCGTGGTGTCGCGCAGCTGCGCGCTGTCGGCCAGCGCCGGGTCGAGCGCGTCGAGCGAGCCGCGCGAGTTGCGGCTGTAGGCGGCCGACGTCGAGATGCGGAAGTCGCCGAACGAGAGCCCCAGGCTGCCGTTGGCGTCGCGCTGCTCCTGCGAGGGCTGCCGCCTGATCAGCGCGTCGCCGAAGCTCTGCTGCGTCTGGCTCCCCGAGAAGCCGATGGTGGCCGTGGCGTCGCGGAAGAGGGTGACGGGGTTGACGTTCACGTTCAGCCGCGGGCTGAAGGTGCGGTCGTCGTTGGCGATGGACTGCCGCCGCTCGGCCGTGAGCGAGACGCTCCCCCAGTCGGTGCGGCGGGTGAGCGCGAAGTTGCTGGAGAGGTCGGCCGTCTGGCGGAAGGGGTCGACCACGCGCCGGCGCTCGAAGGCGGTGGACGAGGCGTAGCCCAGCGAGAGCGAGACGTTGGTGCGCTCGTTCATGTCCCAGCGGGCGCCGCCGTTCAGGTTCAGCCGCCCGGGCCCGTCGGTCTCCCAGAAGCGCTCCCCCTCCACCTGCCCGCTCAGGAAGCGGCGGCGGAGGTTGAACTCCAGGTTGCTGCGCATCGCCGTGTAGCTCTGGCTGCGCCACCGCCCGGCGAGCTGCAGCCCCAGGTAGGGGCTGATCGCCCAGTAGTAGCCGATGTTCGAGAACTCGCGCCCCGTCCCCCGGGCGCTCCCGCCCCCGCCGCGGGTGCGCACGATGTCGTTGATCTCGAACTGCGGGATCAGGAAGCCGCTCCGCCGCCCGTGCTCCAGGTCCTGCACGATGAAGGGGAGCGCCATCACCGGCACGTTCTTGAAGTAGAGGTACGCCGGCCGCCCCACCAGGATGCGGTTGCGGATGATCATGATCCGGTCGGCCTTGAAGTAGTAGGCCGGGTCGGCGCGGTCGTCGGAGGTGAAGGTGCTGTTGCTGGCGTAGATGCGGTCGCTGCGCTCGCGCGTCACGTCGCCCGCCACGTACCAGGTGGCGTTCTCGGTGATCTTGGTGCGCGCGCCGCGGGCCGTGGCCCGCCCGCTGGCGATGTTGTAGTAGAAGACGTCGCCGGAGATGGGCTCGCCCTCCACGTCCGTCGCCTGGGGCTGCCCGAAGGCGGTCACGAAGTCGCGCTGCTCCTGGTAGACCAGCGAGTCCTTGGCGGTGATCACCCGCCCGTCGCGCTCCACCCGCGAGTTGCCGCGCAGCCGGAGGGTGCGGTCGTCGGAGCGGTAGTCGGCGCTGTCGGCGGTGTACCAGACGGGAATGTACCCCTCCAGCCGCAGCAGCAGCTCCATCACCGAGTCGCGCTCGGCGGGGCCGCCGGTGGGGCGCGGGGTGGTGTCGCCGCGGGCCCCCGGCGCGCGCGCGCCCGGCTGCACCCGCGGCGTGGGCGAGGGGCGGCGGCCCACTCCCGGGATCACCTGCGCGCGCGCCGCGGGCGCCCAGGCGGCGGCCGCGGCCAGGGCGAAGAGGAACAGGACGAGCGGCAGGGCCCGGTTCTTCACGTGCGTCGACCTGCGGTCTGGAGTTCCATCATCCTGCAAAGCTAACCCGATCCCCGGCAAAAGCGGGAGGCCGCCCGGTTCGCGGCTAACCCATTCCTCATGGCGTCCGCGGATTTTCGCGCATCCCACGGTGCCGCGAACCGCTTGACTCGACGAGACGGCCTCGGCTCCGTAGACGTTACCGGAGGGTTGAGAACATCCACCCCCCCAAGACGTCATCCTGAGGCCGGTCTCTGTGCAACCACGTATCGCAAAACGACTTGCAGGCCGAAGGATCTATAGCCTGCCCTCGCAATTCATTCGAGGGAACGCCCGTTGTACTCATCGCGGTCCAGCCGCGGCGCGACTCGCCAGCTCCCGTGCTACCGCGGTTATAGATCCTTCGGCCTGCGAAGTCTTGCGCGACGCATGCTCCGGCGCGGCCGGCCTCAGGATGACGTCTCAGGGCGTCAGCGCGGTCCCCAATGCCTCGACCGTCGCCTCAACGGGGAATGCGCTCCCTCAATAGCCCCCGGCAGGGCGACTCGGCCGGCTCCCCAGCCTCGCCGCCTCCGCCTCCGCCGCCGCGGCGGCCGCCCGCCGCCGGCGCGTCACCAGCCTGGAGAGGGCGATGGAGAGCTCGTAGAGGAAGAAGAGCGGCACCATCATCATGATGGTGAGGGTGATCACGTCGCCCGGCGTGAGCAGCGAGGCCACCACGGTGATGATCACCACCGCGTGCTTCCGCTTGCTCGCCAGGAACTCCGGCGTCACCAGCCCCAGCGCCGAGAGGATGAGCACCACCACCGGGAGCTCGAACACCGCCCCGAAGGCCAGCAGCAGCCGGGTCACGAAGCCCAGGTACTCGCCGATCACGATGCTCTGCTCCAGGCTCTCCGTCTGGAAGCTCATGGTGAAGCGGAGCGTCATGGGGAGCACCAGCTCGTAGCTCATCAGCACCCCCAGCGCGAAGAGCACCAGCCCCATGTAGAGCGCGGGGACGATGACCCGCTTCTCGCTGGGGAGGAGCGCCGGGGCCAGGAAGGCCCACACCTGGTAGATCACGATGGGCGAGGCGAGCACCAGCCCCACCGACACCGCGAGCTTCAGGGTGATGAAGAAGGGCTCGGTGGGGCTCAGGTACTTGAGCTT
>JBJMPM010000391.1:0-116082 GCA_045803205.1 Longimicrobiaceae bacterium
TTTTTCCGGTTCTTCGTCGATTTAGCTGCAACCTGACCGCACCGGACACTTCCTTGCGCGTCGACGTGGGTTCCGACGATTGCGTCAGCGCCGGACTCGTCGACGAGTGGCTGCAGGCTCGGAATGAGCTGAGTATCGAATTTTTTTGCAGCACACCCGGTTCGGGCGTTCACCCCGTCATCTGCGCCTGAGGGCTTCGGCAACTGCGTCATCAGGGGGAATCGAGCCCACCGCAGCCTCCGTGCGTCGCCCAGCCTTCGTGGATAGGGCGAATGATCGTCATCCAGCCAGCGATGCGGAGGACGTGCACGGCGACTCGGCTCGCCTGGTGACCTCCTGATCGATCCGTTTAGGCAGCCGAGCCTTTCGCGATTGCCGAAGGAGCGAGGGGTCTCTCCAAAAAAATTTCGGAATTATGCACTTGACTAAACTCCGCTCGGGTGCTAACTTTGTAGAGCGAAGAAATTGCCTTCACAAAGTTACTTCGGAGCCGGGCCGTGAGCAAGAACGCTTCCCTTGACGTGGCCGCCATCAAGAGCAAGGTGATTGCCGAGCTGCCGCGCGTGTGCTCGGACGAAACCGCGGCGGTCGAGTGGTTCGAGGCGAAGCGCTGGCCGGACGGGTGCGCGTGCATCGACTGCGGCTCGGTGGACGTGTACCAGATGCAGAGCCGCAAGGGTGGCCGTCAGGCAAACTTCCGCTGGCGCTGCAAGGACTGCGGCTATCAGTTCACGGTGAAGACCGGGACGGTGTTCGAGGATTCGCCCGTGCCGATGCACAAGTGGATTCACGCGCTCTGGCTGTCGGCCGCCAGCAAGAAGGGCGTTGCCGCTCTGGAGCTACAGCGCACCATTCAGGTAGCCTACCGCACCGCGCTCTACATGCTTCACCGCATCCGCTTCTGCATGGGGACGGAGCCGGCCGCGCTGCTGGACGGCGTGGTCGAAGTAGACGAGACGTACCTTGGCGGGAAGCCGCGCCGCATCTCCAAACAGGAGCGCGAGCGCGCCGAAGCGGAGGGGCGCGAGATCCCCAAGAACAAGCGCGGGGCTGGCACGAAGAAGACTCCCATCGTCGTGGCCGTGCAGCGCGACGGCAGCATTAAGCGTGAGGCGATCGCCAATATCACGGCGGCCAACCTCAAGCAGTTTCTGCGCGGCACGGTGGCGCTCACTGCCGAAGTGGTCACCGACGAGCTGAACGTCTACCCCAAGGCCACCGAAGGCTACGCCGGTCACCGCACCACCAATCACGCGCAGTACGAGTTTGCCCGCGTGGACGCGGACGGGTTCAACGTGCACTCTAACACGGCCGAGTCCTCGCACTCACTGCTCAAGCGCGGCCTTATTGGTGTCTGGCACAGGATGTCGGTTAAGCGGATGCCCTACTATCTCGCCAATTGCGACTTCCTGTGGAACACCCGCCGCGTCTCTGACGGAGACCGCGTGCTGGCACTTGTGCGCTCGGTGGAGGGTAAGCGCCTGACGGTGGAGCGCTACCGCGCCGGGTGAGGAACCATGCAAGGGTCACCGGTGTTTCCCAAACCGATGCCAGAGGCACCACGGCACCCTACCAACAGCGGCACCATGTCGCTATACTGGACCGTATGCGCAGGGTGCGTACGCTGCGCATCCTGCGCACCCTGTACATGGTCCCATGTTGTGCACTAACCCCTGTCGCGAGGGAGCGGACCGATGGAAGTCTCTTACAAGGAACTAAAGGCGATGAGCCGGAGAGACCGCAATCGGACTCTAGACGAGCTCGTCAGGGTAGCGACAGCACACCGCGAAGAATCCAAGTTGAGGAGCGTCCTGCACGCGATTCAAGGATTCTTCATGCAGTTGCGTGTCCACCGCTAGGTTCAAGCCGCAGAAGTTCTCTCGGCACTTCGCGTCGTTGGAAGAGCAACTAGCTCCGGCGACGCGAAGTGGTTTTCTTCTGAGCAGCGATTCGCTATCCTGGCGGACAGAGGTGGACCATATTCTCGTCAAGGGAGATTTCCCTTGCGAAGGCGGCATTCGGGTAGAGATTGAAGAGCGGTTGCGGATCGCGCGGCGGGCATGGTGGATTCCGCTCTCGCGCCGACACCAGTACGCGGAACTTACGGACTACTGTTACAACGCCGTGCTGCTGAACCGGGGCAACATCTTCCGGTACAACAGCCCGCACACCGACCACAGGACGTTTCACCACGTCCACCGATACGACGTACTAGGGTCGGGCGCGGAGACGGTTGAGCCGGTTAAGGAACGCGACGTGCCGACTCTAAGGCAGGTACTAGGGGAAGCGGAAACGTGGTATTGGGAACACCTGCGGAAGGAGTGACGATGCCGCAATCAGCAGACGCGCCGGACGATAGACGGCGCCCCGGTAAGGAGCCGGAGCGGGTGAAGATCCCCGGCTCTTGGGAGGATGCCGCTACGCGGATGATCCGCACGCCCGTTCCTCCTGGCGGAGTGCCGAAGCGAGAGACGCGGCCTCGGCAGCCGAAGCGCGCGTAAACTTCTTGCACGGTGCACATAGCCAACTAGGGGACGCTTCTCACGCAGGAGCGTCCCCTAGTTGTTCAACCGTTGTACAAGTTGGGATGCACGTACTCCACTGGTATCCCCAGCCTCCCAAGGTCCGCCAGGGCGCGCCTGTGTGTAGGAGCCGGCAGTAAACTGCTGGTCTGGGGACACCAAGTTTTACGCACTGGAGGAGTTTGAAACTGCCGCAATCAGGCGGCAGACTCCGCGCTGACTCGGGCGCGGAGAGATCCAGTGGCGAAGCTTGGAAAGGAGCAGGTGATGGTCGCGCAAGCGATGGTAGGCCGCGGCACGTCGGTACGGCGGGTGGCGGAGCAGATGGGGGTGACGGAGGGCGCGCTGCGCTACCGGCTGAAGAAGCGAGCGGCGGGTGAGCAGCCAGACGGGCGGTCGAAGAAGGCGACCTCGGTGGACGGCTACGAGGAAGCGATCCATGCGATCCTGGAGCGGCTGGGCGATGCGCGGGTGAGCGGGGACGCGGGTCGCCCGGCGCAGGCGCGGCTGGTCTACGAGGCGCTGGCGCGGGATCACGGCTTCCGGGGGAGCTACCGCTCGGTGGTTCGGCACCTGGCGCGGCGCTACGGGAAGCCTGCGGTGCGAGCGGTGCGGCGAGTGGAGACGCCACCGGGCGTGCAGGCGCAGCACGACTGGTGGGAGGAGCGGGTGATGGTGGGCGGCGTACGCGTGCTGCTGTACTTCCTGGTGGGGGTGCTGTCGCACTCGCGGGCGCGCTTCTGCTGGGTGAGCCGCGGATGTGACCAGCTGGCGTGGCACACGGGGCACGTGGAGCTGTTCCGGCGCTACGGCGGGGTACCGCTGTGGGTGCGGATCGACAACCTGAAGACGGGCGTTTCGAGCGGAGCGGGCCCGACGGCGGTGCTGAACGCGACGTACGCACGCTTCGGCCGGCAGTGCGGCTTCGAGATCGATCCGTGCCGCGCGCGGACGGGCTCGGACAAGGGGAAGGTAGAGCGCAGCGTGCGGCTGTTCCGCGGCGGCTACGGCGACCTGCTGCGCCAGCCGTGGAGCGACCTGGAGGCGCTGCAGGCGGCGCTGGACCGGCGCTCGCGCGAGCTGATGCGCCGGCACACCTGCCCGGTGCGCGGCGGGCCGGTGGAGGCTGCGTGGGAGGCGGAGAAGTCGCACCTGCAGCCGGTGCCGGACATCGGCGAGATCTTCGACGTGGTGGTGTCTCGGCGGGTGAGCCGCGACTGCCTGGTGTCGTTCGAGGGGCGCCGCTACAGCGTGCCCTTCGCCTGGGTGGGACGGGACGTGGAGGTGCTGGGCACGGCGGCGCACGTGCTGGTGCGCGGCGGCGGGATCGAGGTCGCGCGGCATGCGCGCGGGACCGAGGCACGGCTGCTGCTGGACCCGGCGCACTTCGAGGGCGAATCGACCGAGCGGGTGATCCGGCCAACCCCGCTGGGCCACAGGGCCGAGCTGCAGATCCGGGGGCTCTCCAGCCCGTCGCGCACGAACCTGGGGTGGGTGCCACCGGCGAGCGAGCTGAGCCGCTCGCTGGCGGAATACGCCGATCTGGTGGAGGCCCTCGCATGAGCCGCACTCCACGGGTGGACCTGGACCGCATCGCCGAGCGGTGCGCCTCGCTGGGGCTGGTGCACGCGGCCGAGTGCCTGGGCGAGATGCTGGAGGAGGCCGCGAGGGATGACCTCACGCCGGCCAGCTTCTTGGAGCGGGTGCTCGATCGCGAGGCGGAGCGCAAGAACGAGCGGAGGGTGGCGACCAGCCTGAAGCTCTCGGGGCTGCCGCAGGGGAAGACGCTGGAGGGCTTCGACTGGACCTTCCAGCCGCGCGCCGATCGCCAGAAGCTGGAAATGCTCTCGACCTGCGCCTACGTGCGCTCGCGCGAGAACGTGCTCTTCCTGGGGCCGCCGGGTGTGGGGAAGAGCCACCTGGCCGTGGCGCTGGGGGTGAAGGCGGTGAAGAACGGCTTCAGCGTCACCCACTTCGTGCTCGACGAGCTGATGCACGCGCTGAAGGCCGATGCGGCCGTGCCACCGACGCGGCTCAAGGCCAAGCGGTACCTCAACAGCGCGCTGCTGATCGTCGACGAAGTCGGCTTCCGCCCGCTCGACCGGCACGAGGCGAACCTCTTCTTCCGCCTGATCTCCGCCCGCTACGAGCGCGGCAGCATCGTGCTGACCAGCAACAAGCACGTGCGCGACTGGCCGGAGATCTTCGCCGGCGATGAGGTGCTGGCCACGGCGATCTTGGACCGGCTGCTGCACCACGTGCACGTAGTCCACATCGACGGCAGGAGCTACCGGCTCAGGGAGCTTCAGGGACTTCTTCAGGGGGCAGCGAGCTCGGCTACGCCTCGCTCGCTGCCCCCTGAAGAATCTCGAATTCCTGACGTGGTGGCTGCGTAAATCTTCGTGTCCCCCAACTGCGTAAAACTTGGTGTCACTGGACACCTGTGCGCCTTGTAGAGCAGAATGCGGCACGTAGCGGGGGCCGGAGCCTTCCGTGCGAGCGCAAGCGCGTCCTGCATCGTCTGGCGCGCGTGCTCGCGCTGCATCCTCTCGACTTCCACGCGGTACGCGGCTTCGTTCGTCGCCAACTGCCGCCGGACGGCAGGGATGCCGAAGCGCTCGATCAGCGCGAAGGTGTAGGCATCGGCCCCAAGCAAGAACGCCTCAGCCGCGCGCTTGGCTTCCTGTCTGGCGCGCTCCGCCGCACGCTGGCGGTCTTCCTCCGTCTGGCCCCAGCGGCGCCGCTGGTGGGGCTCTCGGCGCGCCACCAGCGGTTACGCTGTGAGGCTCACGACGTGCTGCACCACGGGAGCGGCGACGGTCGGTAGCTCGCGCTCCCAAGCGGTGAACGCAGAAGCCGCGGGCGCCACGATCCCCCGCAAGGCTTGGGGGAAGGTGGCGGAGCACTCCATCATCGCCAGAAGCCGCACGTTCCTTCCCAGCATCGCCACTTCCGGCTCCAGTTCGTCCACGGGCGGCTCCGGACCGAACGGGGCGGAGACTTCCAACTCTGCGGCAGTGAGATAGTAGCTGTCTCGCAGGTGGAACGCGGCGGGCGCGGGGATCATCTGGAGACACGCGTTCGCGAGCCAGCGAAAGTTGTCCGTGATTTCCGCGTCCAGCCAGTGCGCCACGTCGTCGCGGGGCGAGTGTCCGAACAGCAGGGATTCGGCCGCCAGTTGCAGGGGCCGGATGGCAGTCCACGCCGCGTCCAGGTGCGCGAAGAAAGCCGAGTAGTAACCGCGCTCCGGCTCCGGCAGTGTGCCTATCAGCCGAACGCCGTTCTGCCACTTCGGGGTGTGGAGCGTGGCGTTCGGTTCTCCGGGCAAAACCCAGAGATGGCGGGTGTGTGGCACGGTGCACTCCCCCTGTTGCGGTGGACGATTGGGCCGCTAGAATGTCCAGTGTACCGAAACTGAAACAACCCACAACGCGACAGCGGCCACGCTAGTTGTGACACCCGGAGGCGTCAATGCCTTCGGGTGATCGTCGGGTGCCGCTCGAAACGCTGCGTGCCGCCGTGCGGGAGCGCCTAGCCGCCAACAGCCTGCGTCAGCTCGCGGCCGAAATCGGCATCGACCACCACGCGCTTAACCGCTTCGTTCACGGCTCCGTGCCCTACGGCCGGACCATAGCGAAGCTGACGGCGTGGTATACAGGCGAGACGAACGAATTCGAGCGGATGAAACAGGAGAACGCGGAGCTGCGGAAGGCGCTGGCGGAGTGCGAGGCGAAGCTAGGGAAACGGTAGGATTGCACCACGGAAGGAAGGGGGACGGCGCCTAGCCGTCCCCCTTCCTGTTTCTTTCGTTCGTCCGTCACGCGTCCGCCACGGTTTGCGGTAGGTCGGTGGTCAGCAAGGCACGCCAGTGCGCCCAGGTCTCCGCGAAAGCGGCGACGGCCTCAGCCTCCGATTGCCCCGTCACGCCGATGCGGAAGGTTGCTCCCGGCGGACTGTACGCCAGCCAGCCGCCCCCGTGTAGCGGGAGCAAGGAAGGAGTTGCGGCGTCGTCCTCTCGTTTTTCCATCGTTACGCTCCGGCTAGAAGGAGTGGTAAAGCCGAAGTGCACGATACAACCTAACTCCGCAAATTTCAATAGGTTAACCACAAGCAACCCTGTGAACGTCCGAACCTTTGGACGAAGAACCTTGACGTGCGTGAACGGACGCTGTTTATTAGGTCCACCACGTGAACGCACAGGGAGAGCCGCATGGCCGTTCTGACAGGAAGCCCCGCCGCGTATGCCCCGCCCCAGGCTGTGCTGTCCATCATCAATCGCTATCGCGAGCGCGGACTGCCCAACCCTATCACGCTCGAAGTGCTGACGCGCGCGGGCGTGACCGATAGTCTCGCGCCCCGCACGCTTCAGACGCTCAGAATCCTCGACCTCATAGACGGGGACGGCACCCCCAGCGAAACCCTCGAAGGTCTCCGCAGCGCGCCCAGCACGGAGTTTCAGGCGCGGATGCAGGATTTTGTGCGCGGCGCCTATCCGGAGGTATTCACCTATGTGAATCCTTCCGTTGATGATCTGGAGCAGATCAGAGACGCGTTTCGGCCGTACAAGCCGCATGGGCAGCAGGCGCGCATGGTTAGCCTTTTCGTTGGTTTGCTAGAGGCGGCAGGGTTGCGTGAGCCCGCCGTCAACGGCGCTGGCGAGCCTGTCCAGCGTCGGCCTCCCCTTAAGCGTGGCGCGCCCCTGCCGGGCACGCGCTCCCGCAAGGCGTCGAGCGGTGCCAACGGTGGCGCCCCGCCAGCGCAGGGCACTCCGGCGCCCCCCCCGGCCCCCCTGGCGACCCCGGTTGTACCTCCCATGCCCCAGGGGAGCACAGACACGGCGGATGCGCCCCCGGCGGTCTTGGGGCTGCTGCGGGAGTTGCCGAAGGATGGCAAGACTTGGAGTCCGGGCCAGCAGCAACGGTTCCTCGCCGCGTTCACGGCGGTCATCCAATTGCTGTATCCAGCAGAGGGGACGGATTAGCAACGAGCGACCCCCGCCCGATATACCGCTCGGGACGGGGGCCAAGGTCAGGGGCGGGAGGGTGAAGGGGGCGCTCAACCAGTCTCGGTTTCCCCGTGCCAGCGGGGGCCGAGCATACCACGGGCGCTTTCCTTTCATCCTTCCGTCTCTGATGTTAATAGCGATTCAGCGCTAATGCCAGTTCTTTGCTGGATTTAGTCAAGTGCATAATCCCGAAAAATTTCGATCCTCAGCGCGGTCGCGGCCTGCAGCCACTCGTCGACGGGATTGGTGCGAGTGGGCGGGAAACCTGCTGCAACTAAATCTGCGATGAACCTTTTTTCCTTGGTCGTTCCTCTTGACTATCTACAGGAGTGCCCGGTATCCTCCTGTAGAAATTCTACAGAGAGCATCCCCATGGCGCCCGTACCCTCGTCCGACGTCCTGCGCGGCACGCTGGACCTGCTGGTGCTGAAGACGCTCACCCTGGCGCCGATGCACGGGTGGGGGATCAGCCAGCGCATCCAGCAGATCTCCGAGGGCACCTTTGACGTGAACCAGGGCTCGCTCTACCCCGCGCTGCAGCGGCTGGAGCAGCGCGGCTGGATCGAGAGCGAGTGGCGGACGAGCGAGAACAACCGCCGCGCCCGCTACTACGACATCACCCCCGCCGGCCGGCTGGCGCTGGGGCAGGAGGTCGAGAACTGGCGCCGCTACGTCGACGCCGTCGGCCTCGTCCTCCGCACCTCGTAGCATCCATCTCCATCCCCCACTTCTGGTTCGCTCGCATGGCGAGTTCCCGCGTCACGCTGTTCCTGCGCGCGCTCCTCCGCCGCTCACGGGTGGAGCGGGAGATGGACGAGGAGCTGCGCTTCCACCTGGAGATGGAGGCCGCGCAGCACCGCGCGGCCGGCATGGCGCCCGGCGAGGCGATGCGTCAGGCCCGGCTCGCCTTCGGGGGATTGGAGAAGGTGCGCGAGGAGATGCGCGACGGCCGCGGCACCCGCTGGCTGCACGACCTCGGGTGGGACGTCAGGTATACCCTCCGCTCGCTCTGGCGCCGGATCGGGTTCACGGGGACGGCGGTGGCGTGCCTGGGGATCGCGATCGGGCTGAACACCGGCGTGTTCGGCATCCTCGACGCGCTGCTCTGGCGCGACCCGCCGGGGATCGAGGAGCGTTCGCGGATCGCGTCGCTGCACCTGTCGGCGCGAGACCAGGCCGGTCCTCCGCTGCCGCAGCACTTCACCCCGGGCGAGTTCGAGATGGTCCGCAAGCACGCCCGCGCCTTCTCGGACGTGGCCGCGTTCAGCGGGACGAGCGCGGGCGTGGCGACCGGCGGGCAGTCGCGGCCGGTGCGGGTGGTGGTGGCGTCGGACAACTACTTCCGCGCGCTGGGGACGCGGCTCGCAAGGGGACGCTCGCTCGCGCCGGCCGACGACGCGCCGAACGCCGAGCCCGTGGCCGTGATCGGACACGCGCTGTGGACGGAGCGCTTCGGCGCGCGGGAGGACGCGCTCGGACGGGTGGTGTGGATCAACCGGCAGCCGTTCACGGTGTTGGGCGTGGCGCCGCCGGGCTTCTACGGCGCCGCGCTGGGCGAGGCGCTGCTGCCGCCCGCCGAGCGGTCGCAGCTCTGGGTCCCGCTCGTACAGGCGGCCGTTCTCGGCTTTCCCGCGCGCGCGGCGGACGAGCCGTACCTCCAGCTCGCGGGCCGCCTCGCCCCCGGCGCCTCCCGCCGCGCCGCGAACGACGAGGCCGCGCGGATCGTCCCGCTGCTGCGCGCCGCGGGCACGCCGGCGCGCCAGGCGGCCGCGCTCCGGGTGACGCCGCTGGGCGTGAAAGGCGGAGAGAGCTTGCTGAATGCGCTGCTGGTGATGAGCGTGCCCCTGATCGTGCTGGTGATCGCGTGCGGCAACCTGGGCGTGCTCCTGCTGGCCCAGGCGACGGCGCGCGCGCAGGAGCTGGCCGTACGAACCGCGGTGGGCGCCACGCACGGGCGCATCCTCCGCCAGTTCATCGCCGAGAGCGTGCTGGTGGCGGTGCTGGCGGGCGTGCTGGGGCTCGTGCTCAGCCTCTGGGCGGTGGACCTGGCCCGCGTGTTCGCGCTCGACCTGCCGGTGCGGCCGGGGCTCGGCGCGCCGGTGCTGCTCTTCACCCTGGCGCTGGTGGCCGCGACCACGCTGGTGTTCGGCCTCGTCCCCGCGCACCGGCTGGCGCGGGCGGAGCCGTTCGCGGCGCTGCGTGTCGGCGGGGCGGGGGAGACGCCGCGCGGCTCGCGGCTGCAGTCGGGGCTGGTGGTGGGGCAGATCGCCCTTTCCAGCGCGCTCCTCCTCGCCTGCGCGCTCTTCGTCCGCAGCACGGGGAAGGGGGAGGGCGCGGCGCTCGGCTTCGAGCGCGAGAACCTGCTGGTGGTCTCGTTCGATCCCGCCGCGGCGAGGGTGGACTCGCCGGCCGCCCGGGCGCTGCGGCGCGATGCCCTGGAGCGCCTGCGCGCGCTGCCCGGCGTGGTCCTCGCCGGTGCGGCGGACTTCCGGCCGCTGACCTCGCTCCCGGAAGACCGCTTCGCCCTCGGCGCGCGGGGGCGTTCGGGGTTGGTGAAGACGGTGCGCGTCGACAGCGCCTTCTTCCGCGCGGCCGGGGTGCCGCTGCGGGCGGGGCGGAAGGGCGAGGCGGCACCCGGCGACGCGCGCGGGAGCGTGGTGGTGGGCGAGGGCTTCGCAGCGGCGGCGTGGCCCGGCGCGTCGCCCGTGGGACGGACGCTGCGGCTCGGCCCCGACAGCGCCGCGCGGACGCTCACCGTCGCGGCGGTCGCGGGGGAGCTGGTGACGGCGCTGGACCAGGAGGCGCCGGCGCTCGTCTACCGTCTGGAGCCGGCGGAGGCGATGCCGTTCATCTACCTGCGCACCCGCGTGCCGCCCGCGTCGCTGGAGGTGCCGGTGCGCCGCGCCCTGGCCGCCCTCGCGCCCGACGTGCCGGTGGAGGCGTGGACGGGCGAGGCGCTGATGCGCGGCGCGATCGGGCCCTGGCAGCAGATGGCGTTCGGCACGGCGATCTTCGGCGCCATCGCGCTGGTGCTGGCGGGCGCGGGGATCTACGCGGTGATGTCGTACCGGGTGACGCGCAGGACGCGCGAGATCGGCGTGCGCATCGCGCTGGGGGCGCGGCGCGGGGCCATCGCCCGGATGGTGGTGGGGCGGGCGGTGCGGCTCACCGCCGTGGGGATCGCGTGCGGCGTGCCGGCGGGGGTGGCGATCGCGGTGCTGCTGCGCCACCTCCTCATCGGCCTCAGCCCGCTGGACCCGCTCGCCTTCGCCGCGAGCAGCGCGGTGCTGCTCGCGGCCGGCGTCGCGGCGGCGCTGGGCCCGGCGTCCCGCGCCGCCTCCGTGGACCCGATGGTGGCGCTCCGCGCCGAGTAGGAATCTCACACGGAGTCAACGGAGTCAGCGGAGTCGTTCTCCGTTGACTCCGTTGACTCCGTGTGAGGCCTTCAGTTCAAGGATCCGAGCCCACAGAACCGCACGTCGAGCCGCGCGCTCCAGGTGCGCGGGAGGGGGAGGGAGCCGAGCTCGACGGCCGGGTAGCCGACGGGGCCGAGGCCGCTCACCTCGGGGTCGAGCCCGCCGTACGACGTCCAGGTGGCGAGGTTGCGGCCGGAGAGCGAGAGCTCCACCGCGGCGCCGAGCGGACGCACCCACCCGGCCGGCGCCGCCAGCGAGACGCTCACCTCGCGCAGCCGCGTGAATGAGGCGTCGTGGATGAACCCCACGGGTGAGCCCATGGTCGCGGCCACCACCGGCGCCTGGTCGGCCAGCGGCGTGGACGGGTCGTTCGCCGCGCGGCAGTTGCTGAACTGCCCGCAGCGCAGCTCGCCGATGCGGTCGTGCAGCCGGTAGCCGCCCTGGTGCTCCATCCGCGCGGCCAGGGTGAGCGCCGGGCCCCAGCGCATCCGTGCCGCGGCGGCCAGCATGTGCCCCGGCTGCGCCGCGCCCACGAAGGAGAGCGAGTCGAGCACCACCTCGCAGACGCCTCCCACGCACCCGGAGTGCAGCACCCCGTTGCCGTCCACGTCGGCGAAGCTCGCGATCGGCTGCGCCCAGTATCCGCCCAGCGGGTAGCCCTCGAAGATCCGCTGGCTCCCCAGGGCCAGGTTCCCCTCGAACTCGGTGACGCGGTTGCGGTTGGCCGCGCCCACCAGCTCCAGCGTCCAGCGCGCGCGGCCGGTGGCGATGCTGTCGAGCCGGAGCGATCCCTCCACCCCGGTGTTGCGCACCGTGCCCAGGTTGCGCGGCTCGAAGGGGTTCAGCGGCGAGGACGCGTACGCCACCAGGCGCGCGGTCTCGCGGCGGTAGCCGGTCATCCCCAGCGCCAGCCGCCCCCAGAGCCGCGCCTCGACGCCCGCCTCCACCTCCGTGTTGCGCTCCGGGCGCAGGGTCTCGCACGGGTTGAGGTCGGGGCAGAAGATGTCGAAGATGCTGGAGAACCCCTGGTCCGGCTCCAGGAACGGGAGCGCGTCGATCCGCCCCCAGGCGCCGCGCAGCCGGAGCTCGTCCAGCCACCCCGCGCGCGGGAAGAAGGGCTCCTGGCTCACCTCCCACCCCACCGAAGCGGAGGCGGACCAGAGCGGGTCGTCCGTCAGGCTGGCCTTGTCGCGCCGTACGAGCGCGTCGGCCTGGATCGTCCCCCGCCAGTCGACGCCCTGCGAGAGCCACGCGCCCACCACGCTGCGCCGCAGCGCTTCGCGGGTCTCGGAAAGCACCTGCCCGCCGTTGCGGAAGGTCTCGCGCCGGCTCAGGCGCTCCCCGGTGCGCTCCACCCCCGCGCGCGAGCGCAGGGTCAGCGACGGCACCGGGTCGAGCTGCGCCCCCGCCGAGAGCGCGGCCTCGCGCAGGTCCTGCCGGGAGGTGGTGGAGTCCAGCCCGGTGAGCCCCGAGCCGGAGCCGGTGAAGAGGACGCGGCCGGCCCGGTCTCCACGGTCCATCCCGTAGCGCGCCTCCAGGCGGACGCGGGGCACCGGGCTCCACGCGGCCCAGGCCGCGCCGCGCGCGCGGCGCGTGTCGAAGCTCGTGCGGTAGGCGGGCGTGTCGAACGGGGCCACCGGGTTCACGAAGCCGTGCCGGGCGTCGTCCCGGGCGGTCCCCAGCAGGCCGGCGGTGACGGTGGAGAACAGGCTGTTCTGCACCGGCAGGCCGGAGAGGTCGCGGTCGAGGTACGCCGCCGTGGCGCCGACCTCCAGGTTGCGCGGCAGGCGGAGGGCGGCGCGCCCGTGCAGGTCGGTGCGCATGTCCTCGTTGTCGTGCAGCACGCCCCGCTCCGCGCCGCGCGCGGCATAGGCCAGGTACGAGACCGGCCCCGCGCCGCCGTCCACGCGCGCGCCCGCCGTCCACCGCTTGCCGCGGCGGAAGGGGTTCGCCTGCTCCAGCGGGTTGAAGGCGTAGAGCGAGTCGCCGCGGGGCACGCAGATGCCCGCCGCCTGCCGCGACAGGGAGCAGGGCGCCCGCGCGCCGCCGGCGTAGATCCCGGGGCGCTCGTAGTTGGTGGGGTAGTCGCCCGCGTCCCGGCTCATGCCCACGCGCGAGAAGCCGGCGGCGTGAAAGCCGCTCCCCGCGCCGCGCCGCGTGGTCACCACCAGCGCTCCCGCCGCGGCGGCGGGCCCGTAGCGCGCGGCCGCGGCGGGGCCGGGGAGCACGCGGATGCTGTCGACCTCCTCCGGGTCCAGCTCGTCGAGCGGCGAGGTGGCGGTCACCCCCGCGAACAGCCCCGGCGCCACCGCGGCCGACGCGGCGCGGACCCCGTCCACCACCACCAGCGGCCGCTCGGGGAGCGTCAGGTGCGACGGCCCGCGCAGGTAGATGCGCGACGCGGCGCCCACCTCGCCCCCGGTGCGGCGCACGTAGAGCCCCGCCGCGCGCCCCGCCAGCAGCTCGGAGACGTCGCGTGCGCTCCCGCGCTCCTGCTCCGTCGGCACGATCAGGTACCCCGCCTGGCGCGGGGGCGGGCAGGCCTCGGACGAGCAGAGGAACTGGGCGGACGCGCGCGGCGCTGCGACCGCCAGCGCGAGGAGGATCAGGGCGACGGTTCGCATGAGGAGGAGTGGAAGGGAGGAAGGGCGCCAGACAAACTGATATGTAACGTCTCACCCGGAGGATCGGGGACGCGAGGACGGTTCCCCGATCCCCCGTTCCCCGGGTGAGGCGTTTCGGCTCAGTTCGTGCCCGTCGCGGCGGAGCGCGTGGGCGGCGTCCGCGGGCCGGCGCGCTTCACGTAGCGGTCCATCCAGTTGATCATCTCCGCCAGCGTGTGCAGCGTGTTCTCACGCGCGCGGTAGCCGTGCGCCTCGTAGGGGAGGACGACGTAGCGCACCGTGGCGCCGTTCCCCTTCAGCGCGGCGTACATCCGCTCGCTCTGGACGGGGAAGGTGCCGCTGTTGTCGTCCAGCTCGCCGTGGATCAGCAGGATCGGCTCGTTGATCCGGTTGGCATAGGTGAACGGACTCATCTTCGTGTAGGTGTCCGTCGCCTCCCAGTAGGTGCGCTGCTCGGCCTGGAACCCGAACGGGGTCAGCGTGCGGTTGTACGCGCCGCTGCGCGCGATCCCCGCGCGGAAGAGGTCGCTGTGCGCCAGCAGGTTCGCCGTCATGAAGGCGCCGTAGCTGTGTCCGCCGATGCCGATGTGGTCGCGGTCCGCCACCCCCATCTCCACCACCTTGTCCACCGCCGCCTGCGCGCTCGACACCAGCTGCTCCACGTAGGTGTCGTTCGGCTCCTTCTCCCCCTCGCCCACGATGGGGATGGTGGGGTTGTCGAGGATCGCGTACCCCTGCGTGAGCAGGAACAGGTGCGAGATCCCGCCCGGCCGCGAGAAGCGGTTGGGCGACCCCTGCACCTGCGCGGCCGCCGCGGCGTCGCGGAACTCGGCCGGGTACGCCCACATCAGCAGCGGGAGCGGGCCGTCGCGCTTCGGGTCGTAGTTGGGCGGCAGGTACAGCGTTCCCGAGAGCTGCACCCCGTCGGCGCGGCGGTAGGTGAGGAGCTGGCGGCTGATGCCGGCGAGCTGCGGCGCCGGGTCGGGGAAGCGCGTGACGGCGGCCGCCTGCCCGCCCGGGAGCGTGCGGACGAAGTAGTTCGGCGCGTCCGCGAGCGACTCGCGGCGCGTGAGCACCCGGCTCGCGTCCGGTGAGAGGAGGGCGACCACCTCCTCGTAGAACGGGTCCTCCGCCCGCCAGAGGCGCGTGGTGCGCCCGTCGGCGATCGCCATCCGGTCCAGGAAGGGGTAGTCGCCCCGCTGCGAGGCGCCCGAGCCCGCCAGGTAGAGCGAGCCGCCGTCGGGAGAGAACTGCAGCACCACCTCCCCGCGCGCGTCGCGGGTGGTGAGCGGGGTGCCGGGGTCGCCGTAGCGGTCCTGGTAGCCGCGGTCCGCCAGCAGCCGCGGCTCGCCCGGGGCGGAGGGGTTCACCGCGAAGCGCTTCTCCCGGCGCGTGTTCCACCAGCGCGAGACCACCAGCGCGAAGTCGCCGCGCCCCCAGAAGGTCCCCGCATACCGCTGGTCCAGGTCGATCAGCTTGCGCGGCGCCGCGGTGAAGGGCGCGTCCTGCACGTAGACGCGGTCGTGCACGGGCACGTTGCGGCGCGGGTCGCCGCCGTCCTGCGCCTCGGCCCAGGAGAGGGTGGCGGGCGCGTCGCTGCGCCACTCGAAGTCGCGCGGGCCGGGGATCACCGCGTCGAAGGCGGGGGGAAGGTTCTCGGCCAGCGGCAGCTCGGCCACCCGCTTCACCAGGTTCCCGCGCGCGTCCAGCACCAGCACGTCCGCCGGGAAGCTCCCCGCGCCCACCAGGTAGCTGTACGGGCGCTTGATGCGCGTCACCAGCAGGTAGCGCCCGTCGGGCGAGGGGCTGAAGCCGGAGATCACCCCCGGCTGCCCCAGGCTCACCGCCGCGCTGCCGGAGAGGGGGACGCGCACCAGCTGCGAGGTGAAGTAGTAGTCGAACAGGCGCTCGTCGTACGGGCTCTTCAGCAGGTCCTGCAGCGTGCGCAGCGTGGCCGCGCGCCCCGAGCTCTCCTCGATCACCGGGCCGGCGGGGACGCGCGGCCGCTCGGGCGCGGCGCCGCGGCCGGCGGGAACGCGCATCGCCAGCAGCGACTGTCCGTCCGGAGCCCAGCGGTAGGGCGTGCCGAAGGCGGCGTTGAGCACCGCGGGGAGAAGGCGGCGCGCCGTCGCGGTGCGCGCGTCCGCCACCCACAGCTCGATCCCGCCCTCGCCGAAGAGCGCGAACGCCAGCTTCGATCCGTCCGGCGACCACTGCGCGTAGGCCATCCGCGAGCGCGCGGGGAGGCGCACCTCGCGCTTCGCCCCGCTCGCCAGGTCCTGGAAGGTGATGGAGGTGGTGAAGCCGAGGCGCGCCGCGTTCCAGCCGTTCGTCCGCGGGTTGACGCGGTAGCCGGCGAGGGGGATCCACGGCTCCGCCAGCTCCGCGAGCGAGGGGAGGTTCTCGCGCCCCAGCAGCGCGATGGTCGTGCGCCCCGGCGACACCGAGACGCCCGGGGTGGGCGGGGTGTCGAGGATCTGCGGGATGGGCGCGGGCGGCAGCAGGTACCCGCCGGGCTGGCGCGCGGCGGGCGCCTGCGCCGGGGCGGGGGAGGCGGCCAGCGCGGCGGCCGCCAGCAGCGCGAGGCCGCGGGACTTCACGGACGTGGGCATGGTCCTCCTCCGAGCGTGTCGATGAACGGCGGCGCGGGTCTCTCCCGCGCGAGTCGGATGTTCCGTGTGCCGCGCAATCTGGGGGCGATGCCGGGGGATGATCAACCCGTCATACGGATTTGCCGAGGACAGTTCTGGATTCCCTCGACTTCGGTAAAAGGACCTCACACGGAGTCAACGGAGTCAACGGGACACAACTCCGCTGACTCCGTTGACTCCGTGTGAGACTTCAGTTCGGATCCGATTCGGAACGAAGCTCTGCGACGCGGTATCAGCGCCGTTTCTCTGGTGCGGCGGCGGAACGGACGATTAGGACGATTAATCCTGTGTCCCGGCCATGCGTCCCTTCAACCATCCCTCCCGGAGGCCCCACCGTCGGCTCCGAGCGCTGTTCAGGGCACCGGTGGCATCGCCTTCTGGAGAAGGCCGTGCGCCTCCAAGCCGGCATCGTTGCGCCAGGAGTACGAGAGCCTTCCCTCCGCTCCGCCCCGTGCGTTCGCGATCGTGACGATGCCGCGGTCCACGCACTCGCCGAAGGTGATGCGCTCCAGCAGCTCGACGCCGCGCCCGTCGCCGCCGCGCAGGATCAGGTCGCCCCCGCACTGCAGGGACGGGTAGGTGATGGTGCCGACCACCTCTCCGGGTGCGCCGTCCCCCAGCGTCAGCGCGATGGTCCACTTCACACCCGGCTGGTCGGACTGGGAGCCCGTTCCCTTCCATGACCCCTGGAAGCCGGACGGCATGCCCTGCGCCGCCGCGCCGGAGGTGGAGAGGATGCAGGCGGAGAGGACGAGGAGGGCGAGTCGCATGGGGCCTCGGCGGTAGAGGACGGGGCGGAACCAAGGGCTACATCACTAATCGTCATCCGCCGTGGTGGACAAGGATTTTCTCGCGGGATCGAGGAGGCGCGGAGAGGGTTCGGCGATCGCTCTCCGTGCCTCTGCGTCTCTGCGTGAGCTTGCTGTTTACTCGGCCGCGGTCATGATAGATTCCGCGCGTCATCGCACCCCCTGCCACCGTCCGCGCCGATGCCCGTCGAAAAGCCCGAGAAGTCGCGCCCACGCCTCTACCTGATCGACGGCTACGCGCTCATCTACCGCGCCTTCTTCGCCCTGGTCTCGCGCCCGCTGGTGAGCGGGAAGGGCGAGAACACCTCGGCCGCGTGGGGCGTCACGCGCTTCCTGATCAAGGTGATCGAGAAGCACGAGCCCGACTACCTGGGGATGGTGTTCGACGCGGGGATGAGCGACCGCCACGTCATCTACCCCGAGTACAAGGCCACCCGCGAGAAGATGCCCGACGAGCTGCGGGCCTCGCTCCCGCGCGTGCGCCAGCTCGTCGAGGCCTTCCGCGTCCCCGTGCTGGAGCTCGACGGCTACGAGGCCGACGACGTGATCGGCACCCTGGCGGCGCAGGCGGTGGAGCAGGGGCTCGAGGCGGTGATCGTGAGCGGCGACAAGGACTTCTACCAGCTCATCCGCCCCCACGTCTGCCTGCTGAACCCCGGCCGCGGCGGCCCCGCGGCGGTCGAGGAGGAGTGGGTCGACACCCGCAACGCGCACGAGCGGCTGGGCGTGCCGCCCGAGCGCGTGGTCGACTACCTGGGGCTGATCGGCGACAGCAGCGACAACGTGCCCGGCGTGCCGGGGATCGGGCCGAAGACGGCGGTGCAGCTCATCGAGGAGTACGGCTCCGTGGAGCAGATCCTGGAGCACGCCGCCGAGATCAAGGCCAAGCGCCCGCGCGAGGCGCTGGAGGCCTTCGGCGCCGACGCCCTCCTCTCCAAGCAGCTCGTCACCATCCGCACCGACCTGCCGGTGGCGCTGGACCTGGAGTCGCTCTGCATCGAGAAGCCGGACCGGAAGGCGCTGCGCGAGCTCTTCCTGGACCTCGAGTTCCACACCCTGATCCGCGACTTCGCGCCCGACGAGGAGGAGAAGGCCGCCGCCGCCGCGGCGCGGATGCCCACCGACTACCGCCTGGTCGACACCGCGGAGGGCGTGCGCGACCTGGTGCGCCGCATCCGCGAGCGAGGGTTCGTCGCGGTCGACACCGAGACCAGCAGCACCGACCCGATGCGGGCGGATCTCTGCGGGATCTCGCTGGCGCTGGAGCCGGGGGCGGCCTTCTACCTCCCCTTCCGCCACCGCCTCCCCGCCCCCGCGCAGGGCGACCTGCTGGGCGGCGGGGGCGACCCCTCGCCCGAGGCCAGGAAGGCGCAGGGGCCGAAGAACCTGCCGGACCTGCACTCCGCCGAGCTGCGGCCGCTGGTGGAGATGCTGGAGGACGCGTCGGTGCGGAAGGTGGGGCAGAACCTCAAGTACGACTTCCTGGTCTTCCGCCGCCATGCAGTCCACCTGGCGGGGGTCGACTTCGACACCATGGTGGGGAGCTACCTGCTGGAGCCGGGGCGGCGCGAGCACGGGCTCGATTCGCTGGCCGTGCAGCACCTGGACCACGAGACCATCCGCTACGAGGACGTGACCGGGAAGGGGAAGGCGCAGATCGAGTTCGCCGAGGTGGAGGTGCTCAAGGCGGCCGAGTACGCCTGCGAGGACGCCGACATCGCGCTCAGGCTGCACGAGCGCTTCGCGCCCGAGCTGGAGCGGCTGCACCTGGAGCCGCTCTTCCGCGACATCGAGATGCCGCTGGTGCGCGTGCTGGCCGAGATGGAGTGGAACGGCATCCGCATCGACGAGGCCTTCTTCGAGCAGATGGGCGTGCAGATGCGCGCGCAGCTCCGCGACCTGGAGGCGGCGATCCACGCGGCGGCCGGGCAGGAGTTCAACATCGGCAGCACGCCGCAGCTCCGCGAGATCCTCTTCGGCAAGCTCGGGCTCCCGGTGATCAAGCGGACGAAGACGGGTGCCTCGACCGACGTCGACGTGCTGCAGGCGCTCGCCGCGCAGGGGCACGAGCTGCCGCAGCTCCTGATGCAGTACCGCCAGGTGGAGAAGCTGCGCGGCACCTACGTCGAGACGCTGCCGCGGGCGGTGAACCCCGAGACGGGGCGCATCCACACCTCCTTCAACCAGACGGTGGCGGCCACGGGGCGGCTCGCGTCGTCCGATCCCAACCTCCAGAACATTCCCATCCGCACGGAGATGGGGGCCGAGATCCGCCGCGGCTTCATCCCCGCCGAGGGGATGCGCTTCGTGGCCGCCGACTACTCGCAGATCGAGCTGCGCATCCTGGCCCACTACTCGGGCGACGAGGCCTTCGTCGAGGCCTTCCGCGCCAATGCCGACATCCACCGCCAGACCGCCGCGCTCATCTTCGGCGTGCCGGTCGATTCGGTCACCAAGGAGATGCGCGACCGGGCGAAGACGGTGAACTTCGCGGTGATCTACGGCATCGGCCCCTACGCGCTGGGGCAGAAGCTGGGGATGAGCGGGGGCGAGGCGAAGGAGTTCATCGAGGAGTACTTCCGGCGCTTCCCCGGCGTGCGGCGCTACCTGGACGAGCAGATGGAGAAGGCGCGGCAGACGGGGTACGTGGAGACGCTCACCGGGCGGCGGCGCTACATCCCCGAGATCAACGCGCGCAACTTCAACGTGCGCTCCTTCGGCGAGCGCGCGGCCACCAACGCGCCGATCCAGGGCACCGCGGCGGACCTGATCAAGATCGCCATGATTCGCATCCAGCAGGATCTCGATTCACGGACGGACGGCACGAAGATGCTGCTGCAGGTGCATGACGAGCTCCTCTTCGAGGTCCCCGCCGGCAACGTCCCCGAGGTCCAGGAGCTCGTGCGCGACCGCATGGAGTCCGCCGCCGCGCTCGACGTCCCGCTCCGCGTGGAGGGCGGCGTCGGCACCAACTGGCTCGAGGCCAAGTAACGGCGTCTCACGCAGAGACGCGGAGGCACGGAGGAGAGCTTCAGCGTCTCTCCTCTGTGCCTCCGCGTCTTCCGCGTGAGCTTTCGCTCAGTACGCCGCGAGCCCGGTGACGCTCACCGGGAAGAAGCCGATCACGTCCAACTCGTTGCGCGCGGTGAGCGCGCCGTTGCTCGACACGCGGAACACGTGCACCCCGCGGTCGCCCGCCGTGAGCGCGTAGAGGTACCCGTCGGCGAAAGCCATGTCGAGCGGCTGCGTGTTAGGCCCCGTCACGCCGGTCTTGCCGTCGCCAGTGAGCGGCGTGAGCGCGCCGTTGGTCGCGATGCTGAAGCCCGTGATGGAGCCGCTGGCGGTGTTGGTGGTGTAGGCGAAGCGCCCGTCGGGCGTGATCTGCACCCAGCACGCGGCCGTCTCGGTGGTGGGCACGAACCCCGACACCGTCGAGGGAGTGGTCGGCGCGGTGAACACGAGCGAGCCCGCCCCGCTCCCGTCCGGGACCGCCATGCGATTCGGGCCGATGTTCCCCAGCGACACGATGTAGGGTCCCGACGGAGCGAAGTCCGCGCCGAAGGGGGTGGGACCGGAGGCGCCGACCACCGTGGGCCCTGTGGCCACGCCGTTGCTGCCGATGGCGTAGATGTCCAGCAGGTTCGTCGGCTTCTCCGTGACCACGATCGTCTGGCCGTTGGGGGAGATGCGGATGGAGCCCGGCCCCGGCACGGCCGCGCCGCTCAGCGGTCGCGTGGAGCCCGCGATGGGCGTGAGCGTGCCGTCGCTGCCGATGCTGAAGCCGCTGATGTTGCCGCCGTTGTTCGCATTCACCACGTAGAGCAGCGTGCTGCGCGCGGACAGGCTTACCGGGAAGGTGCCGCCGGAGCTCACCTTGTTGGCCAGCGTCAGCATCCCGTCGTTCCCCACGCGGAAGGAGCTGATCTCGTTGCTCCCCGCGTTCACCACGAACAGGAAGCGGTGGTCGTCGCTCAGGATCACCGCGTCCTGCGAGGTGAGCGGGTCCGTTCCGAACACCGGGTCGGGGCCGCTCCCCGCGCCGCCGGTCGACACCGAGTCGCGGAAGGTGAGCCGCCCGTCGTCGCCGCGGGAGAACACCAGCACGTGGTTCGCGCCCGCCGCGTTGGTCATGGTGTAGAGCGCGCCGTCGTTCGCGTCGTCGCCCAGGCCGAAGAGCCCGTCGCACGCCCCGAGCCCCAGCGAGAGCGCCAGCGCCGGGAGAGCCAGCCACTTCCTCATCTTGCACCTCCCCTGTCCAACCGGAGCGCGCCGGACCGCCCACGCGGACCGCACGTGGTCCGGCAAAGGCGATCCGTCGCGGCGGCGACACCGCTGCCGCAGCGAACGCGGCACCCCGCCGCGTGGTGGGGTGCCGCTTGCATCACGGGTGCCGCGCGTCGGCCAGCAGGTTGTTGAGCGACATAGTGTTATACCGAATCTGGAGTTCACTCTGTGAACCAGGCCGGCAAAAGCGTCTCACGCAGAGACGCAGAGAGGCTGGGTGGGAGGCTGGGTGGTTCTCTCCGGGTCTCCGCGTCTCTGCCTGAGACGATCTTTTCCAGGATCTGGGAATTACTCCGTTGACAAACTTACGCCGGTACCTCGATGCGTGTCCCGGCCGGCAGGCGCAGCCCGAAGCTCTCGTCGAGCACCGCGAGGAGCTCATCGGGGCCGACGGGGCGCCGCGTGACGGTCGCGCCCTCGTCCACGGTCAGCTCGCCGCCGCGCAGGATCCGGCGCACGCCGGGCGCCGCGAGCTGCGCCGTCACCGTCTTGCGGAAGCGCGATTCGGGGTGCGTCGAGGTGAAGTGGTTCGCCATCTCGTAGTCGACCGCGTGCTGCGGCTCCAGCGTGAACGCATAGAGGTCCGTCCACCCGTCTCCGTGCAGCGACTGCAGCACCCAGGGCCCGTCCTCCTGCACCACCCGGTAGCTCCAGGAGAACTGCTCGCTCACCTCGCCGTTCCCGAACGGGACGGGGTGGAGCAGCCCCTCCGCGCCGAAGCCCACGTCCGCCAGCCACGTCCGCCCGTCGCAGCGTACCAGCATCAGCATGTGCGTGCGCGGCAGCACCGCCTGCGTGCCGTAGCGCACGCGCGCCGCCAGCCGCGTCACCAGGAAGCCGATCTCCTCGAGCACGGCGGCGAAGAGCGCATTCTGCTCGAAGCAGTATCCGCCGCGCGCGCCGTGCACCAGCTTGGCCTCCAGCGACGGCAGGTCCAGGCGGATCGGCCGCCCGAGCAGGATGTCGAGGTTCTCGAAGGGGATGTGCGTCGCGTGCGCCAGGTGCAGCGCGCGCAGCACCTCCTCCGTCGGCTCCAGCGCGCCCTCGTACTCCACGCGGCGCAGGTACGCCGCGAGGTCGAGCGAGGGCGTTGCGATGTTCGCGGGTTGCATCATGGAACGATGAGAGGATGAATTGTGCAGACAGTGTCTGCACAATCCCGTCGGATGTTTCACCCGCGCCTGCTCTCCCGCGGCTTGAAATCCTGCCGCGATGTCTGGCCAGGGGATGGCAATTGTGCAATCACTGATTGCACAATCTGGTCAGGCGGACTGTGTGCCGTTGTAGCGGCGACTTCAGTCGCATAGTCACTACAACCGATTGACCCTTGGCCTCAGCCGGGCCCGCTCTCCTGCAGCTTGAAGTCCTGCCGCGCCCAGCTCGCCAGCCGCGCGCGCACGGCCGGGTTGCGCGCGGCGCCGCGCTGGTGCAGGTCGCGCAGCGCGGCGATGCCGGGCTCCTTGAGCGCGTAGAGCTGGCGCATGGCCTCGAAGGGCGCCTCGGGGAAGTCCTCCTGTCCCTCCGGCTGCACCACGATCCCGCGCAGCAGCGCGATCCACGCTTCCGTCTGTGCCGGGGTCTTCGGGTCAGGGAAGGTCGAGATCGCCATGTCGCGCACCTCGGGGTGCGCCGCGGCGGCGCGGTAGACGCGCAGCATCCGGTCGAAGCCGAGGGAGTCGCGGCCGAGCTGCATCACCGCGCGCACCCGCGCCAGCCGCGTGGGCGACGCGGTCGCCATGCGCTCCAGCCCCGCGAGCAGCGAGTCCAGCCGCGCCGGCGGCACCTGGGGCCTGTGCATCAGCGCCCACTGCACGGCGGCGATTCCTTCCGTCCCGCCGGTGCGGTTCTCCACCGCGTCTTCCTCGAACACCGTGAGCATCCGCTCGGCCGAGGGGAGCTGGCTCGCCGTGATCTGCTGCGCCGCGGCCGGGCTCGCCGCGAAGGCCGCGCACGCCAGGGCCAGGAGATGCGACCACTTCATCGTAAAGTTCTCACAGCAAAGGGATTGGGAGATGGGAGACACACCGCCGGGCGGTGGCGCGGGAGTGCTACCCCGCTGCCGGCGGATGGGTCGCGCGCGCCCAGGCCGGGCCCGCGGCGAGGATGCGGGCCTGCACGGGGCAGTCGTCCCGGTGCGCGCCGGGAAGGTAGCCGGTGCTCATCAGGAACTCGCCCACGATCTCGCCGCCGGTGAAGCGGAAGGTGCGCTTGAACAGCTTCACCCACTCCTCCTTCGTCAGGCGATGGTGGGCGTCGAGCCACGCGGCGAACGAGCCGTGCGTCTCGCGCAGCCGCTGGATGCGGCGCGCGTTCTCGATCACCGCCTCCACCTTCATCCGGTTGCGGATGATCCCGGCGTCCGCGAGGAGCCGCGCCACGTCGTCCTCGCCGTACGCGGCCACGCGGTCCACCGCGAAGCCGTCGAAGGCGCGGTGGAAGGCGTCGCGCTTCTTCAGGATGGTGAGCCAGGAGAGGCCCGCCTGGTTGATCTCCAGCGCCAGCCGCTCCAGCAGCGCGTCGTCGCCGGAGAGCGGGAACCCGTACTCGTGGTCGTGATACGGCCCGTGCCACTCGTGGCCCGGCGCCGCGTCGCAGTAGCCTGACATCGTTAGCGGAAGATGGGGAGATGATGAAGGCCGCCGGTCGCGTCGCGCCGGTCCGGCACGTTCGCGGCCGGGCGCGGGTAGCCCAAGCTACCCGCCGCGCGCGCCCGCCGCACCCCGGCCGTCGCGCGCCGAAACGTCGTCGAAAGCTGGCGCAACCGTGGCGGCACGCAGGGTGCGGCAACGATGTAACTTTCGCATCACGGCGGAGCGCGCTAGTATGCACTCCCTACGCATCCGGAAATGGGAGGTCTTCATGGCCCGCAGTCACGGGGCGCGGCTTTCCGCGCCCGCCGCATGAGCGACGATCTCAGCCCCCAGCCGCCGCACCACCCCTTCCTGCTGGGGATCGTGGGAGACTCGGGGAGCGGCAAGAGCACGGTGGCCGAAGGGGTGGCCGCGCTGATCGGCCCCGACCGCGTCTCCACGCTCGAGCTCGACGACTACCACCGCCACACCCGCGCGGAGCGGCAGGAGCTCGGGCTCAGCGCGCTGCACCCCACGGTGCACAACTTCCCGCTGATGCAGGAGCACCTCCAGCTCCTGGGCCGCGGGCGCCCGGTGCGCAACCGGCGCTACGACCACACCGACGGCACCTTCGGCGCGGCGCGCACGGTGGAGCCCAACGAGGTGGTGCTGGTGCGCGGGCTCCTGGGCTTCCCCAGCGACGAGCTGCGGGGGGCGTACGACCTGGCGGTGTTCCTGCAGCCCGAGCCCGAGCTCCTCTTCCGCTGGAAGCTGCGGCGCGACGTGAAGACGCGCGGCTACACCGAGGCCGAGGTGCTCAAGTACATCGCCGGCCACCTGCTCGACAGCAAGGAGTACGTGCTGCCGCAGGCGGGGCGCGCCGACCTGGTGGTGCGCTACGAGATCCCCGAGTGGGACGCGCCCGACAGCGAGGTGACCGCCGCGCTCGTCCTCCGCCGCGCCGCCGCCGACGCCGTGCGCTACAACGGCATCGTGCACCGCTTCGGCGAGCACGTGAGCTTCCGCGAGGAAGAGGACGCGCTGGTGGTGGGCGTCGATTCCACGCTCCCCATCGAGCAGGTGGACGCGTGGGCGCAGGAGCGCTTCGGCGACACCTTCCAGCCCGAGGCGCTGGGCCGCTTCATGGACGAGGACGGCAGCGACGGCCGCCTGGTCCCCCTCGCCTTCGCCCAGGTCCTGATCGCCGACCTCACCCAGAAGCTCCGCCGCACCGCCGGCGCCGAGCACGAGCTCGCGGGGGCCGGCGTGTAGCGCCGCGCCAGAACGTCACATCGCTGGACCGAGCGCCGGTTCTCCTCGCGAGAACCGGCGCTCGCGGCTTCGGTGCCTTTGTTTCTCATGGGAGGTGCGCCCGATGGCCCCGAGAACGCGCTGTTGACGTTCGTCGTCTGATACGCTAAATCTTATCAATACCGGGACGATGAGCGACCACTGCAGCGTCTTCTTCCTTCCGCCGGCTGACCGGCAGATGCGGAAGCTCGCAAAGGCGGATCCAAAGCGTTTCGCGATCGTTGACGGGAGGGTGCGGCAGGTCGAGGAAGATGGGTGGATCCTCTCCACCCGGAGCGAGCTGGTGAAGGTGCTCCGCAACGATCTGTGCATCGGCGAGATACGCGATCTCGGCAGCGGTGGGTATCGGCTGTTCTTCTTCTGGGTCGACACCCCCGAGGTGAAGGAGCTGTACGTCACACACGCTCTCCCCAAGCGTGACGTGGTGGGGAGGGCGCGGCTGAACCAGGTGATCGAGGCGGTGGCGGCCATCCGCCGGCGCTTCCTCGCGGAGGAGGACTGACGATGTCGCTGAGAGACAGGGCTGTGTCGGCGCGGGATCTGGCCGACCAGGTGCGAGCCGAAATTCCCGCCGTCGTGGTGGCGGAAGAGGAGCTGTGCGTGGTGCTCGCGCGCAACGTCCTGCGGCTGCGCAACCAGCGGGGGATGACGCAGCGGGACTTGGCGCGGGCGCTGGGCGTCTCCCAGCCGCGCGTCGCGGAGATCGAGTCCGCCCGCACCACGGCGCGGATCGACACCGTCGGCAAGCTCGCCGCCGTGTTCGGCGTCGAGCCATGGACGCTGCTGAAGCCTCGACCAGAAACCGCTGGCCGGCGCATGCCCGCCACGAAAACAGCGCCGGCCCTCTGACGAAGGCCGGCGCTGGTGCCAGGGTTGTAAACGTCCGTGTGGTTCACGCCGGCGGGTGTGGTACCGGCGTTCGAGTTCGCGCGGTCTCCAGCTTCTCCAGGCGCTTGCTGGTGCGAAGCCATTTCCGGGCCAGCGCCAACTCTGATCCGATCTGCTTGCGGGGCCCGTTCTCCCTGTTTTCGGGCTGTTGAGCAAGCTGCTCCAACTCCGCGATCCAGGCGATGATCCGGTCGGGGGGGGAAAACGGGTTAACCGGCGGATCGATCAGGAGATACATTCTCGCCTCCAGGCTGGGTCACCACGGGTCCACCGAGTAGCCGATCAGCTCTCGCCGACACAGGCGCTCCCAGAGAAGATGGTGATACTCGACCTCGATTTGCTGTTTCGACATGGCCCCTGAAGCAATCTCTCCAAAGAGCTGCCGGTGGAGCAAGTGCCGCTCCAACTCCAGCACGGTGGGGAACGACTTCAGGAGCACCCACGACCAGCCGCCGTCCGGGGGCCGCAGGACGTAACGTGATCGTGCGGCAACCACCCGCATCTCGGCCAAGCCAATCCGCATTGCGAAACCTCACGTCCGCCTCCGAGAACGACCGGCCCCCGGGGTGGTTGTACGTCAGCACCGTACCGGAGAGCAACGCGAGTTCGGCGTGGCTGAGGCGTACTCGCGAGACTGCCTCATCCGTCCGGTGAAAGAGCAGCTCTCCACCAGGTGAAAACGCGTATGCGTACTCCACGTCCAAAACCCGGATCGCCCGCTCGACCTGCTCGAGTTGCGATTCGAGGAGAGGGCTCCGCGAGGGCACGCGCGTTCATCTGTGTCAAATTTGGACGTGGTGTACACCATGTGCGCAGAGTAGGCGAACGTGGATACCTGGGTCAAGCCATTTTCGTCTCACGCAGAGACGCAGAGGCACGGAGAGAGTTCGCCGACTCTCTCCGTGCCTCCGCGTCTCTGCGTGAGACGATCTGTCCAGGGTAATTTACACCGCGCAGTTTACTCCGGCGGGTGCGCTACCGCCCTGCGTGTGCGCGTGGACTCCACGATCTCAAGGCGCTGGCTGGTGCGCAGCCAGCGTCGGGCCTGCGCCATGGCCGACCGGATCTGCTTGCGAGGGCCTTTCTCTGCGTACTCTGGCCGACCTGCGAGCTGCTCCAGCTTCTCGATCCAGGCGACGATCTGGTCGGGTGGAGAATAGGCCGTTACGGGCGGATCAATCAGCAAGTACATCGGCGCAACGCTCCGCTACCAAGGTTCTACCGAATAACCGATCAGTCCTCGTCTGCTCACGCACTCCCAGAGGAGATGGTGGAAGACGAGATCGGCCTCCCGTTTCGACCTCACTCCCGAAGCAATCTCTCCAAACAACTGCCGGTCGAGCAAGTGCCGCTCCACTTCCAGCATGGCCGGGAACGACTTCAGGAGGAACCACGACCACCTTTCCCCGGGCGGTCGAAGGATGAAGCGAGATTTCGTCGTTACCACCCGCATCTCGGCCAAGCCAACGCGCATCGCGAACGTTACGTCTTCCTCGGAGAACGAGCGCCCTCCTGGATGATTGTGCGTCAGCACCGCGCCGGAGAGCTGTGCAAGCTCGGCTTCAGTAAAGCCGACCTGCGAGTCTTCCTCGTCCGTCGTGTGAAAAAGAGGCTCTCCATCGACCGAAAACGCGAACGCGTACTCCACGGTGAAGTCGCGGATCTCCCGCTCGACCCGGTCGAGCGTTGACTGGAGAGTGGAGTTCCTCGGCCGCAAGCGTATTCATCTGTGGTCAATTTGGACGTTTCGTACGTCTCGCCGCACCGTACGTACTCGGGTAGATGCAGTCAAGGGGAATAGAAAGGCTCCCCCGGACGCGGACGCGCCCGGGGGAGATCTTGCCGTTGACGAAGCGCACGACGACGGCTACACCCCCGCCGGCTCGAGCTCCCAGGCGACGATCCGGCCGGCCATGGCGCTCGCGGCCACGGTGTAGGGGGAGGCCAGGTAGAGCTGACCGGGGCCGCTACGGCCGGGGAAGTTGCGGTTGATGGCGCTCACCGTCACGTCCGTCGGCTTGCGGCTGACGCCGGGGCCCGCGTTGATGCAGGCGCCGCAGCTCGGCTCGATGAAGGTGGCGCCCACCGCCTCGAACACCCGGTCGTATCCCTGCTCCTGGCAGTAGCTGTACACCTCCTGCGAGCCGCACTGGATGTAGAACTGCACGTGGTCGGGCTTGCGCTCGCCGCGCTCGGCGTACTCGCGCAGCACGGCGGCGTACATGTCCATGTCCTCCTTCTTCCCCGCCGTGCAGCTCCCCGCGTAGGCGATGTCGATCTTCACCGCCTCGGGGAGCTCGTCCACGTACAGGCCGTTGCCGGGGTCGCCCGGGAGCGCCACCATCGGCCGCAGCGTGCTGGCGTCGATGTCGATCGTCATCACGTACCCGGCGCCCTCGTCGGAGAAGAGCCCCTCACAGAGCGCCTCGGCCGCCCCACGGCTCATCCCCCGCTGCGCCACCAGGTATTCCACCGTCTTCGCGTCCGGCGCCACGATGCCGGTGAAGGCGCCCACCTCGGCGGCCATGTTGGTCATCGTCGCGCGCTCGTCGACCGAGAGCGCCTCCACCGCGGGGCCGGCGTACTCGATGATCTGCCCGATCGCGTGGCCGTCCTTGATGTACGGCTGGCGCAGGATCTCCAGCATGAAGTCCTTGGCCGAGACGTTCGCGGGCTTCTCGCCGTGCACGTTCACCCGGAAGCTCTTCGGCACCTCCACCCGCACGTCCTTGGTGATCCACGAGTTGAAGATGGCGGTGGTCCCCACGCCGAACGCCACGCACCCCACGGCGCCCGCGTGCGGCGTGTGGCTGTCGGAGCCGATGATGATCTGCCCCGGCTCGGCGTACGCCTCCAGGATCTTGCTGTGGCAGATCGCCTCGGAGCCGTGCTTGCCGTGCCCCAGCTCGCCGTAGAGCCGCACCCCCTGCTTCTCCGCGAACTCGCGCTGCTTCACCTCGAGCTGGTTGGCCACGTTCAGCAGCCCCATCTGGATGCGCTCCTGCGTCATCGCATCCTTCAGGAAGGTGAGGTGGTCGCGGAAGAAGAGGATGCTCTCCGGCTCCAGCACCTTCTCGTCGGGCCCCACGTAGTGCTCGAAGAAGATGGCCGACATCGGCGTCACGTACTCGTGGCTGAAGCGGATGTCGGTCTTCACGAAGCCGCTGTCGCCCGGCTGCACCCAAGGCACGCCGACCGCGTCCTGCGACAGGTCGGTCACCCAGTGGCGGGCGAAGATCTTCTCGGCCAGCGTCATCGCGCGCGGCCCCGCGCCGTGCTTGCCGCCGGGCGCGCCCAGGGTGTCGGAGCGCACGTTCGAGGTGGAGGTGGCCACGAACTGCGCCGCGGCGCCGTCCACGCCGGTGTCCGGGCCGGGAGCGTTGTACTCGCCGCTGCCGCGCAGCATGCGCACGTCCTGGCGGTCCAGGTCCTCCGCCGTCTCGCCCGCGCCGTGGCAGGAGATGGGCGGGGTGCGCACCGCGCCCTGCAGCCGCGCCACGTTGTAGTTGAAGAGCCCGCCGTGCTCGATGATGCCGCGGGTGATCTCGTCGGCCCCCTCGGTGAACTCGGAGAGGGGGATGGTCTCGCCGCGGCGGATGCGGTCGATCAGCTCGAAGTTGGTGCTGGTGAGCACGCCCAGGTTCTGGCAGTTCTCGCGGTAGATGCGCTCGATGTTCTCCGCGATCACCACGCGGATGCCGGCCATCATCTCCGCGTACGGGCTCTGCTCGCGCGACGAGCCCTTCCCCCGGCGCTTGCCCGAGACGGAGGCCACGAAGCCGCCCTTCTTCACGCTCCCCTGCTTGATGGGGAACTCGCTCCCGGCCTTGAGTCCCAGGTACGGGAACTCGCCCAGCGTCTCGTCGAAGTAGTAGCAGATGTACGCCGGCGTGATCTCGTCGGTGGAGATGTTGTCGCGCAGCCTGGCGCGCACCTCGCCGGTGAGCTCCAGGTCCTCGCCCTCGAGCTGGCGGCGCACCAGCTCGGCGTCGTCCACCAGGAAGAGGACGCGCCCGTGCAGGCGCACCTCGGGGGGGAGCTTCTCGATCTTCCGCGTGAGCAGCGAGGGAATCATCGGGGAAACCTGTCTCGTGAAAAGCGTCGTCTCGGTCCGGCGGAAAGATGCGGCCTCGCGCGCACCCGGTGCAAGCCGCGGGGGCGACGAAAAAGGCCGGACCCGGGGGGATGATACCCGGGTCCGGCCCCGCGGTGCGCGGACGGCGACCGCGCCGCCCGTCAGCAGAAGCAGGTGTCGCCCTCCGCGCAGGTGCTGGGGCAGCTGTAGAAAGCACGAGGGCGCGTCGCAGGTGTGAAACCCGCTCCCGCAGCCGAAGGCCTGGGTGGGGCAGTCGTCCGTGTCGCACACGTCGCACGAGTCGCCGGACCCCGTGGGACAGTCGCAGATGCGCTGCGCGCAGGTGGTGTCGGTGTAGCCGTGGGCGCGCACCGTGCCGGCGCGGCGGGCCTCCTCGCTGGTGATGTTTCCCACCCGGTGTCATCGACGGAGGGATGGAATCGATTTACCCCCGTCGCTGCTCCGGTTACCTTCCCTGTGTCCCCATCCGATGGAGCCTTCCATGCGCCCGATTCCGTTCATCGCCGTCCTGGCACTCGCCGCCGCGCTCCCGGCGCAGGCGGCCGCGCAACGCTACGCGCGGCCGGTGGGCGACCCCTCGGCGGTGGACACGACCGTGGCGTTCGCGACGGGCGACGTGGTCCGCGTCTCCGCGTATCCGAAGATGTCGAGCGGGATCGAGCTCTGCGGCTCGGTGGGGCGGGGGATGCGGTGGGGGAAGCTGATGTTCGCGCGCACCGACGCCGAGACGAACAGCGCGCAGCAGGCGGTGGTGAGCTTCCCCTCCAGCGGCGCGCAGCCGCTCTGCGAGACGCACCGCCCCAGCGGCGGCGATTGGCTGGTGGTGACCTTCGCGCGCCCCATCCGCGACCAGGTGGGGCGGATCGCGCGCATCACCGTGGGGCAGGTGGTGCTCCCGCGCGCGCCGCTGGAGGGGAAGCGCGTAACCTTCACCTGGCTGCGCGAGGGGCCCTTCGACGTTCCCACCACCACCCCGCCGCCTGACACGCTGGGGCCGCCGCGGCGCCCGTGAGCGGGGTCGAGTCGCAGGCAGAAGAGCGCCTGGTCCGCCGGCGGGAGGTCACCGCTTCGATCCGCCAGGGCAGCTCTCACGCGATCCGCCGCCGACGGCCGTCCCCGCTGACTTTTCCATGGACGTTCTGGTCCTCTCCCAGGCGCAGGTCCAGGCACTGCTTCCCATGCCCGACTGCATGGAGGCCGTCGCCGGCGCATTGCGGGCGCTCTCCGCCGGAGACGCGCGGCTGCCGCTCCGCACCGTCATCCCGCTCCCGGACGGCCGCGGCGTCTTCGGCGCGATGCCCGCCTGGGTCGGAGAGCCCGCGACGCTCGGGATCAAGGTGATCACCGTCTTTCCCGGGAACGAGGGGTCGCGGCTGGACTCCCACCAGGGGGCGGTGCTGCTCTTCGACACCGCCGACGGGCGCCTGCTGGCGGTGCTCGACGCCAGCTCCATCACGGCCGTGCGCACCGCTGCCGCCTCGGGGGTGGCGACGCGGGCCCTGGCGCGCGAGGGCCCGGCCGACCTCGCGCTGCTGGGGGCGGGAGTGCAGGCGCTGACGCACCTGGAGGCGATGCGCGTGGCGCGGCCGCTGGCGCGGATCCGCGTCTGGAGCCGGAGCGCGGAGCGGGCCCACGCCTTCGCCCGGACCGCGCGCGAGCGCCTGGGCGAGACGGTCGAGCCGGTCGAGCGGGCGGAAGACGCGGTGCGCGGCGCGTCGCTGGTGTGCACGGTGACTTCGTCTCGCGAGCCGGTGCTGCGCGGCGAGTGGCTGGCGCCGGGAGCGCACGTGAACGCGGTGGGAGCCAGCCAGCGGTCGTCGCGTGAGCTCGACGCCGAGGCGGTGCGCCGGGCCCGGCTCTTCGTGGACCGGCGCGAGTCTGCGCTGGCCGAGGCCGGCGACTTCCTCCAGGCCCGCGACGAGGGTGTGGTGGGCGATGACCACATCGTCGCCGAGCTGGGCGAGGTGCTGCTCGGCGGCGATCCGGGGCGGCGGTCGCCGGAGGAGATCACCCTCTTCAAGTCCGTGGGCGTGGCCGTGGAGGACCTCGCGGCCGCACGCGTGGTCTACGCGCGGGCGCTCGCTGCCGGTACCGGGACGCGGCTGGAGTTGGGCGGCGAGCGGCACGACGGCTGATGACACATCCGGGAATTCACTGTAGAACCGAGCAACCTGAACTGCCGTTTTACGCAGAGACGCAGAGGGAAAAGAGAGAACAGCCAGAGCGCTTTTGACGTTCTCGGTTCCTCTCCGCGTCTCTGCGCGAACCGGCAGTTACACGTCCGAACCTTCATGGGAGGCAGCATGCCGGCAGGGGTCCGCGAGCTCTCCGCTCCCACCCTCGACGAGGTGCGCGACGCGGCGCGGCGGCTGCGCGGGGTGGCGCTGCGCACGCCGCTGGTACGGCTCCACCTCCCGGCCGGCGCTCCCGAGGTGTGGCTGAAGCTCGAGAACCTGCAGCCGATCGGTTCGTTCAAGCTGCGCGGCGCCGGCAATAAGATGCTGAGCGTGCCGCGCGACCTGCTGCGGCGCGGCGTCTACACCGCCAGCGCCGGCAACATGGCGCAGGGCGTGGCGTGGCTGGCGCGCGAGTTCGGCGTGCCCTGCACCGTGGTCGTTCCCGACCACGCCCCGCAGACCAAGCTGGCGGCCATCGAGCGCCTCGGCGGCCGTACGGTGAAGGTCCCGTTCGACCGCTGGTGGCAGGTGCTGGTGGAGCACGAGTATCCCGGAATCGAGGGGGTCTTCGTGCACCCGGTGTCGGACCCGGCGGTGATGGCCGGGAACGGCACCGTCGCGCTCGAGATCCTCGAGGAGCTGCCGGACGCCGACACGATCCTGGTCCCCTACGGCGGAGGCGGGCTGTCGGTGGGGATCGCGTCGGCTGTCCGCGCGCTGCGTCCCGAGGCGAAGGTGTACGCCTGCGAGGTCGAGACCGCCGCGCCGCTGCGCGCCTCGCTGGCGGAGGGGCGGGCGGCGGTGTGCGAGTACACCGCCAGCTTCGTGGACGGCATCGGGGGGAAGAGCGTGCTCGCCGAGATCTGGCCGCTGGCGAGCACGCTGCTGGCGGGTGCGCTGGCGGTCTCGCTCGAAGAGGTGGCGGCCGCGATCCGGCTGCTGGTCGAGCGGACCCACGTGGTGGCGGAGGGGGCGGGGGCCGCCTCGGTCGCCGCGGCGCTCAAGGGCGTCGCGGACGCGCGGCGGGTGGTGTGCGTCGTCTCGGGCGGCAACATCGACCCGGCGAAGCTCGCCCGGATCCTCGTGGGCGAGCTGCCCTAGACGTTGCGAGAGCACCGCCGGGGAAACGCGCGTCGAGCCCCGTCGCCGCCGCTCCCCCGGCGGGTTGAGGAAAGCCCGCGTTTCCGTTAGATTTTCTGCCTGAAGGGGCCTTAGCTCAGCTGGGAGAGCGCCTGCTTTGCAAGCAGGAGGTCACCGGTTCGATCCCGGTAGGCTCCACTCGCGGAACCCATGGCCAGTCCACGGGTTCCGCTTTTTTGTGGGTTCCGAGTTTACACCCGCTCCGGCGGCGGGTTAAAACTCAGGTGAAAAGTCAGCTTGCCAATCTGGAAATCGCGCCATCCAGAGGCACCGCCGGACGGATGCTCTGCCGGACCTGAGGGCGCCGCCGAACCGTTTCGAGTCGAAACGAACGAGGAACCAACGTTTCATCAGGCAGGGGGTTGCTGTTCCACTTGGCTGAAATCCGTGTTTCAGGAGTGTTTGGGGCGGAGCAGATTTGATCCCCCCACCCCCTCGGAAGCCCGCATTGGCACTCGTCTTCTGTGAGTGCACGGGGTGCCAACTTTCTGTTCCGGCAGCCGCACTACCCCTACCGGGGTTTTCAATTAGCCGACGCTGTGTTGCGTCAACTGCCACGCATAGTGCGACTTACAAGTGTGGTTCGCCTGCCGAATCACCCCCTACCCCCAACGCGAACCCCCACCTGATCTCTCATCAGGCAGGGGGTTGCTGTTCCACTTGGTGACTGGCGGAGTTGCAAGAACAGTTAGGTGCCATCCTCCGCTTTCTGACAGGCGTTGGGATTCACGTAATCCACTTCCGCCATCCCCAACTTTGCCAACTGCGCAAGCGCCCGCTTGTGCCGCGTGCCGTACGGTCGCCCGTACTCACCGTTCATGCACGGGTCGTCCCCAAGAACGGTGCACCCACCGCTCCACCTCCACTGGCGTTCCTCGGTGTAAAGCGCGATGCGGAAGGATGGAGCCGGGTGTGCCTGCGCCAGCTTCAACGCGTCCGCCATCGTGCGCCGGACGTGCTCCCGCTGCATCCTCTCGCACTCCTTGCGGTACGCGGTGGCGTTCTCCGCCAGCTGGCCCCGGAGTGCCGTTACGCCAAACTGCTCGATCAGGCCAAGACGGTATTCGTCCGCATCCATCAAGAACGCCCCAAGCTCCCGCGCGGCTTCCCGCTTGGCCCGTTGCTCGGCTAACTGGCGTTCCTCTTCCGTCGCCCGGTGCCGCTGCACACCCCGCCGTCGTGACATCGTTTCAGCGGGAGTGGTTGCCAGTACTCTCGCGGTCGATCTTCCGGACCAGCTCGGGATCAGGCAGGGGCGCGTGCTGAGCGCCGTCCAGGTCAGGGCGCCGGAGGTAGATGATCTCCACGTCCAGCTCGTAGGCTCGCCCGCACACATCGTAGGCGATCTTCCCCAAATCTGTTTTGTGGCACAGGTGCTCGATCAATTCGACAACGTCGAGACTGCATGTGAACCGGGTGTGGCCAGCGATCATGGGGAACAGGGGTGATTCCTCGCCGCGTCCCCGAATGTCACTGATTTCAACGCCCACGTTTCCGAAGACGTAAGGCCCGAGCTCGTCGTTGATGGCATCGTGCAGCCGCCTCCACAGCGCAGACTGGATGCGGTCGAGGGCGACAGGGGAGAGGTCCGGATTGAACTCCGTCTCAACTAGAAACTCCCACACGGTTTCGGGAGCTTCGTTCGCCGTGGAGCCGACGTTGTGCGGATTGTGTAGCGACATGGGAGAGCGGGGTTAGGATCGGCAGTTCAGGCCAGCCGCACGCGGCAGCGCGCCCGCCTCATAGTATGATGACTATGAGTATCGATACTTATAGTCCGTGGACTTATCGTCCGCAAGTGGCTTGTGTTCGGGTTCACCGATCACCCTTAGCAGGCGTGGCCAACGTGAGCCGTAGAGCGAAGTCGGACGTGCTCGGGACATTCGGCGCGACCGTGCGCACCTATCGCCTCCAAGTGGGATTGACGCAGGAGGCGTTGGCGGAGCGTGCCGGAGTTGATCGGACTTATGTGGGGGGAGTGGAGCGAGGAGAGCGGAACGTCGGGCTGGTTAATGTGCTCAGGCTGGCGGACGCACTCCAAATCGCGCCTTCATGCCTATTCGAGCCGTTCGATACTCATAGCCCGTAGCCTTATTGTCGTCGTGGCCACAAATCCGATGGGTCTGCGCAACCGCGACCCCCACATGTGGCCAATCCAATGAAACGGACTAAAGAACAGATTCTGAAAGCGTTTGGTGCGACTCTTCGCACCTACCGCCAACAGGCCGGACTCTCGCAGGAGAAGCTTGCCGCGAAGGCGGGACTTGATCGTACCTATGTAGGCGGCGCAGAGCGTGGCGAACGGAACGTAGCGCTAATCAACATCGTCCGACTCGCAGAGGCGATCAATATTCGTCCATCGGAGCTATTGGAGTCGTTCGACGGCGACTAATTAGCAGGCTGCTCAAACCGATTTACCTTCCGATCGTTCTTCCTTAAATCGTAGAGGATAGTCCCGACTCATAGCCACTGCATTAGGATAGGTGAGAGCTTTATGCCGCGTTCCGACAATCGCTTTTCCAGCTTTCCAATCAGGTCAAGTTGCTGTGCCGGCCAATGTTCGCCAGGAGCAGCAACGACGACTTCATCGGGTACCACTTCAAGTGCGACTGCCTCTAGGTGGTCCAAATCAGAACGTTTCAAGCTCGCAGGATTCGATTTTACTTCCCCGATGATGAACCGCCCATCCCGAATTGCGACTATGTCAAGATCCGTATAGCGTTGCGGATTATCGCGTTCATACACGTCTTGCGAGAGGAACCAAGCGAACATCTCTCTATATCGCGTTTCTAACCCGTAAAGACACTGAACGACGGGAATAACGCCGTCCCTTCGAATGGCGTTCAGAACGAGTGTGTTCAGTCGGAATGCCCATTCTGGTGCTGGAGGCATGATGAAGTCATACAGACATCCGTGACATTGAATAGTCGCCCCTAAGCTCTCAACCCCGTACCAATCCTTCGTACCGCAGTTCGGGCACTTGAGTACAGCGCCTTGTAGGAAAACAGCCCATTCCATAAACTGTTCTACCCACTGACAAACCTCTTCCATATCTCTGGGGATTAATGCACCTTCGCCCTGCTCTGTATCGAAGCGGCGGCGCAGACGCGCACGATTTCGGGCGAGTTGGCGAACAGTCATTGTGCGACCAAAAGGAGCCTGCTCATTGGCCATAAACCCCAATACATCCCTCCAGTACGGATTCTCAAAGGTTCGTCCCGACGAGTGTACGCCGCCAAACAAGCCGAGCAAACCGTGCAGATAGGAGCCATTTGCCGATGGGGCGAAGTCTATGAACCGGCGCGTTGACTCCGGCTCGGAGTGCCAGTATTCACCGAGAAGGCATGTGAGAGCAATCTCCTGTCGATCAGGGAGTTTCAATGGGAGCACGCGTGACTTGGAGTTGACCGCAATTGAGGGATGACCAGACGAACCGATCCGACAGTAATTCGCATGTGGCGAGAAGAGCCGAGCAAGCCCGGGCCTCTGAGGTAAAGTCCAGAAGCTCTGCGCTCGAATAACTGCGGGGTCGCTAGGCATGGCAACCTGCAAATCAACCATCCAGTGCCCTTGCGTATCAAGCCCAAGGTCTAGTGGCGGGGGTTCAGTTTGCACCAAGCCGCTTCGGTTGGAAAGCGGAACATGGGATTCTACGCTAAATCCCGATGTGGTGAGGCTTCGCCGGTCAGCGCCCCGGAAGTTCAAGTCTGGTTGCTGAGAAGCGACGAACGTGAGATGAAGAGCATTTTGTAACGTAGCCGCGATTCTACCAAGATGCTCCATTGAACTATAGGACACGACTTTGTTTGTCTTGTTGTGACCGAAATTCCACACGTACCCCTTCAGCCAACTGGCAAGTTGGGCTATAAAGTTATCATCGGTAGCTAAATGATCGGGTACCCAAAGCGTATGACGCTCTGTGCTATTAGTCAGGAGGACCCGGTTCCATGCGTAGATGAAGTCGTGGGGGCTATTTCCCACTACAATGTGGATTCCTTCGTGATGGGCAGAGTAACGGATGTGCCCGATGTTTCCAGAGAGCTTACCCGCTAGATCGAGCGGAAAAATCGGACGTAAGTGTCTCCATCGCTTATCCGTCGCTGACGCGCGTGCGATATCGGAGAGCGCTTCAACGCTAGTTTGATTAAGAAACTCGATCGCCGAAGTGCTCCCACCAGCGGGGATAATCCGATGAAACACGGCTTCAAACGCCACATTGGTTGTGATCAACGGGTATAGTGAACCGAAGTTACGAAGAATGAAGGAATAATCTCGTCCCTTCTCGCCTTCTTCTCGGATATAGAAGAAGAGTCCATCCGAAAATCGCTCATATTTTTGAACCGCCGCAACTACGGGATCGATGCTAAGCGGGTCCGCCCGCAATTCATGGAGGACGCTACTTGAGCCATTCTGACTGTGCACTCCGTCAGCGACTTCTACAAACTCAACTACGTTTGTCTGGCGGGTTACTTTCTCCTTCAGTGTCGGAGAAACCGGATGGAAGGAAAAAATCGCATCGGGATCAACTGCCAGTAACAAGTTTAGCCAATCAGGTTGGATGCTATCTCCATTAGTCGGAATAATAGGATAGTAACGCCCGCCCCATGCGTTACAGGCAAAGCGAACGATCTGCTCAAACTCGTTTTCAGTGGCTCGTTCAGGATCAATCAGGAATGCAACGCGAAGCGGACGCGACTTTGCCCGAACGAGGACAGACGTGATGCGGTCCGTTTCTTCACGCATTCTCGGATCTCCTTAGCGGATATACGGGTGGCCAGATGATCCTAAACTACGAACGGAGGGCCTGCAACGCGTACACGGGCTGTAGCACCGCCACCCCGCCATTGTTTCCAGTAGCCATAAGGTACCGCGCCAAAGGGTTGCGCAAAGGATAACATTGGCGTCCTAGGCCCTTTGTTGATGCCGTTAAACCCGTTGACGAGGCTTGGATGTCGGCATAATCATGCTACGTGGAAATGGCGACCCGCGTCTGGGGAAGGCTCATGCAACACCTTACGTCCGAGGAATTGCTGGCGTTCGTGGGATTGCTGCTTGCCCTGCTCGCCACCATAGCGGCGATCGCGGTGGTACGCCCCAAGCGAACTCGCACCATGCTTTGGACGTGCCTTGCCGGGTGGAGCGTGTTGACCTCCATCCTGCTCGTTCAACACTACATCCCGGGAGCGAGCGAGGGTGGAGCACAGCCGACCAACGACTTTACGAATCCCTCCGCGGACACCGAGAAGGCCGAGCACGTAGCGGTCGCGAGGGACACAACCCCGGAGCCGGTCGTCGGGCCGCCGCCGCAGCCCGGGATACCCGATTCATCCGGACTGCCTCCCCCCCCAAACCCGACGGTGGATGCTCGCGATGCGCCGGTGGAATCCCCCCCACTCGGCCTAAATGCCATCCGCGCACAATTCGTTGGAAGTTGGACGGGACCGCTTCCCAGTAGCGGCTCGCCTCCCACCGTCATGACGATTACCTTCCACGCGGATGGGCGGATGGAACAGAAATTTTCCGAAGTGGAGAGACCCCAAGGCCAAGTACAACACCCGAATGTAACAAAATCGTTCGTGCACGGACGGCTGAGATTCTTCCGCGCGCCACGCAGGTACGAGGTTCCCACACGCGACTCCGTCGTCATTGGGACCCTGCGTCAGGCAAATGCGTTTCACTTCGTCGGCCCGGATACCTTGATTTGGACTCAAGTGATCTTAAAATTTCACCCCGAAACGACGACGCTCGTGCGGGTGCGTAACTGATAATCCATCAGGCGGCAGGCGTACGCATGGAAGCAGGTGAAAACTCGGGGGTAAAGTCTGGTATGCGGACGTGGCTGTTGGAATCGCGTCTCGCAACATTGGCAGGAGCGCAAACGGCTCTGGAATCGCGTCATGCAACGTATGCCTTTTCTGCCAACCATGCTTTGCAAGCAGGAGGTCACCGGTTCGATCCCGGTAGGCTCCACTCCTGCACCCTTCCAACGCGTTCAGACGGGCACCGCCGTCTGGACGCGTTCGAGCTTCGGACCCGGCTCGACCGTTGCGTCGAACGACTCCGCTCCCGCCACCTCCCCGCCTGACGCCCCCTGGAGGGCCCATGACCAGATTCGGAAAGCGGTCGCGAATGTTCATGGCGGTTCTCTGGCTCGGCACCGCCGTCGTGGAAGCCATCGTGTTCGAGCTGGCCAGGCGCACCAACAACTCCTGGTTCCTCCTGCTCGCCGCGGCGCTCCTCGCGATCCCGCTGGCGGCGGGGGAGCTGACCTGGCGCTGGTTCAGCCGGCCCGTGCGCAAGCGCTGGAAGCGCCACGACCTCGAGGACGCGCTCAAGGCCGAGGCGCGGCGGTCGGGCCAGGCCTCGTAGACTGCGCATCACGCAGACGAGGAGCTCGCCGCTTCGCGTACCGCCAGTTGTTTAATTGACGACACTTTGTCACCTTGATCTCCGCATCGCCTGCTCATGGACGCGGCGGCGAGCACCCACCCGGTACCGGAGATCGTACGATGAAGAAGCTGAAGCTGGAGAAGCTCGAGGTCACCTCGTTCGCGACCACCCCGCACGTCGCGCGCGAGCGGGGGACGGTGCTCGGGGCGGCCCGCACCAACAACTGCCCGCCCCAGACCTACAGCCCCGACCTCTGCGGCGACACCCTGTACTTCGACTGCACGCTCGGCTGCTCGCAGAACACCGGCTGCCCCGCCGGCTGCGTCGTGATGTAGCAGAGGAAAAAGATTCGGCTCACGCAGCCGCAGAGACGCGGAGGCACAGAGAGAACCACTCTCCGTGCCTCTGCGTCTCTGCGTGAGACGCTTGTTCAGGGGCTTGATTCGCGGATTCGCTATGAGCCCGCCGTTTCAGCCCATCGCCAGCGCGGCCCTGTACGCGTCGAGCACGGCGCGGGTGTAGCGCTCCCAGCTGAAGCGCGCCGCACGGGCCAGCGACTGCTCTCGCATCCGCGCCCGCAGCCCCTCGTCGCGGCAGAGGTCGAGGATGGCCTGGCAGAGCGCGTCCCCGTCCGTGGGGTCGAGCAGGATGCCGGCGTCGCCCACCACCTCGGGGAGCGACGAGGTGTTGGAGGCGATGACGGGGGTGCCGCACTGCATAGCCTCCAGCGGCGTGAGCCCGAAGCCCTCGTAGAGCGACGGATAGACGAACGCGGTCGCGCCGCCGTAGAGCGGCGCGAGCTCCTCGTCGTCCACGTACCCGGTGCGCACGACGCGGCCGCGGAGGCCGTCCGCCGCCTCCACCGGGTCGGGGTCCGTGCCCGGCTCCGCGTGGCCCACGAGCACGAGCGTGTGCTCGCGCACGCCCTCTTCCCGCGCGGCGCGGGCGAACGCGGCGACCGCGTGGCGCACGTTCTTGCGCGGGTTCGGCGTGTTCACGCTCAGCAGGTACGGCCCATCGGGGATCCCGTAGCGCTCGCGGACGGCCCGCAGCCGCTCCGCGTCGCCGCAGGGGTGGAAGGTGCGCGGGTCGGCGCCCAGCGGCGCGACGAAGATACGCTCCGGCGGCGCCACGCCGCGCTCGCACAGCTCCGCCCGCGTGGACTCGGAGCTGGTCAGCACGCAGTCGCCCTCGCGCACGCTCTCCATCGCCGTGCGCATCGTGCGCTGGTAGGCGGCGCCGTAGATCTCCGGGAAGCGGACGTAGGAGAGGTCGTACTGGGTGATGAAGCGGCGCGGCGACCGCCTCCCCCGCGGGCGCGGCGGGAGGGGGACGCCGGGGGAGTGGAAGATGTCGACGCGCGGCGATGCGTCGCACACCGGCGGGTGGATGCGCCGGTCGACGAGCTGCGCGCCGCGCCGCAGGAGGCCGGGGAGCACGTTGCTGCCGAGGACGCGCCGCGCCCAGCGGTGCGCGCCCGCGGCCCCGCGGCGGAGGGCGGACGACGCGCGGGCCGCGCCCGGGTCGAGGAGCGCCGCCGTCGCGAGCGCGGGATTCGTCGCCAGGTACGCCCGGCAGGCCTCGTACGCCGCGCTGGAGTGGTTGGCGCAGAGGAGGAGCTCCACCTCGCCGGACGCCATCAGCCCCTCCGCCAGGTGCCGGTCCGCGCGGTGGCTCCCGCCCCGCGACAGCGCGTACAGGTGCCCCAGCCCCAGCATGGAGATGTCGTAGAGGACGCGCATCGAGAGGGCGGGAGGGCGGGGCTGGGGGTGGGGGAGCACCCGTCCGGAACGGGCGCCGCGTCGCCGGCGGGAGACGCCGGAGCGAAGATCGCCGCGGCTGCATCTATGGACATGCGGCGGTGGCGTGGTCCCATCAGAGTAGCGGGCGCCCGGCCGCGCTGCAATCGGCGCATTGGAACCCATCGATGCCGGGATCTCCGCGTTTTCAACGCGCATCCCCCTGTACGGCCGGTTTGACTTCCCCCCGCCGCGCGAGCTACTTTCGGGACGGCGCCTGTGATCGACCCGGCTCCATCTGCCGTTCGCCCTCCTCCCCACCATCCCACGGGCGCCGCCACATCCCATGGACACATCGCCGCAGAATCCCGCGCGTCCTCCGCAGGCTCCGCCCCCGGCGTTCGAGCGCCCGGTGCTGGTGGTGGCGCACCCGGGACACGAGCTGCGCGTCTACGGCTGGCTGGAATCGGCCGCCCCCCTCGTCTGCGTGCTCACCGACGGCTCCGGCAGCGGCGGTGAGGCGCGGCTGGAGTCCACCACCCGCCTGCTCGCGGGGACGGGGGCCCGGCCGGGCGCCATCTACGGCCGGATGTCGGACCGGGAGATCTACACGGCCATCCTGGACCGCGACTTCGCCTGCTTCACCGAACTGGCCGAGCAGCTCGCCGGGGAGCTGGACGCGTGCGGCGCCGACTGCGTGGCGGGCGACGCGGTGGAGGGGTACAACCCGTCGCACGACGTCTGCCGCCTGGTGATCAACGCCGCGCTGCGCCTGCTGGGGCGCACGGTGCCGGCCTACGACTTCGCGCTGGTGGGCGCGCCCGACGGGTGCCCCGAGGCGCTGCGCGCACAGGCCCTGTGGATGGATCTCGACGAGGCGGCGCTCGCGCGCAAGCTGGCGGCGGCGCGCTCGTACGAGGAGCTGGCGGGCGAGGTGGAGCACGCGCTGGCGCGCTTCGGCGTGGCGCCCTTCCGCACCGAGTGCCTGCGGCCGGTGGACCTCTCGCAGCGCTACGTGTGGGATCCCGCGGAGGTCCCCTACTACGAGACCTACGGCGAGAAGCGCGTGGCCGAGGGCGCGTACGACCGGGTGCTGCGCTTCGGCGAGCACGTGCGGCCCTTGGCCGACGCGCTCTGGGAACATGGTGAGCGGCACGGCTGACGGGGCCGGGCTGCGCGTCCTGGTCACCAACCGCATCCTCGCCCACCGCACGGGCACCGAGCTGTACGTGCGCGACTTGGCGCTGGCGCTGCAGCGGCGCGGCCACCACCCCATCGCCTACAGCCCCGTGCTCGGCCCCGTGGCCGACGAGCTCCGCGCCGCCACCGTTCCCGTGGTCGACGACCTGGCGCAGGTGGGGAGCGCCCCCGACGTGATCCACGGCCACCACGGCCTGGAGACGCTGGCGGCGCTCCTCGCCTTTCCCGGCGTCCCCGCGGTGGCCTTCTGCCACAGCTGGATCGGCTGGGCCGACGCCCCGCTGCGCTTTCCGCGCGTGCTGCGCCACGTGGCCATCGACCACACCTGCCGCGACCGCCTCCTCTGCCAGCACGGCGTTCCCGAGAGCCTGGTGCACGTGGCGCTGAACGCGGTGGACCTGGACCGCTTCCGCCCGCGCCCGCCGCTCCCCGCGCGCCCGCGCCGCGCGCTGGTCTTCAGCAACGCCGCGGGGGGACGGGGCGGACACCTGGCCGCGGTGCGCGCCGCCTGTGCCGCGGCGGGGATCGCCGTCGACGTGGCGGGAACGCGCTCGCGCCGGCTGCTGGCGCGCCCCGAGGAGGTGCTGGGCGGCTACGACCTGGTGTTCGCCAAGGCGCGGGCGGCGCTGGAGGCGATGGCCGTCGGTGCCGCCGTGGTGCTCTGCGACGCGGCCGGCGCCGGGCCGATGGTGACCACCGGCAACCTCGACCGGCTCCGCCCGCTGAACTTCGGCGTCCGCACGCTGGCCGAGCCCGCCACGCCCGAGGCGCTCGCCCGCGAGATCGCGCGCTACGACGCGCGCGACGCCGCCGCCGTCTCGGCCCGCGTGCGCCAGGGCGCCGGCACCGACGCGCTGGTGGACGAGCTGGTCGCCCTCTACCACGCCGTGATCGCCGAGCACCGCGCCGGGCCGCCGGACGACCTGGCGGAGGAGCAGCGCGCGGCCGCGGCCTACGTGCAGTGGCTGGCTCCGCGGCTGCACGAGCGCGACCTGCTGCGCGTCGCCTTCGGGCGCTTCCTGCGCCTGCCGCTGGTGGGCCCGGCGGTGCGCGCCCGCGCCCGGCGCGAGAGCGGCGGCCACTGGCTGGCGCAGCTCGTCGCCCGGCTGGAGCGGGATTGAGCGCCGCGGCCGCTCCGCCGGCCGCCGCGCCCGAGGGCGACGCGGGAGAGCCCTTCTCCGCCGACGAGGGCGCGCTCCTCGCCACGCTGGCGTCGCGCACGCTGGCGGGGGGCGCGTGGGCGCTGCTCACCATCGCCTGCAACCTGGGGCTGGGGATGGCGCGCACCCTGGTGGTGGCGCGGCTGGTGGGCGCCCGGGAGCTGGGGGTGATGGGGATGGGGCTGCTCACCCTGGGCGCCGTCGACGCCCTGACCGCGACCGGGGTGGAGACGGCGCTGGTGAGCCAGCAGGGCGACATCGACGACGACCTGGACGCCGCCTTCGTGCTGCAGGCGGCGCGTGGGGCACTGATCGCCGCGCTCCTCTGGGCGGCCGCGCCGCTCGCCGCCGCCTTCTTCGGCACGCCGCAAGCCGTGTCCGTGGTGAGGGTGCTGGCGGTGACGGCGCTGCTGAAGGGGCTCTCCAACCCCGCCGTGCTGGTGCTGGTGAAGCGGATCGAGTTCCGCCGCATCTTCTGGTGGAGCCTGCCGGAGGTGCTGGCGGGGTTCGCGGTGGCGGTGGGGCTGGCGCTCGTGCGTCGCGACGTGTGGGCGCTGGTGGCGGGGGCGGTGGCGGCCCAGGCGGCGGCCACCCTCTCGTCGTACGCCATGCTCCCGCGGCGCCCGCGCTTCCGCGCCGCCCGCGGTGCCGTGCGGCGGCTGCTGGGCTTCGGCCGCTGGGTGAGCGGGGCGCGCGCGCTGGCCTGGGTGAGCCTGAGCGCCGACAACGCGGTGGTCGGCCGGCTCCTCGGCGCCGGCGCGCTGGGCGTCTACCAGCTCGCCTTCCGGGTGGGGGAGACGGGGGTGGTCACCTTCACCCGCGCGGTGGTGCAGGTGGCGCTTCCCGCGCTCACCGAGCTGCAGGGGAGCGCGCAGCTCGCCCGCGGCTTCCGCGCGCTCTTCCGCCTGGTGCTCGCGGCGAACTGCGCCTTCGCGCTGGCGGTGCTGCTCTTCGCCCGGCCGCTGCTGGAAGGGCTGCTGGGGCCCGCCTGGCTCCCGGCGGTGCCGGTGCTGCGCATCCTGGTGGTGGCGATGGTGTTCCGCGCGGTGGCGGTGATCGCCTTCGAGCTCTTCCACGCCGCGCGCCGCCCGGCGCTGACGCTGCGGGTGAACGCGGTGCGGCTGGCGGTGATGCTCGCCACCATCTTCCCGCTGGTGCACCGCTGGGGGATGGAGGGCGCCGCGCTCTCGGTGCTGCTCGCCAGCGTCGCCGCCGCCGTGCTCTCGCTCGTCCACGTCCGCGGCGTGCTGCGGCCCTCGTAACGGCAGGGATCACGCAGAGACGCGGAGGCACGGAGAGAACCACTCTCCCGTGCCTCCGCGTCTTTCGCGTGATGCCCGCAGCCGCTCAGGCGGCCTTGGCCCTCTCCGCCGCCATCAGCTCCTCCTTCAGGCTCGCAGTAGCCATTGGGTTAGACGGCCGAGCGCCGGCCGATGATCAGCCGGTAGAGGAAGAGCAGGATCAGCGCGCCCATGATCGAGCCGATCAGCCCCACCCGCGCGTCGCTGCCGCCGAAGAGAAAGCCGCCTACCAGTGAACCCGCGATGCCCAGCAGGATGGGTACAATGATGCCGCCCGGGTCGCGCCCCGGCAGAATCGTCTTGGCGATGACAGCGATGGTCAGGCCGATGATGATCATCGAGAGTATGTTTATCGCATTAACGATCAACGCGGGTAGCACGTAAAGCACCATCCCCACGAGCGCCACAATTCGAAGTGTGGCAGGCGCGCCCTGTCGCTCTTCGGCCTTGACAAGGATGGTTGCCGTCGAGGGCGGTCTTGACGTTTGGTGTGCCGGCTGAAGGCTCTTCGACGGCAGCGGATCAATAACGCCGAGCGGCGTATCAGAGTGCCGCTCGGACGGCGGCGGACCGATAACGCTGCGCGGCACGTCGGGGCTCCGTTCGGGCGGCGGCGGATCGATAACGCTGCGCGGCACGTTGGGGCTCCGTTCGGGCGACAGCCCCGGGCCGAGGAGCGTCTCGATGTGCTCGACCAGCTTCTGGAACTCGCGATGATTCTCGTCCCCGTTCCAGTCTGACAACTCGGCTGCCTGGAGCGAACGAAACCCGAGCGGGGGCTGGACATTTTCAATCAGCACGGGGATCAGGATGGCCCGGTCAACCCCTGACTGCGCTTCCTCTTTCACCCATTGCGAGGCCTTGGCGTGGGTGGACCAGAGCACTACGACGCAGAGCGCGGCGTCAAGCGCCGCCTCGATCTCGGTTTGGTAACTGGTGCCGAGGCGGATCTTGGGATCCCACCACACCGACCATCCGTGCCGGCGCAGCGCGGATGCAATCGCGTCGGCGTGCCCTCGGTCTTCGCGCGCATAGCTGATGAAAATCTGAGGCTCTTCCGTTGCCGGCTGTGGGTTCATGGTTCAGGTCATGTCCGGGCTACGTTAAAATCCCTTCCAGGGCATGGAGCAGTCTAGTGGCGTTGCCAAGATGTGCAAAGCATGTCTGCACACGAGGTATCGGGATGAGCCTAGCGTTCCGGGCGAATTCAGCCCTTCGGAAGATCGCTGCGTTCGCCGGGCTCCCCCGCTGCATCACGGCTCCACTGGTCGCTGGCCGCCGGGCAGCAGCCCCCGTCGCCGCGCCGCCGTGCGACACACCGCAGCCGAGCCGCGCGGGCGGACCTCGACGTCTCGATGGTCGAACGCGAACCCCCGCCGGACACTTGTCCGGCGGGGGTTCGCGTGTGACCGGCTCGGGCGGTGGCGCTCAGGCCGCCTTGGCCTTCTCCGCCGCCATCAGCTTGCGCAGCGATGCGACGGCGTTCTTCTCCAGGAAGCGGGCCATCGCCTCCTCCTCCATCAAGCTCTCCTGGAGAAGGCGGCCGCACTCGGCGTAGCCCAGCGCGGTGGACATGGCGATCGCGGTGCGGTACGCCGCGATCTCGTAGTGCTCCACCCGGAGCCCCGAGCCCAGGTCGAAGGCCGCGAGCTGCTCCTTGCTCGGCTTCTCCTCGCGCTTGTAGGAGTCGTGCTCCTCCTTCAGCCCGATGATCCCCGGACACTTCTCGGCCTTGGCCTTCTCGCCGATGGCCTCGAAGGCGCGCTCCAGCCGCTCGATCTGCTCCTCCGTCTCCCCCCGATGCTCCACGATGCGGGCCTGGAGCGCGGGATCGGCCGCCTCCTTCTCCATCGTCTTCAGCATGGTGAGGATGCGGCGCTCGGCGTAGAGCAGGTCGCCCAGCTCGTGCGTCAGCACCTCCTTCAGCTCCGTGGCCGGCACGGCCTCGCTCCCTTTGGCCATGTCAGACGGCCGAGCGCCGGCCGATGATCAGCCGGTAGAGGAGAAGCAGGATCAGCGCGCCGACCACCGAGCCGATCAGCCCCACCTTGTTGTCGCTGCCGCCGAAGAGGAAGCCGCCCACCAGCGAGCCCGCGATGCCGAGCACGATGGTCACGATGATGCCGCCCGGGTCGCGCCCCGGCATGATCGCCTTCGCGATCGCACCGGCCACGAGGCCGATGATGATCATCCACAGAATGCCCATGTCTCCCTCCGAAGAGTTCGGTTGCCCCGGCCCCCTCCGGGCCGCCATCGGGGCCCGTGGGAACGCAAATGGGATGCCTGACTGCGAGTGCGGAAGTGCGAAGTGCGGAAGTGCGCCGGTTCACAGCGCACTCTCGCACTTCCGCACTCGCAGTTCAGTCTTCGAGGGACTTGCGGCTGCGCTTGATCTCGCTGCGATGGCGCTTGGCGTGCAGCCGCGCCTCGCGGGCCGCCTTGCTGGGGCGGGTCTTCTTCCGCTTCTTCGGCACCACCAGCGCCTGTCGCACCAGCTCAACGAAGCGCTCGGTCACCGCCTCGCGGTTCTGGTGCTGGCTGCGGTGCTCGCTGGCCGAGAGCTGCAGCACCCCCTCGCCGCTGATGCGGTTCGCCAGCTTCTCGCGGATGAGCGCCCGCTGCGCGTCGCTCAGGGAGGGCGAGCCGGCCACGTCCCAGGCCAGCTCCACCCGGGTGGACGAGGTGTTCACGTGCTGGCCCCCCGGCCCTCCCGAGCGGGTGGCGCGGTACGCCAGCTCCGCCCGGGGGATCCAGAGGGCGTCGTTGATCGCCAGGAGCGCGTCTTCAGCCACGCTCAGGACGAGATCACCTGCACCAGCTCCACGTCGAACACCAGGTCGGAGTTGGCGGGGATGAGCAGCTTCCCGTTCTCGTCGTAGACGTTGATGTTCCCGTAGCCGAGCGCCGCGGGGATGAAGAGCCGGCGCTTGCCGCCCACCTTCATTCCCACCACCCCCTCCTGGAAGCCGGTGATGGCGCCGGGCTGGCCGAGGGTGAGCGTGTACGGGTTGAGCCCCACCGAGGTGTCGAACCCCTTGCCGGTGCTCGCCACCCACCCGGTGTAGTGCACCGCCACCTGGCTCCCGTTCTGCGCCTGCGCGCCCGTGCCCACGGTGATGTCGGCGTACTGCAGCCCCGACTCGGCGGTCACGATGACCGCGCCGGCCGGCAGCGGCGGGATGGGCCCGATCTCCACGGAGGTGGGGTTGTCGTCGCAGGCGGCCAGCACGGCCACGGCGGCGGCGGCGGAAAGGATCGTCTTCAGCTTCAAGGTCCGGCTCCCGGTTCGGTCGGTCGGTTTGTGAGGGCTGCACGGGGCAGGCTAGAATGATACCACCGCGCGCGGGGGCCGTGAAAGCCGCCGGGCACGCGCTTCGCAGTCGCCCGGCCGGCCGCCTCGCACGCGGATGGCCCCAAACAACGTTCCAGCGCCCCGATGACCGACACCTCCGCCGCGGCCCGCCCGCGGGTCCAGTCCGCCGAGCCGCGCCACTACCACCTGATCGGCATCGCGGGCACGGCCATGGCCTCGCTCGCGGGGCTGCTGCGCGCCGCCGGCCACACCGTCACCGGCTCCGACGAGAACGTCTATCCCCCCATGAGCGACCAGCTCCGGGAGCTGGGGATCGACTACGCCGTGGGCTACCGCCCCGAGAACCTGCACCCGCGGCCGGACTGGGTGATCGTGGGCAACGCCATCTCGCGCGGGAACCCGGAGCTCGAGGCGGTGCTGGACGAGCGCATCCCCTACACCTCGGCCGCGAGCACGGTCAAGGAGGAGTTCCTGCGCGCGCGCAAGCCGCTGGCGGTGGCGGGGACGCACGGGAAGACCACCACCACCTCGCTGCTGGCGTGGATCCTGGAGTGCGCCGGTCTCAATCCGGGCTTCCTGATCGGCGGGGTGGCCGAGAACTTCGGCACCAACCACCGGCTCACCGACAGCGAGTGGTTCGTGGTGGAGGCCGACGAGTACGACACCGCCTACTTCGACAAGGGGCCCAAGATGTGGCACTACCTCCCCTACGTGGGGGTGGTGAACAACATCGAGTTCGACCACGCCGACATCTACCGCGACGAGGAGGCGTACCGCTTCGCCTTCTCCCGCTTCGTGAACCTGGTCCCCCGCAGCGGCACCCTGGTGGCCGGGTGGGACTCGCCGATCATGCGCGAGCTGGCCGCGAACGCTCCCTCGCCCGTGCAGTCGTTCGCGTACGGCGGCGAGCAGGCGGAGGCGGAGTGGACCGCGCGTGACGTGAGCTTCGGCCCCGAGGGCACGCGGTTCACCGTGCTCCGCGCGGGCGGGGCGTGGGGCGAGGTGGTGACGCCGCTCACCGGCGCCTTCAACGTGCGCAACTGCCTGGCGGTGATCGCGGCGGCCGAGTTCATCGGCGCGGACCGGGCGGGGGTGCTGGAGGGGCTGCGCACCTTCCGCAGCGTGAAGCGGCGGATGGAGGTGCGCGGCGAGGCGCGCGGGGTGGTGGTGATCGACGACTTCGCGCACCACCCCACCGCCGTGCGCGAGACCATCGACGCGGTGCGGCAGCGCTACGCGGGGCGGCCGATCGTGGCGGTGTTCGAGCCGCGCAGCTACACGGCGCAGCGCCGCGAATTCCAGGACGCCTACGCGCGCGCCTTCGCCGGGGCGGAGCGGGTGGTGCTGGCCGGCCTCTTCCACCCGGAGCGCTACACCGCCGAGACGGCGATGAACCCGCACGAGCTGGTGGAGGGGTGGCGCGCGGAGGGGAAGGAGGCGTGGTTCATCCCCGACCCCGACGAGATCGTGCGGCACCTGGCGCCGCGGCTCTCGGGGGGCGAGGTGGTGCTGGTGATGTCGAACGGCGGCTTCGGCGGGATCCACGACAAGCTGCTGAACGCGCTGAAGTAACTGCAGTAACCGCAATCTCTCACAGAGGCCACAGAGGTCACGGAGGAACTCCTCTGTGGCCTCTGTGGCCTCCGTGAGAGATTTGCTGTTGTCAGAAGCGGTGCGCACCGTGCGCATGGCCTCGGGCGCCCTGGTCGAGTACACGGTGGACCAGGCCGGCCGCGTCCTGGGCGCCCGTGTAGTGCAGCAGGCCACCGGCGGCGCCCGTCCGTAGCCGCGATCCGGAGATGTGAAGTGAAAAGGGCCCCGGCGGTCTCGCACCCGCCGGGGCCTCTCTGCGTCTCTCCGTTTCTCTGCGTACTCGCGGCGTCAGCCGCCCGCGTACTCGCGGCGTCAGCCGCCCCCGTAGGAGGCGACGCGCGGCCCGTAGGCGGCGGACTCGACCACGCGGTCGGCCACGGCGCGGCGGAGCTGCTGCATCCGGTTGTTCCCCTCGGTGTCGAAGGTCCGGTTGGTCAGCAGCACCACCCAGGTCCCCAGGTCGGGGTCGATCCAGATCGAGGTGCCCGTGTAGCCGGTGTGACCGAAGGAGCGGTCGGAGCAGCGGTTGCCGAACATGCTGGTGCCCGGGCGCCCCGGCGTGTCCCACCCCAGCGCGCGGGTGCCGGTGCCCGGCTGCCGTTGCGTGAACATGCGGATGGTGGAGGCCTGCAGCACCCGCACCCCGTCCAGCTCCCCGCCGTTCGCCATCATCGCCGCGAAGCGCGCCACGTCGTGCACCGAGCTGAACAGCCCGGCGTTCCCCGAGATCCCGCCCAGGCGGCGGGAGATGGGGTCGTGCACGCGGCCGCGGAAGGCGGCGCCCATGGTGCGCGAGGTGGGGGCGCAGCGCGCGCACCCCTCGCCCGGCCAGTAGGTGGTGCTGCGCATCTTCAGCGGCCCGAAGACGCGGCGGTCCAGCAGGCGGTAGAGCGGCTCGCCGGCGGCGCGCTCGGCGGCGGCGTAGAGCACCACGGCGCTCAGGTCCGAGTACTCCACCCGCATTCCCGGCGACGAGCGCAGCGGCGTGCCCAGCACGTAGCGCAGCGCCTGCTCCGGGCTCAGGCCGCTGGGAACGTCGATCCCCTCGGGGAGCCCCGAGGTGTGGGTGAGGAGGTGGCGGATGGTGACGCGCTCGCGGCCGCCGTTGGAGAACTCGGGGAGATACGTGGCCACGGGCTCGTCGAGCCGCATCTTCCCGTCTTCCACCAGCAGCATCACCGCCGTGGTGGTCCCCACCACCTTGGTGAGCGAGGCCAGGTCGTAGACGGTGCGGTCGGGGTCGACCTCGTCGTACAGGCCGCCGCGGCCCATGGTGCCGAACCCGTCCTCCAGCACCACCCGCGGACCTCGCCCGATGGCCAGCGCCGCGCCCGGGAAGGCGCCGCGCTGCAGGTCGTTCCACACCTCTTCCTCGGCGTGGATGAGCGCCGTGGCGCTCATGCCCACCGATGCCGCGGCCGTCAGCTCGTGCGACGCGGGCCGCGCGGTCTCTCCAGGGGCGCGCGCGGGTGCGCGCGTGGAGTCGGTTCCGGGCGCGGCGGTCAGGGACGCCACGACCAGGAGCAGGGAAAGGGACATGGGCCTGCTGCGGGTATTGAGTACTACGGTGTGGGGGACTTCCATCGTAACGCCATGCCGACGCCCTTGTCAACAACTTCGACTTACGCGTGTCATGCGCGTCCCCATGAGAGGACGATCCTGCAGGCGCGGGGCGGATGAATCCGTGTTTCCGCGGTGCGTCATGCTCCTCGGATCAATGTGTGACTATTGCAGGAGATAACGTATTGATGTGTATTGAGTTGGATCAATGTGGCCGGAGCGGCCGGGCGAAATGCAAGTGAAAATTGCCACCTCTGCAAGCATCGTACATTAAAAAAGGATAAGGTCTCACACGGAGGCGCGGAGACACGGCAGGGCTCGGCGGCTATCTCCGCGCTTCTGCGTCTACTGTGAGACGAATCGGTTACCGTGCCGCGATCTCCTCGAGCTCGGCCCAGCGGGCGTAGAGCGCGTCGACCTCGCGGGTGACCGCCTCGAAGTCGGCGGTGGCGCGGGCGATCTCGTCGGCGGGGCGGGTGTAGAGCGCCGGGTCGGCCAGGCGCGCCTCCAGCTCCGCCTTGCGCGCCTCGGCCGCCTCGATCGCGGCCTCCATCCCCTCCATCTCCCGCTGCTCCTTCCAGCTCAGCTTGCGCGGGCGCTCCGCGGCGGGCGCCTTCGCGGACGCGGAGGCGGGCTTCTTCGCCTGGGCGGACGCGGCGAGGGCGGCGGCCTCGGCGTCGCGCTGCTCCTTGAGGCGGCGGTAGAGGTCGTAGCCGCCCGCGTGCCGGCGCAGCGCCCCGTCGCCCTCGAAGACGATCAGCCCCGTGGCCACCTTGTCCAGGAAGAAGCGGTCGTGCGTCACCAGCAGCACGCACCCGCTCCACTCCATCAGCACGCTCTCCAGCACCTGCAGGGTGAGCAGGTCCAGGTCGTTGGTCGGTTCGTCCAGGATGAGCAGGTTGGCGTCGGCCAGGAAGAGCTTCGCCAGGAGCAGCCGGTTGCGCTCGCCGCCGGAGAGCGACGACACCTTCTGCCGCTGCTGGGGAACGGGGAAGAGGAAGCGCTCCAGGTAGCTGCGCAGGTGCACGCGCTCGCCGCCCACCGTCACCCAGTCCTGCTCGGCGGCGGCCTCGTAGACGCTCTTCTCCGGGTCTACGTCGCTGCGGCGCTGGTCGAAGTAGGCGATGCGGGTGTTCTTCCCCACCTCCACCTCGCCGGCGTCGGGCGGCTCCAGCCCCATGATCACCCGCAGCAGCGTGGTCTTCCCCGCGCCGTTGGGGCCGATGATGCCGATCCGCTCCCCCGCCTGCAGGAGGGTGCTGAAGCCACGGACCAGCGTGCGGCCGCCGTACCCCTTGGTCACGTGGCGCAGCTCCAGCACCGTGCGCCCCAGCCGCGGCCCCGCCGCCGCGGCGATCTCGACCGCCGTGCGGGTGGGGAGGCGCTTCTCGCGCTGCTCGGCCTGCAGCGCGTCGGCGCGGCCCAGGCGCGCCTTGGCCTTGCCGGTGCGCGCGGGAGGGGAGCGGCGCGCCCACTCCAGCTCCTGCTGGATGAGCTTCTTCCGCTTGTCCTCCTCGACCGCCAGCCGCTCCATCCGCTCGGCCTTGGCCTCGAGGTATTCGGTGTAGCCACCGGGGTAGGGGGTGAGCTCGGCGGAGGAGACCTCGATCATCCGCGTGACCACGCGGTCCAGGAAGTAGCGGTCGTGGGTGATGAGCATCACCGCGCCGGGGTACTCCTGCAGGTGCTCCTCCAGCCAGAGCACCGTGTCGGCGTCCAGGTGGTTGGTCGGCTCGTCCAGGAGCAGGAGCTCGGGCTGCTGCAGGAGGACGCGCGCCAGCGCCACCCGCTTCTGCTCGCCGCCGCTGAGGCCGGCGACGGGGCGCTCCCAGTGCTCCACGCCGAGCCTGGTGAGCACCGCCTCCATGCGGTGCTCGTAGTCCCACCCGCCCAGCGCGTCGATGCGGGCGGCGGCCTGCTCCTGCCGCGCGAGCAGGCGGTCCGCGCCGCCCTCGCCGCGCGCCAGCGTCTCCGAGACCTCGTGGTACTCGCCGATCGCCTCCATCAGCTCGGGCCGGCCGGAGGCGGCGGTGGTGAGGATGGTGGCGCCCGGCTCGAACTCCGGCTCCTGCGCCAGGTAGCCCACGTGGATCCCGCGCTGGAAGGCGATCGTCCCCCGGTCCGCCCCCTCCACCCCGGCGACGATGCGGAAGAGGGTCGACTTCCCCGAGCCGTTCACCCCGATGAAGCCGACCTTCTCCCCCTCGTCCACGGCGAACGAGACGCCGTCGAAGAGGGTACGGGAGCCGAAGCCCTTGTGGAGGTCCTGCACGTTGAGGACGTTCGCCATTCGCCTGCGCTGCTCGGGGTGAGGGGCGGCGAATTTAACGGCGCCTCGCGCGGAGGCACAGAGGAACGGGGAGGGGCGCGGGCGGAAGCCTGCTTCTTGCGGGGCGTCGCGGGAACGCGGGGCGAAGGGAGCCTGTACCACCGGTTGCGATGCTGACCTGGATCTTCTTCTTCTTCGTGGCGTTCGGCGCGAAGGCGCTGCTGGCGTTCGCCATGATCTACCTGATCTTCCCGTCGGACCGCGTCTGCAGCGAGTGCGACGGCGAAACGCTGCCGATCCGCATGGGCCCGGCGGGGCGCCTCCTTTCCTGGATGTCGCGCGGCGCCGTCCAGCGGCGCTGGTGCCCCCGCTGCGGCTGGGAGGGCCTCACCCGCTCCGGCACCCTCGACCGCTCCCAGTCCCCTGCGCCCGCCGTCGAGCACATCCCACACGACTGAGCTGGACTTGCGTGCCGCCGGTGGCGATTGCCGAGCGGGCCCCACGCGCCACGAATGGACAGACTTGACATCGCCGTGTTGATCGCACAGATTGCGACCATCCGCTTGTGAACGGCTTGCACGATAGAGGGAGCGATGAGCACACCGGACAGCGACACGGAATATCCCTGGGTTGCCCGCCTTCGTGAGGCGGGGCTCAGGGTACGCACCGGAACGGGCGAGCTGGCATGGGAACCGGACGATTCACTTACCCCGCCGCCGTGGTTCCGTCCGGGAATCCGGGCGAGAATCCGGGGTGCACTGCGCAACGCCTGGAAGGGTGGTGCGGGGAGGTTGCTCCGCCTGACGCGTTCGAAGCGCCATGCCACTGTACCTTGACGCCTGCGCCTTCGCGAAGAGGTACCTGAACGAAGGCGTGAGCACCTCCAGGATGCGAGAGATTACAGGCCGCTTCAACCGCTGGGGCGGCTTCGTCGTTTCGAGCTTCGTCGAGCCGGAGGTGATCTCGGCAATCGCGAAGTATGCACGCAACACTGAGCATCCCATCTTGCGGGCGCACTACCTCGCGAAGCACTCCAGCGTGGTCGAGGTGTTCCGGCGCGACCTTTCGAAAGCCGCGTTCACCATCGTCTACCTTTCCGACGAGCTGGTGGAAGACGCGGCCAACCTGCTGAAGAGCCATCCTGAGTACGAGATCGGTGCAGCGGACGCCGTACACCTGGTTACGGCCCTGGAGATACGACCGAAGGTCGCTCCGCCGCTGGTGTTCGTCACCGCTGACAACGGTCTCGAACGAGCAGCGAAGGCTGAAGGGCTCATCACTCTCAACCCCCTTCGTGACGGCGTCGATGCTCTGGAGCGCATCGTCTCGCAACTGTAGCCGCAGTTCTGTCTCCCCGAAGGCGCCGACTCCACCGCAGCGGGTGGACGTAACGCCACGTCCACGCTAAGTTGTTTCTCCGCGCCGACATCGGCGCGAAACTATCCCGCCGCGCCTGCGTAGTTCCTGCCCGCCCGCAGTGCTGATCCGGACACCCGCACCACGGAACCAGACCATGAGAGCTCGTGCCCTCGGCCTGCTCGCGTCCGTCCTGCTCGTGTCTTCGGCTGCCCGCGCGCAGGGCGGCTACCCCGCATGGAACGGCGGCGCCGTGCAGGACGACGCCGGCATCCTCACCCCCGCGCACGAGGACAGCCTCCGCACCCTGCTCGCGCCCGCGCGCAGCCGCGGCGTGGACGTGCGCGTGGTGACCATCCGCGCGATGGCCGACTACCCCGTGCCGGCCGCCGGCATCGAGCCGTTCGCGCACGGCCTGTTCGACAGCTGGCGCGTGGGCGACCGCCCGGAGCGCGACGGCGTGCTCCTGCTGGTGGCCACGGACGACCGCCGGCTGCGCATCCAGCTCGGCGACGGCGTGCTGCACCTGGAGCCCGACGCGCAGCGGGTGGTCGACGACTCCATCCTTCCCTGGTTCCGCCAGGGGATGCGGCCGCGCGGCATCCTGCGCGGCACGGCGGGGATCGCGGCGTGGTTCGCGCCCGGCGGCGCCGCCTCGCGCGCGCCGGTGGCCGCCACGCCGCAACCCGCGTACACGCCGCCGCCGCGCGCCGCGCAGAGCCCCGGCGCGGGGGGCGTGGTGATCGTCGGCGTCCTCCTGGTGGGGATGTTCGTCGGCCTCTTCGCGCTGAGCGCCTGGCAGCGCAGCCGCCCGCGGGACTGCCCGCAGTGCGGCGTGAAGATGGCGCGGCTGGACGAGGCGCAGGACGACGTGTACCTGGACTCGGGGCAGAAGATGGAGGAGTTCCTTTCCTCCATCGACTACGACGTGTGGAAGTGCGGCGCGTGCGGCACCCACACCCTGCTGCCGTACCCGCGGCTCTTCTCCTCCGTCAGCCAGTGCCCATCATGCCGCTACCGCACGGTGACGACGACGCGTAACGTGCTGGAGCACGCGACGTACGACCACGGCGGGCGCGAGGAGGTCATCCGCGACTGCCGCAACTGCGGCCATCACGACAGCCAGGTCGTCCATACGCCCGCGCGGCCGCGGCCGCGGCCGAGCGACGACGACTCGTCGTGGTCTTCGTCCGGCAGCTCGTCGTCGTTTTCGTTCTCGTCTTCATCCGATTCCTCGTCCTCCGGCGGCGGCTTCTCGTCGGGCGGCGGGGCGAGCGGGAGCTGGTAGGCGCACATACAGGGAGAGGCTCATGCGTGACCATCTCAAGATCCTCGGCTGGCTGCACGTGGTGAACGGCGGACTGGTGCTGCTGGTGGCGGCGGTCATCGGCACGGTGCTCGGCGTGGCCGCGGCAGCCTCGGCCGCGGCGGCGCTCGGCATCGTCGGGTTCGCGGTCACGATCGTCATCGGGGCCATCGGGCTCCCGTCGTTCATCTGCGGATGGGGGCTGCTCAACTACAGGCCGTGGGCGCGGACGCTGGGGATCGTGCTGAGCGTGCTGAACCTCCCGAGCTTCCCGCTGGGGACCGCGATCGGCGGCTACGGGCTCTGGGTGCTGCTGAACGACGAGTCGAAGCGGGTGCTGGAGGCGGGCGATCCGCGCTACCGGCAGGTCGGGGCGGGGTGGTGAGGCGATGAAGAAGCGCGCGATCGCGGCCACGGTCCTGGCGCCGGTGCTCGTCTGGTACCTGGCGCAGCGCCCCTCGAACCAGCGCGACTGGACGCCGGACAACGCCCGCACCCCGCGCGCCGACTTCCGCGGCGACAGCGTGTGGGTGCACGACGTCCGCAACGCCGACTACGTGACCACCCAGCGCTACACGGTGCGCTGGGAGGACCGCGCCTACGACCTGCGCCAGGTGCGGCGGGCCTGGTTCCTGGTGGAGCCGTTCAGCAAGGACTGGCGGGGCCCGGCGCACACGCTGGTCTCGTTCCAGTTCGCGGACGGGAGGTTCCTCGCCGTCTCGGCCGAGATCCGCAAGGAGAAGGGGGAGGTCTTCTCGCCGCTCATGGGGCTGCTGCGGCGCTTCGAGATGACCTACGTGGTGGCGGACGAGCGCGACGTGGTGCGCCTGCGCACCAACGTCCGGCGCGACCCCGTCTACCTCTACCCGGTGCGCGCCACCCCCGCGCAGGCCCGGGCGATGCTGGTGGACATGCTCACCCGCGCCAACCACCTCGCCGACCACCCCGAGTGGTACAACACCCTCACCAACACCTGCACCACCAGCATCGTCTGGCACGTGAACCGCCTGGCTCCCGACAGGGTGCCGCGCAGCCCGAAGGTGCTCCTCCCCGGCTACAGCGACCGCCTGGCCTACGACCTGGGGCTGATCGACACCGACCTCCCCTTCGAGCAGGCGCGCGAGCGCTTCCACGTGAACGCGCGGGCGCTGCGCTGGGGCGCGAGCCCCGACTTTTCGCTCCGCATCCGGGGATTGTAATCTCGAATTCGGCGGCGGCGGCGTTGATCCGCTCAACCCTGAAGGACGTCATCCTGAGGCCGGTCACGCCCATTGTCGTCCGCAGGAGACCGTGCAGGCCGAAGGATCTAAGATCGCGGCAAGCACGTGAGCTGGTGAGAGGCGCCCAGGTCTCGGCCGCGACAACCCCGATCGTGTGTTCTCCTCGGCTAAGTGCTTGCACCGGCTATAGATCCTTCGGCCTGCAAAGGGTTGGGCATCGGCTGTCTCAGCGTGACCGGCCTCAGGATGACGTCTTTGAACAGGTGCGGTCCATAACAGCGACGAGGCCCGATCCGCCACTTGCAGGCGACAGGGTGGCGCAATTATTTCGACGCGTCTAAAACCGGCACCCTCCACCGCGAACCGGCGGCGAATTGCGCGTCCTCTACGTCTCCCACTCGTTCCCGCTGCGCGGCGATCCCCTCTCCAACACGGGGGGGATGCAGCGCGTGGCCACGGGGCTGCACGCCGCCCTGGCCGCGCGCGGCGACGTGCGGCTGAGCTCGCTGGTGCTGGAGACCTCGTGGAAGGCGACGCCGTACCGGATGCCGGGGTACATGGCGGGGCTGCTGCGCGCCATCCCGCGGGTGGTGGAGGAGGACGACGTGGACCTCGTGCTCTTCTCGTCGATGGTCACCGCCACGCTGGCCCTGCCGCTGCGCGCGCGCCTCGCCCGGCGGGGAACGCTGCTGGCCGCCATCCCCGTGGGGCGCGACGTGACGCTCCCCACGCCGGGGTACGGCTGGCTGGTCCGCCGCGTCTTTCGTGCGCTGGACCTGGTGCTTCCCATCAGCCGGGCCACGGCCGCCGAGTGCCTGTCGCGCGGGGTGGAGCCGGAGCGGCTGCACGTGATCCCCTGCGGCGCCGACACCGACGTCTTCACGCCGCCGCGCGACCGCGCCGCCGCCCGCCGCGAGCTGCTGCGCGCCATCGGCGAGTCGCCGGCCACGGTGCCGGACGGCGCGCTGCTGCTGGTGAGCGTCGGCCGCCACCAGGAGCGCAAGGGCTTCCAGTGGTTCGCCGACGAAGTGATGCCGCGCCTCCCGGCCGACGTCCATTACCTGGTGACGGGCGAGGGGCCGATGACGCCGCGCATCCAGGCCGCCATCGACCGGCACGGGCTCGGCGGGCGGGCGCGGCTGCTGGGGAAGGTGCCGGAGGAGCTGCTGCGCACCCTCTACCGCGGCGGCGACCTCTTCGTCATGCCCAACGTCCACGTCCCCGGCGACATCGAGGGGTTCGGGGTGGTGATGCTGGAGGCGGGGCTCTGCGGGCTCCCGGTGGTCGCGGCGGACCTGGAGGGGATCAGCGACGTCGTCCGCGAGGGGGAGAACGGGCACCTGGTGCCGAGCCGCGACGCGGCGGCGTTCGCCCGGGCGGTGCTGCGCTACCGGGGCGACCGCGAGGCGCTGGCGGCGGTGTCGCGCTCCGCGGCGCGCTTCACGGCGCGGACGTACTCGTGGGCGGCCGTCGCGGAGCAGTTCGTGGAGCTCTTCCGGGAGCGCATCGGCCGGCCCGCGGCCGCCGCAACCGCGCCCGCGGCCGGCGTGCGCTGACACGCGAAATACGGAGAGGTGCTGCGATGGACGACTTCATCGGGATGATCGCGGTCACGGGCGGGATCCTGATCGTGCTGATCCCGATCGCGGGGCTCACGGCGCGCTTCGCGCTGAAGCCGCTGATCGAGAGCGTGACCGCCGCCCTGCGCGCCCGCCAGGGTGGCGGCGAGGTGTCGGGGATGGAGCGCCGCATGGCGCAGCTGGAGGAGGAAGTCACCGCGCTCCGGGGCGAGCTGCGCCGGGTCTCCGACGGGGCCGCCTTCGACCGCAGGCTGGCCGAGTCTGCGGCCGAGACGCCGCGCGCTGTGTGATGCCAGATCCGGCAAAAGAATTCTCTCACAGAGGTCACAGAGGTCACAGGGAACGGCACTGGTTCCTCCGTGACCTCTGTGACCTCTGTGAGAGATTACGAACCGGTTGAGCTCTACGCCGGCATCTCGTCGGCCAGGATGCCGTAGAAGTCGATGTCCTCGAACACGCCCCACTTGAGGACGTGCTTCCGCATCTTTCCCTCGTACGTCATCCCGATCTTCTGCATCACCCGCCCCGACGCGGGGTTGCGCGAGTAGTGGTGCGCGGAGACGCGGTGCAGCCCCAGCTCGCGGAAGCCGAACGCCACCACCGCGCGCGCCGCCTCGCTGGCGTAGCCGCAGTTCCAGAACGGCCGCGCCACCCAGTACCCCAGCTCCCCGCGCCGATGCGGCGGCTCGATCTCCAGCCCCGCCGCGCAGACGATGCGCCCGCCGCCGCGCTCGGTGGCGGCGAACACGGCGCTCTCGCCCGTCGCCCAGCGTGCCACGATCCGCTCGATCCACTCCAGCGCCATCCCGTCCGGGTACGGATGCGGGATGTGCGCGGTGTTGTACGCGATCTCGCGGTCCGAGACGATCTTGTGCACCTCGGCCGCGTCGGTGGGCGCGAAGGGGCGCAGGATCAGGCGCTCGGTGTGCAGCGTCGGCTGCGGGCCGTCGGGCGCCTGCGGGAGGGGCGAGGAGATCTGGGTCACGGCTCGGGCTTCGGATGCGGGGCGCGCGCGTCGGCTCGCAATCTCGCGCCGGGGCTTCCGCCGATCAATCGTCTCCGCGTGAGACGATCTTTTCCGGGCTCGCGCTCATCCGCCGCCCTGCCAGAAGGAGGGGATGAACGTGCCGCGGTAGAAGCCGCGCCAGCCGACGAACTCCATCACCCGCTGCATCTCGCCCTGGTCGAGCCAGTGGCCGTGCTCGGGGCAGACGTCCAGCAGCACGCCCGACGTCCCGTAGAAGTTCACGCGGTTCATCAGGGTGCGGCAGAGGGGGCAGTGGAGGTACCGCACCGGCAGGTCGAGGGCCGACGGCCCCGGCCGGAGTGGGGCGGGCTGGCCGTCGGCACGGGCCGCCTCGGCCTGTCGGTCGCGGGCGCGGCAGAGGGCGAAGAAGGTGCGGTTGTCGATCCACAGCCCGCCGCACCCCGCGCACTCGCGCAGCCGGTTGGCCTCCAGGCGGATGGGCTCCAGCGCGCCGGAGCAGCGTGGGCACGCGAGCTTCGCCTCTTCGTCGGGGGCCTCTTCGCGCGCCAGCGCCGCGCCGCACGCCGGGCAGTGCCGCATTCCCACGAAGGCCGGGCCGAAGCAGGCGGGGCACTGCACCGTGGCCAGCCGCGCGCCGCAGTAGCCGCACTGGCGGGCGTCGGGGCTCGCGGGTGCGCCGCAGTCGGGGCAGTGGAGGGCCGCCGCTTTCATCCCAGGAAGCACGGGTGACGGGTGACGCCGCAATCTGCAATTGCCCGCGCGGCCGGGCAATCGACACGACGCGCCCGGAGCGCGCGCCAACGAGGCGGCGCGCTCCGGGCGCGGAGCATCTGCATCGACCGGCCCGCTACCGCCAGAGACGGACGAGGCGGAGGAGGATCGGGAAGAAGCGACCCAGGAGCTTGACCACCCAGCCCAGGATCACCGTTTTCACGAGAAACCGAAGGAGAAGTCCCACAGGGGTCTGGCGGTTCAGGGTTTCGACGCGCTGCTCGTGCCCGACATTACGGGCGCGCCGGAGCGGGAGTTTCAGCGGGCCGCGCCTGCCCGCCGCCGGCCACGCCGGGAACCCGGATCTCGAAGAGGGCGGGCCAGAGCTTCCCGGTCACGAAGAGCCGGTCGTGCTCCGCGTCGTAGGCGATGCCGTTCAGCACCGCCTCGGGGTCCGGCTGCGGGGCCATCACCCCGGTCAGGTCCACCCACCCCTTCACCGCCCCGCTCCGCGGGTCGATGCGGGCGATGCGGTTGGTGTGCCACACGTTCGCCCACACTTCACCCTTCACCCACTCCAGCTCGTTCAGGTCGTTCACGAACTCGGTGCCGTCCTTCACGCTCAGCGAGCGCAGCTCGCGGTACCCCGCCTGCGGGTCCAGGAAGCGGAGCTGGCTGGAGCCGTCGCTCAGGATCAGCGCGCGCCCGTCGGTGGTGAGCCCCCACCCCTCCCCCTCGTACTGGAAGGTCCCCACCTGTCGGAAGGTGTCGAGCTCGTAGACGTACCCCACCTGGTCCTGCCAGGTGAGCTGGTGGAGCCGCCCGCCGAAGAGGGCCAGCCCCTCGGCGAAGGCGGGCGCGGCGACGTCGAGCTTGCGCAGCACCTTCCCCGAGTCGAGCTGCACCTTGCGCAGCGACGACTGCCCGACGCGCCCGGTGCTCTCGTACAGGAAGCCGCCGTGCCAGACCAGCCCCTGCGTGTAGGCCGAGGTGTCGTGCGGGAAGCTGCGGATCACGTCCACGGTGGCGACCGGGGCGACGGGTCGGGGGGGCTGGTCAATCACGTCCTTCTTGCCGTCGCCCTTGCAGGCGCAGAAGGCGAGGAGCCCCAGCGTGAGCATTCCCGCGGGGCGCAGGGCGCGGGGGGTCATCGGGCCCCCGCCTTCGAGCCCAGCCAGCCGCGGCGGAACTCGCGCATCGCGTCGGTCACCGGCATCCCCGCGCTCTCGTAGGGCACGATCTCCACCGCCGGGTTCTCCACCAGCGCCACCGCCACCTCGCGGCGGCCGGTGCGCTGCTGGACGTCCATCCGCACCGTCTCGCCCGCCCCGTGGCGCCGCATCACCGCCGAGAGCGAGTCCGCCGTCGGCGTCGGCACCCCGTTTATGGCGAAGATGCGTTCGCCGCGGTCGATCCCGGCGCGGTAGAGCGAGCCGCCCTCGATCGCCGCGCCGGTCAGCACCACGCTGGCGCTGTCGTCGTCCAGGAAGGCGCCCAGCCAGGGGCGCCCCGCCTGCGCCTTCCGCAGCAGGAACCCTGCCGGGGCGAGGAGGCGCGCGTAGTCCACCACCTCGTGCCCCTCCACGTAGCGGCGGAAGAAGTCGTTCGCGAACGCCGTGTCGCGCGTCACCTCGCCCAGCACGCGGCGCAGGTCGGCGACGGTGTAGGGGCGCTCCGGCGCCGGCGCGGGCGACTGGTGCTGGCCGTACTGGCGCCACATCGCCCGCATGTAGTCCTCGAGCGAGAGGCCGGGGAAGCGCGTGCGCAGGGTGAGGTCGAGCCCCAGCCCGATGGCGGCGCCCCAGGTATAGTAGGAGATGAAGGTGTTCTGCCGGTTCTGCGGGTCGATGGACTGCGCGGCGTCCACGAAGGGCGCCTGCATGGACATCTCCACCGCGCTGAAGTGGCGCCGCCCGGGCGCGGTGGTCACCGTGTTGACGTTGCCGCTGATGTTGCGCGCGTAGCGCGCGTCGTCGGTGAGCCCCGCGCGGCGCAGGAAGAGCGCGTCCCAGTAGCTGGTGAACCCCTCGGCGAACCAGAGCTCGCCGCTCATGTTCTCGCGCTCGAAGTCGAAGGGCTCCAGCGAGCGCGGGCGCAGCCGCTCCACGTTCCAGGAGTGGAAGAACTCGTGCGAGAGGGTGGAGAGGTTCCCCAGCCGCTGCTCGGGGTCGGTGATGTTGCGCGTGCTGGTGATGATGGTGCTGTTGCGGTGCTCCATCCCGTCGCCGTTGTCGTACGGCATGTAGTCGGCGAGGAAGGTGTAGGTGCCGAAGTCGTAGTCCGCCGGCGCGCCCCAGACGGCGATCTGCTCGGCCACGATCTTCTTCGCCGCCTCCGTATAGGCGTCGAGGTCGGCGTCGCTCCCGGGGTGGTGCGCGGCGATCCGCCAGGTGTACGTCTTCCCCCCATAAGTGCCCGTCCAGCTCCGCATCGCCACCGGGCCCACCTCGGTGGGCGAGTCCATGAAGTACTGCAGGTTGGGCGCGGCGAAGACGTTCGGGTCCGCGGTGGGGCGGAGCTGCGTGGCGACCCGCCACCCCGGGTTGGGGCGGAAGGCCACGCGGACCGGCGCCGTGTCCATCCCGCGCGCGAACATGAAGGTGGCCGGCATGTTCAGGTGCGCGTGGGTGGCGTCGATGCCGGTGTAGGTGCCGTCGACGCGGTCGCCGAAGAGGGTGTAGGTCACGCGCACGGTGGCGCCGCGCGGGGTCACGTCCCACTGGTGCGGGTTGGGGCGGACGACCTCGAGCGGGCGGCCGGAGGCGTCGGCCACGCGCACGTCGTAGACGTTCTTGGCGAACTCGTGCAGCGCGTAGCGCCCGGGCGACGAGCGGCTCATCCGCAGCTGCAGCGGCCGCCCCTGGGGCACGCCGCGGAAGGTGGCGGTGACCTGCGCCTCGTGGTGCACGGCGTTGGGGAAGGCGATCTCGTACTCCACGCTGCGCTGCTGCGCGGCGGCCGGCGCGGCGGCGAGCGCGAGGGCCGGGAGCGCGGCGGCGGCGCGGGTGAGGAGGCGGTTCATCCGGATCGGCGTAGAAGGCGTCGGGTGCGGTGGGGGCCAAACTTTACACTATCGCCCCCGGCGGATCGGCGCGAGAGATACGGCCGGGGAGTGGCGGAGGTTCCGTCCTCCCCCGTCCTCCGCCAATAATTTTCTTGACCGAATCCATCCGAGACGGCATTCCTTTTGGTCGGTAGGAGGTTGTCCGCTTCGAGCGCGCCGACTATCCGGCCATCCTTTCGCAGCTATACATCCGATGAGAGCTCGCCATGAATTCCGGTCTCACGGTAAACGCGGGCGAAACCCCGCCGCCCCACGACGGCGCCAGTGACGGTAAGGATGTTGGTGATGGTGACTTCTTTGACGATGATGACGACAGCGACGGCGGTGACGGCGCCGGTGGAGCCCCGCCGGGAGGTCCGCCGTCTTCCCATCGGCCTGGCCTGGGGCCGTGGGCGCTGCTGTTTCTCGGCGTCGGTCTTGGGCTGATCGCGGGGATACTCCTCGCCGGCGTCTTCTACATTGATTTCCGAACGTTCTTCCTGCACCCCGAGCTGATCGGCAACCTCGAGTCCTGCGCAAAGATTGTTGCGCTGGCGGTCGGCGCGTGGTGGGCCTACTCCAGGTTCCTCCGTACTCGTGAGGCAGCGAAGCACATCGAGGTGTCACAAACCGTGGAGCACCTCGTCCTGAGCTCCGAGAAGCTGCTCCTGCGCGTGTACGTGACTGTGGAGAACCGCGGGAAGGTGCTCGTATCTCTCGACGGTTTAAAGAGCAAGGTTAATCATGTCCACCCGCTGAAAGGGGCTGTTCTAGCGGACCTGCTCAGCAAGCAGGTATCGTCACAAGCTCCGCGTGTGCCGTGGAAGAAGCTTGGAAGATTTGTGGTCAATCGGCCGGGCCTGTGGCTCTTGGAGCCCGGCGAGAAGGTCAGCGAGTCGTTTGATTTCGTGTTGAGCCGGAAGTTGCGCGCCGTTACGGTGTACACCTTTGTCCCGGAGCAGGCAGCCACGGCCGCTGCGGACGGACGGAGCCGCTCCCGGTATGGATGGAAGTGCCGGTCGCTCTACAGGATTGAAGAACCAGAGGCGAGGCCGAACCTTGCACCGCCCGCCGACATCTACGCTGTCGTGGACCTGTCTCACTACCTGCCTGCAGCCAAGGAGGAAGTATGAGCTCCGAACCGGACCGCAAGCGCGACGATCTTCAGTGGGTCACCCGTGTGGATGAGATCATCAGCTCCGGGGATACCCGGGAGCAGATGAGCGTCGAGGACGACGATGAGCTCGAGGAGAACGCCTCTGACGATGACTTTCCAGACGAGCCCCCCCCTAACGAACGCGTGAGGGTCGTCTGAGTTGCAGGTCGTAATGCACCGCGCGGAGGCGCGAGGCCGCAGAGAGAACGCCGCGGCTCTCTGCGCTCCGCGTCTTCACGCGAGCCCCTTCTTTTCAATCCGACGTCCTCTCGTTCACCTCGGTGGCTTCATTCCTCCCGGTGGACAAGAGGCTGCCGCTCACGATCCTGCAACATGACCGCGCGCATCGTCCTCGTGCGCCACGGGCCGTCCGCGCACGTGCACACGGCGGGGAGGGTGGACCGGACGGGGATGGAGGCGTGGCGCGCGGCGTACGACGCGGCCGGGGTGCTGGAGGCGAGCCGGCCGCCCGACGCGCTGGTCCGCCTCGTCGCCGCCGCCGCGCACGTCGTCGCCAGCGACCTGCCCCGCGCGGTCGCTTCGGCCGAGCGGCTGGCCCCGGGGCGGGAGATCGGCACGTCGGCGCTGCTCCGCGAGACGCCGCTCGCCATCCCGGCCTGGCCGACGCGCCTGCCGCTCGGCGCGTGGGGCGTCATCATCTCCCTCGGCTGGGGATACCGGATCCTCCGCGGGACCGACGCCAGCGCGGCGGAACGGGCCCGCGCGACCGAGGCGGCGGAGTGGCTGGCCGGCCTCGCATCCGGTGGGCCGGTGGTGGCCGTGACGCACGGTGCCTACCGGCGCCTGCTGGCGAACCGCCTGCTCGCGCTCGGCTGGACGTGCACCGGCCGCCAGGGCGGATACCGCCCCTGGAGCGCCTGGAGCTTCACCGCTTCCATGCCGGCTTGAGCCGTGACCGTCGCTTCCGCTCCGATCGAGCGCTTCCTGTTCGCCGACGAAATCGAGGCGGAGCAGACGTGGGCGCTCCTCGCGTGGTGCCATGCGCGGGGCGCGTCGGAGCTCTCGTTGGACCTGCTCGGGCTGGCGGACACGGCGGAGCCATTCTGCGACCGATTCAGGGCCGCGGCGGCTGCCTTCGCGCTTCCCGACGCACCGCGCGAGCACGTGGTGACGTACTCGGGACAGTTGGTCGTCCGGGCCGCGCCGCTGTGGCGGCTCACACCACAGAGCATCGACCTCCTTCGCCAGTTCCTGGACGAAGGGCTCTTCACCTATCCCGCGGGCGATTGGGAAACCGGGTGGATCGAGAACCCCACCTTCTACCGCGAAAGCGAGATCATGCTGGGGATCGTGAGCCACGAGCGCGAAGGCGTGCTGAGGCTGCGCCCGGCCGAGATGGCGGGAATCACGGCATTGGGAATCCCCAGCCGCGACCGGCCCGAGTGGATCTGAGGGCAGCCCGATGAGCGCTGATTCGACGTTTCGGATCCGCAGCGTGCTGCGGCCGGGGGATCTCGGCAGCATCATCCGGCTGCACGGCAGCGTCTACGGCGTGGAGTACGGGTGGGACCACACCTTCGAGGCGATGGTCGCCGAGGGACTCGCGCGCTTCGTCCTGGCCGACGAAGGTGCCCGCCGGCTCTGGGTGGCGGAGCGCGACGGTGTGGTGGCCGGCTGCATCGCCATCGTCGGCCAGCCGGACGGCACGGCGCAGCTCCGCTGGTTCCTGGTGGACCCGGCGCATCGCGGCGCCGGCATCGGCAGGACGCTGCTGGACAAGGCGCTCGCCTTCTGCCGCGCCGGCGGCTCCCGCTCGGTGTTTCTGTGGACGGTGAAGGGACTCGATGCCGCCGCGCACCTGTACCGCTCCGCCGGCTTCGCCGTCACGCAGGAGGAGACGCGCGTCCGCTGGGGCGCGGCCGTCACCGAGCAGCGCTACGATCTCGCTCTCTGCCAGTAAAGCCGTGATACGCGCCTCTCCCTCTCCCCTCTCTTCTTTCCCTTCATCCCCCGCGACGCCATGAGCACCGAAACCGCCGCCACCGCAGAATCCCGTACCCTGCACGTTCAGCTTGGCCTTTCGATCGTATTCCCGCCATTTCCGATGGGGCGCGACGAGACCCCGGACGAGCGGCGCGCGCGCACGGTGGACGCCGCCACCCTGCGGGCGCTCGCCGCCGGGCCGCAACGCGTGGTAGGGGCTCCCGTCTCGATCGTGAACGCGGTGGTGGACGAGGAACTGGACTTCTCATTCGCCACGTTCGAGGGCGAGCTGAGCTTCGCCGGAACGCGGTTCGAGCAGCCCGTCGACTTGGAAGGCGCGCGGTTCAAGCGCCACGCTGATTTCTCCGGGTGCCACTTCGCGACCGGGGTTACGTTCCGCGCCGCCAGCGCCGACTTCGACCTGCTCCTGCTCGGGGCGCGGGTGTCGCGCGGGAGCTTCGCGGGGCTGACGGTGGGCCGGCGGTTCGACGCCACCAGGGCGGAGTTCGGCGCCGAGCCCGGGACGGACGACGAGACCGTGGTGTTCGCCAACAGCTCGCTGCGCCAGGCGATCTTCGCATGTGCCACCTTCCACCGGGACGCGAACTTCCGCGGCACCCGCGTGGAGCTCGAGCTGGACCTGCGCGGGGCGCTGTTTCGTGGCGCCTTCAACCTGACGCGCGGGGTGGTCGGCGGCGAGGTCCTCTGCACCCCCTGGGACTACGCCGGCGAGGTGCGGCACACCCGGTTCGAGGGCGGGGCCATCTTCCACCGCTGCACCTTCCGCAGCCTGGCGTGGTTCGAAGGGGTGGGGTTCGCGAAGGAGGCGTTGTTTCACGGATGCGTGTTCGAGAACGACGCGCGCTTCCACCGCACGCGCTTCGACGTCACCTGGTGGACAGGCGCATCGGTGGCGGGTGATCTGGACTTCGACCATGCCGAGTTCGGTCCCGCCTCCTTCGATCGCATTCGCGTGGCTGCCGACCTGTTGATGACGAACTCGGTGTTCCACCAGAAGGCTTCGTTCCAGCACGCGAGTGTCGGCGGCGAGGTGGTGGCGCTGGGGACGCGCTTCACCGGCAGGCTGGACTTTTCGTACGCCCGGGTGAGCGGGGCCATCTACATGGAGCCGAGCGACGGTGCCACTGTGGTCGCGGGAGAGGCCTGCTTCGACTGGTCGGTGTTCGACCGGTTCGTGAACATGAAGGGGATGCGCTTCGAGGGCGGCGCGTCTTTCGTGCGCATGCAGGTTCACGACACGCTCGCGTTCGACGGGGCATACTTCGGGGGCGAGGTCTCGCTGCGCGGCGCCGAGGTCGCCGCCGAGCTCTCGTTCTCGGGCGCCACGTTCCAGGGTAGCGCCGACTTCACGGAGCTGAGGGTGGGCCGCGGGGCGGTGTGGGGGCCGGAGCAGGGAGCGGCGAGGCAGCGCTTTCCGCACGGGGCCGCCTTCGCCCGCGCGCGGATTGGCGGCGACCTGGGCCTCTCGGCGGTGGAGTTCGGCGGCGCGGCGGACTTCGCGGGGGTGCAGGTCGCGGGCAAGGCGTCGTTCCTCGGCAGCGCCTTCCAGGCGCCGGTCTCGTTCACCGGGGCTCAGTTCGCGGACCTCCTGTTCCGCGAGGTCGTCTCGGTGGAGGCCGAGGGCGGGCAGTTCGGAGCCGACGTGGACCTGGTGGGGACGCGCTACGCCCGGATCGGGGTGGCGTACGGCGAGCTGCTGGATCACCTCTCGTCCGAGTCCGACGAGCCGTTCCTGTTCCTGGAAAAGGCGCTCCGGTCGATGGCCAACGATCGCGACGCCGACGACGTGTACCGGCGCATGCGGCGGCGCAACGCGCGCAGGCTCCGGTCGCGCAGCCGGCTGCGGTGGCTCGCGGACCTGGGGTACGGCGCCTTCGCGGGGTACGGGCTCAGGCCGGAGCTTCTGGTTTACGCATCGCTGGCGGTGCTGGCGCTGGGCACGTTCGTGTTCCAGCGCCCGGGCGCCGTGATGCCCAGCGACCCGCCGGCGGGCGAGAGGGCCGCTCCCACGACGATCTCCGCGTGGGAGGCAGCGGGGGTGAGCCTGCACCAGTTCCTGCCGGTGGAGGTCCCGTCCGGCGGCGCGTGGAAGCCGTCAGACGAGCCCATCACCATCGGTTCGCGGCCGACGATCGCCTTCCGGACGTACGCTACCTTCCAGACTCTCTGGGGCTTCCTCCTGATCCCCCTCTTCGTCGGCGTCGTCAGCGGCTTGCTGCAGCGCAAACGCGAGCGTTGAGGAGGCCGGAGCGGTCCCCCCGGCCACTCCTCGAGGCCGGCCGTTCGGAGGTGATGGGGCTCGCGTCGCCGGGATCCACCCTTGACTTGGGTCCTCAATTCGCGTCTTGTTCTGTGCCGGGCCGGCGCCGCAGCGGGCCCGGCGCGGTGCGCAAACCTCGACGCGGGGAGGACGCCATGAAGAAGCTGCAGCTGGACCTCGACGGGCTGAAGGTGGATAGCTTCGAGGCGGGGAAGGCCACCGGTGGCGGAACGGTGGAAGGCCACGACAACACCTGCAGCAAGCAGCCGACGTGCGGCATCGCGTCGCGCGGCGAAGAGGGGTACGCGGAATGCTCCGCGACCCGCTACGCCTGCTGCATCTGAGCCTGCGCGGCCACGGCCGACGCGAAGAGCCCTCGCTCCGGACGGGAGCAGAGGGCTCTTTGCTTTCTGCGTCTCCGTGCCTCCCGTGAGAGCCGCCGTTCCTAGGCGTCCGGCGGCAGCGCGAGCTGCGGGCGGGCGGCGGGCTCGGCGAGGGAGCGGTGGAAGCTGTCCACGTCCTGGAGCTGCGCCACGCTCTGCTGGAGCTGCGACATCTCCTCGCGCATCTGCCGGATCTCGCCGGCGAGCATCGCGAGGTCCTGCCCCGCGCCGACCGCCGGCTGCCCGCCGGAGATGACGCCCCCCTCCTTCAGCCGCAGGATCGCGTCGACGATCGGCTTCAGCGCGAAGCGCGTGGTGAGCGCCAGCGCGGGGAGCACGAAGATGGAGAAGATGATGCAGAGCTTTACGAGATCGTCGACAGGCGGCATGGTCTCTCCGGTACGGCAGCGGGTTGAGTGGTTGGACGCGGGTGGTACGGGCGCCGCCGCGATGCGGTTTCAGTGACGTAGGCAGATCATCCCACACGGAGCCCGGGGGCCCAGAGAGCGCTCTGGCGCACTCGGCGCGAGTGGGCAAGGTTGGTAGTCGGTGACGCGCCGCGACTTCCCTTACCGACGCGCCCGGGACACCCTCATCGGAGGTGGCGACATGAAAAAGCTGTCCCTGAACCCCGAGCAGCTGCGCGTCGAGTCGTTCCCCACCGAGGCCGCGCCCTCCGCCGGCCGCGGCACGGTCGCGGCGTACTGGATCGTCACCCGTCCGGAGTGCGCCAACACGGTGTACGACACCTGCGACACCTGCGACACCTGCGACACCTGCGGCTGCTAGCGGCCGCAGGGGCGAAGCATGAGCGGGGTGGCGGCACGTCGCCGCTGCCCCGCTCGCCTTTTCCGGCACCCGCGCACCCGCCGGTTGGCTGACCACACCTTCCGCACGCGCCCAATCCATTGCGGCCCTGGATGCGCTGCGGAGCTCATCGCCGAACTCCAGCACCGCCTCGGCGACGCGCACATCCATCGCGAGTTCGTCCGTCGGAACGAAGCGCGCGAGCTTGATCGATGACTCCGCGACAGCCTCGAAGGCGCCGAACCGGTCCGACAACATCTCCAGCAGCCGCATGGGCGAGGGGCAGGTGATGGCGTCGCGATGGAGCATCGGCGTTCTCGTCATGTAAGCGTTATCGACACACGAGGCGAATGGACGTAGAGTCCATCCGTCTCACCTCCAGCGGATTCCCGATCACCTCCGGCGGCGGCCTTTGCGACTCCCCCTGTTACGCATCTTTGTGTCAACCTCCCTGTTCCTGTCTGCGGTAAGGCAGACCCGCTCTGGCATTTGAGCGCTCCAACAAAGATTGTTGGTATCCCCACCGATTGACGCTCCTCCAGCCCACGCTTCCCTATGCGCGCAACATTTCACGACTGGCAGCTCGCGACCGTGGCTCTCACGGTTGTCCTGGCCCTCGCCGCCGCGCCGTTGCATGCGCAGACGCGCGAGGCCGCCGTGGCCGACAGCTCGCCCTTCCGGAAGCTGGAGCTGCCGGCGCCGAACGAGGTGCGCACGGGGAGCGGGCGCCCCGGCGCGCGCTACTGGCAGCAGCGCGCGGACTACCGCATCAGCGCCACGCTCGACTCCGCGCGCAACGAGCTGCGCGGCCGCGAGACCATCCACTACGTCAACCACTCGCCCGACGCGCTCCCCTACCTCTGGCTCTACCTGGAGCAGAACATCTGCGCGCCCGGCAGCATCACCAACACGCTCAACCAGCCGCCGCTCGCCTTCGCCGACGTCTCGTTCGACTTCTCCTGCGGCGGCTTCCGCGGCGGGCTCACCCTCGACTCCGCCACGGTGAACGGGGCCGAGGCGCGCAGGTCGATCTACGGCACCACCATGCGCATCGACCTGCCGGCGCCGCTCGCGCCCGGCGGCGCGGTGGACCTGCGCTTCGCGTGGCGCTTCAACGTGCCCGAGATGGGCGCCGGGCGGATGGGGCACGACGGGCCGCTGTACGAGCTCGGCCAGTGGTACCCGCGGATGGCGGTGTACGACGACGTGCGCGGCTGGAATCACGAGCCGTACATCGGCGCGGGGGAGTTCTACCTGGAGTACGGCAGCTTCGACGTGGAGCTGACGGTGCCGCCCAGCTACATCGTGGCCGCCACGGGCGAGCTGCGGAACCCCGAGCAGGTGCTGACCGCCGCGCAGCGCGCCCGCCTGGCCGCCGCCCGCCGCTCCGACACCGCAGTCGCCGTCATCACCGCCGCGGAGGCGGGGAACCCGCGCGCCACGCGCCCCGGCGGCGGTCCCTTCACTTGGCGCTTCGCCGCCGACAGCGTGCGCGACTTCGCCTGGGCGGCGGCGCCCAGCTGGCGGTGGGAGGCGAGCAGCGTCGACGGGATTCTGGTCGAGACCCTCTACCGCGCCTCCGCCGACAGGTGGGTCGAGGCGCACCGGATGGCGCGCGGCGCGATCCAGCACTTCAGCCGCCAGTGGTTCCGCTACCCGTACCCGCACGCCACCACGGTCGAGGGGCCGGTGGGCGGGATGGAGTACCCGATGCTGACCTTCGTGCCGAACGCCTCCACGCGCGAGGCGCAGCAGTGGGTGGTGGCGCACGAGTTCGGGCACGAGTGGTTCCCGATGGTCGTGGGGTCGAACGAGCGGCTGTATCCGTGGATGGACGAGGGGTTCAACACCTTCATCGACCTGCGCAACGCGGCGCTCTACTTCGCCGGCACGCCGTACGGCGACACCATCGAGAGCAACCCGCTGCACCTGGCGTCGATCCACGCCCTCCCCGGACAGGAGCAGCCGCTGATCTCCAATCCGACGGAGGTGCGCGACCTGCTGTGGACGGGCTACCAGAAGCCCGCGCTGATGCTGCACACGCTGCGCAACGAGGTGCTCGGCCCCGAGCGCTTCGACGCGGCGTTCCGGGAGTACATCCGCACCTGGGCGTTCAAGCACCCCACGCCGGCCGACTTCTTCCGGCTGATGCGCGACGCCTCGGGGATGGAGCTCGACTGGTTCTGGCGGGGGTGGGTGATGACGACCGCGCGGCTCGACCAGGCGGTCGACTCCGTCACGACCGACTCCGCCGGCCGCGCGGTGGTGCACCTCGGCAACCGCGGGATGATGGTGATGCCGGCCGAGCTGCGCCTCACCTACGACGACGGCTCGGCGGAGACGGTGCGGCTCCCGGTGGAGATGTGGAACCTCGGCCCGCGCTTCGCGTACCGCGTTCCCTCGCCGAAGCGGGTGCGGCGCGCCGAGGTCGACCCGCGCCAGGTCCTCCCCGACCTCGACCGCTCCAACAACAGCTGGGGGCGCTGACGCGCGAGAACGCAGAGGAACCGAGAGACGCAGCGTGCTCGTCTGCGTCTCTCGGTTCCTCTGCGTCTCTGCGTGACCGAACGAAAGCCTACGCCTGCGCCATCATCCGCCGCCGGCGCAGCCGCTCGTGCGCGCTGAGCAGGGTGTTCGGGTCGACCGAGGTGATGTCGATGATGGACGGGTCCTCCTGTAGGGCGGCGGGCGGCGGCGCCTCCTCTTCCTTCGGCTCCTCCTCCACCGCCTCCGCCGTGTAGTCGCCGATGCGGAGGTTGCCGACCAGCCCGCGCAGCTCCGCCGCGCTGCCGATCAGCCGCCGCGTGGCGTCGGCCACCAGCCCGCAGGCGACCTCCTGCTGCGTGGTGGCGGCGCGCACGCCCTCGGCGGCCTCGGCGTGCACCACCGCCGTCTCCGCCACCTGCGCGATCCCGCCCGCGGCCTCCACCGCGGCGGCGGCGTTCCCCTCCGCGGCCGAGGTCACGTTCTCGGCCGCGGCGCGCGTGCGCTCCGCCGCGTCCAGGATCGTGGCGAGCGCCGCCTCCACCTGCTGCGCGACCACCTCGATCTCGCCCACGTGCGCGGCGCCGGCCGTCATCGTGCGCGCCGCCGCGTCCACCCGCTCGGTGACGGTGCGGGTGATGGCGGCCACGCTCTCGGCGCTGGTGCGCGCCTCGCCCGCCAGCTTGCGCACCTCGCCGGCCACCACCGCGAACCCGGCGCCCTCGGCCCCGGCGCGCGCGGCCTCGATGGCGGCGTTCAGCCCCAGCAGGTTGGTCTGCTCGGCGATCTGGTCCACCGTCTTCACGAAGCCGCTGATGTCGCGCACGGCCGCGTGCAGCGCGTCGGTCTCGGCGGCGGCGTCCTGCACCGCCTGCTTGATCTTCACCAGGGTGAGCAGCGCGTGCGCCGTCTCCTCGCGGCGGGTGCGCGCCACCTCCTCGATGGAGGCGGCGAGCGACGACACCTCGCGCACCTCGGCGGCCACGTGGCTCGCCTGCGCCAGCATGGCCCGCAGCGCCTCGTCCACCCGGCGCAGCCGCGCCACCTGGTCGGCCGCGCCGTCGGAGACCTGCGACATGGAGCGGGTGACCTCGCCCACGGCGGCCGCGAGCTGCAGCGAGATGGCGCTCAGGTCGTCGGCCGAGCGGGTGATGCCGTCGGCCGCGCCCGCCGCCCCCGCGCCGATGCGCGAGAGGGTGTCGCCCGCACGGTTCATCGCCCCCGCCAGCAGCCCCAGCTCGCCGGGAAGGCGGCCGGTGGTGCGCGCCGTCAGGTCGCCCTCGCTGAGCGCGCCGGCGTGGCGGGCCAGCAGGTCGATGGGCCCGGAGATGGAGCGCACCACGCGGGTCACCACCACCGTGCCCACCAGCGCGGAGAGGGCGATGAGCGCCACCAGCACCCAGGCGCGGCGCCCCGCGGCGCCCTCGAGCGCCCCGGCGGTCTCGCCCAGGCGCCGCGCCTTCGCCTCGCCCAGCCCGTCCAGGTCGGCGAGCATCTCCGCCTCGATGGCGCGGGCGCTGTCGGTCTGCGCGCGCGCCTCGTCCACGCGCCCCATCTCCATCAGCCGGCGCGCCAGCACGTAGCGCACCTCGGCGTCGCTGAGCGCCTGGTCGATCCCCACCAGCGTGCTCTTGTCCTCGGCGCGCAGCTCGCGGCGGCGCAGCGCCCGGTGCGTGCCGTGGGTGTGCCAGCGCAGCGAGTCGAAGCCGGCGGCCGCGCCCGCGTCGTTCGGCTGCTCGATGTAGCGCGCGGCCACCGCGATCTCGCGCGCCACGTCGGTGGCGAGCGCGGTGGAGAGCCGCGCCTCCTGCTCCACCCCCTGGTTGGCCGCGCGGATGCTCCCCGAGAGCGAGCGCAGCGCCGTCCACCCCACCGCGCCCGCGGCGAGGAGGAGGACCAGCAGCACCCCGAAGCCGGAGAGGAGGCGGGTGCGGATGTGCCCGCGAGAGACGACCTGGCTCACTGCGCACCTCCCAGCGGAACGAGGGCGCCGTTGCGCACCCGGGTCATCACGAAGCCCGAGCGGTCGGGGTCGCCGTCGGGACGGAAGCGGATCTCGCCGGTCACCCCCTGGAAGGCGGCGCCGCCCTTCACCTTCGCCATCCATTCGCGGATCGCCGCGCGGTCGGGGCCCACCGCCTCGATCGCCTTCACCAGCAGCATGGCCGCGTCGTAGGCCATGGCGGCGTTGGCGTCGGGCGTCACCCCGTAGCGCGCCGCGAACTCGCTGGCGAAGCGCCGGCTGGCGTCGCTGCGGTCCAGCCGCACCGGGGTGGCGATCAGCGCCCCCTCGGCCGCGGCGGTGTCGGCGGCCACCCCCGGCCAGCCGTCGCCCGCCAGCCACTGCGTGCGGAAGCCCTGCCGCATGGCCTCGCGCAGCAGCGCGCGCCCGGAGGGCTCGGTGCCGGCCACGAACACCAGGTCCGGCTGCACCTGCTTGTAGTAGGAGATGAAGGGCTCCACCTTGCTCCCGTCGCCGGCGATCGGGTCCACGCCGATGGGCTTGCCGGGGTAGGCGGCCAGGAAGGCCTGCGCCAGGTCGCGCCCGTACACGTTGTTCTCGTACAGCACCACCACCCGCCTGCCGCCCAGCCGCGCGGCGTAGCGGGCCAGGTTGGCGCCGTTCACCGAGTCGTTCACCGTCACCCGGAACACCCAGGGCGAGATGCCGGTGATCTCCGGCGAGGTGGCGCTGGGGACCACGGCCACCAAGCCCCGGTCGTACTCCGGCGCGGCGCCCACCATCCCGCCCGAGTTGGCGTGGCCCACCACGCCGACCACGTCGGGGTTCTCGTAGAAGCCGCGCGCCACCGCGCCCGCCTTCACGCCGTCGCCCTCGTCGTCGACGGCGAGCACCTTCAGGCGGCGGCCGTCGATGCCGCCGCGGGCGTTCACCTCGTCGGCGGCCATCTCCACGGCGTGGCGCACCATGGTGGCGTAGGCCTCGTCGAAGGGGCCGGCGGTGCCGATCACCAGCGCCTGCGAGCTCGAGCCGCACCCCGAGAGCGCGCCGCAGGCCAGCGCCAGCGCCGCCGCCGGGCGGCGCCAGTGGGTCTTCAGTGTTGTCACCGGGAGACGATCCGCGTGAAGGGTGAGAACCGTTGCTACCGCTGTGGCCCGAAAGGCCGGGGAGAAGGAACGCGCTGTAGCAGCCGGGAGGGCGCTCCGGGCGTGTCTACAGGGATGGTGCTCGCGGCGGAAGGCACGTAGCCGCGTAGGTTTGGGAAGCGGGTATATTATACGACGGAAAAGGTCTGCTGTCAAATCGTGTATCAGTTGGTATCAAGCGGCGGCTCGGTAGATGGCGGAAAGCGGATGAAAAGGACAGGGCGCGGAGTGTCGCTCCGCGCCCGGATCATTCTGATTCCCGGCCTCTTGCGGGGAGGGCTCAGTCACACGGAGTCAACGGAGTCAACGGAGACATCTCCGCTGACTCCGTTGACTCCGTGTGAGGCCAGTCAGTTCAGCTGTTGCCGCTCCCGCCGGTCCCGGTGCCGCTGGAAGAACCGCCGCTCGCGCCCCCGCCCGCGTCCGCCGAGCTGCCTCCCGCGCCGGAGCGCGGCCCGAGCGTGTCCTCGATGGGCGGGTCTCCCGGGCGGGTGTCCTCCGTCTCCGCCGGCCAGGTGCCGCCGGACGACGAGCCGGCGTCGGACCCCAGCCCGAACGAGCGCGACCCGCCGGCCGTTCCCGCGCCGGACTCGCCCGACGCTCCGCCGCCCGGCGACGCGCCCGACGCGCCGGTGCCGGTGGTCGCGCCCGACGGCGTCGAGGCCGTCCCGGTCGAGCCGCCGGACGCGCCGCTCCCGCCGACGTCGCCGCCGCCCGGCGTGGTGCCGCCGCCGTAGCCCGCGCCGGTGGTGGTGGAGGACGGCGGCGGCATCCCCTCGTCCGCCGGCCCCGAGCCGCCCGCCGCGCCCGTGCCGGACGTCTCCGACGAGCCCGAGGTGCCCTCGTAGCGCGCGTCGGCCCGGTCGGCGCGGGCCTCGAAGTCGCGCCGCAGCCCGTCGATCGCGTTCTGCAGCTTGGAGAGCAGCGCGTCGACCTTCGGCTGCACCTCGCTCACGAAGCCGTCCACGCGCGGGCGGGCGCGGTCGCGGGCGTCCTGCACCTTCGGCTTGATGTCCTCCAGCGCGGAGTCGATCTTCGAGTCCAGCTCCTGGAACACGCTCTTCAGCCGCGGCCGCAGGTCGCGGAGCGCGTCCTCGATGCGCGCGCCGATGTCCTCCAGCGGGTCGCGCTTCCGCCCGCCCTCCTGCCCCGCGCCCTCACCCGCGCCGTACGCGCCGCCCGTCCCCTCGCCGCCGGTCGATCCGGAGCCGCCGGTGCCGCCGCCGCTCCACGCGCCGCCGGTCGTCCCCGAGCCGCCCGTCCCGCCGCTGGTATGCCCCGGCCCCGCGTCCGACGCGCCGCCGGTGGACCCGGTGCCGCTGGAACCCGTCGATCCAGCCGAGCCCGACGAGCCGGACGAGCCCATCGTCCCCCATCCCGCCGCGCCGCCGCTCCCGGAGCCGCTGCCCCCCGAGCTCCCGCCGGTCGAGCCGGCTCCCGTCCCGCCGCCCGACGACCCGGACGAGCCCGTCCCGCCGCCGAAGGTGGTGCCGGCGCCCGACGAGCCGGACGAGCCCGTCGAGCCGGTGGATCCGCCGCCGGAGCTCCCGGTGTCGTGGGGCGGCGACCCCGTGCCGCCGCCGGAGCTGTCCGAGGGTCCGTTCGGATTGTTGTCCATGACCGTCTCCCGTTTGTCAGAGCTGAAAGCGCCGGCCGGGCGTGTGCCGGCCCACGACCGGACGTACGGCCCCCGGCCTCGCGAGTTTCGTACGCACCCGCCGTGCCCGGCCCCCGCGCGCGCCCTCGTCCTTTCGCCCGAAGAGTGCTAAGTTGTCCGCGTTCCAACGCTTCGGCGCATGCCGGGGCGGCCGGAGAACCAGCAACCGATTTCCTGACGATGGCTACCGTAGAGCTCGCCGCCGGCGGCGCCCCGCTGACCGTGCTGAGCGAAGACGAGCAGATGTTCCGCGACGCCGTGCGCCAGTTCGCGGAAGACGAGGTGCGCCCCCGCGTGCACGAGATGGACGAGGCGCAGAAGATGGACCCCGCGCTCATCACCCAGTGCTTCGAGCTGGGGCTGATGGGGATCGAGGTCCCCGAGGAGCTGGGCGGCGCCGGCAGCTCCTTCTTCACCGCCGCGCTGGTGGTCGAGGAGCTCAGCCGCGTGGACGCCAGCGTGGGCGTGCTGGTCGACGTGCAGAACACCCTGGTGAACAACGCCTTCCTGCGCTGGGGCTCGGAGGACCTCAAGGCGAAGTACCTCCCGCAGCTCACCGCCGAGAAGGTGGGCGCCTACGCCCTCTCCGAGGCGGGCTCCGGCTCCGACGCCTTCGCGCTCGCCACCCGCGCGGCCAAGGCCGACGGCGGCTGGCGGCTCACCGGGCGCAAGCTGTGGATCACCAACGGCGGCGAGGCCGAGGTCTTCATCGTGTTCGCCAACGTCGACCCCGGCCAGGGCTACCGCGGGATCACGGCCTTCATCGTGGAGAAGGAGTTCGCCGGCTTCACGGTGGGGAAGAAGGAGGACAAGCTGGGCATCCGCGCCTCCTCCACCACCGAGCTGATCCTGGAGGACGTGCTCGTTCCCGGCGAGAACGTGCTGGGCGAGGTGGGGAAGGGGTACAAGACGGCGATCGAGACGCTGAACGAGGGCCGCATCGGCATCGGCGCGCAGATGATCGGGATCGGCGCGGGGGCGCTGGAGGCCACCGTGAAGTACGTGCAGGAGCGCGAGCAGTTCGGGAAGAAGATCGGCGAGTTCCAGGGGGTGCAGTTCCAGGTCGCGCAGATGGCGGTGGAGCTCGAGGCGGCGCGGCTGATGGTGTACAACGCGGCGCGGCTGAAGGACGCGGGGCAGCCCTTCCTGCAGGAGGCGGCCATGGCCAAGCTCTTCAGCAGCCAGGTGGCGCAGCGCATCGCCTCGACGGCCATCGACCTGTTCGGCGGCTACGGCTTCACCCGCGAGTACCCGGTGGAGAAGTACTACCGCGACAGCAAGATCGGCACGATCTACGAGGGCACCAGCAACATGCAGCTCAACACCATCGCGAAGAACATCCTGCGGTAGAACGCCCGCGGTCTCCGCCTTCGCGGCGGCTGTCTGGCTGAGAAGGGGCCGAGCGGATAACGTTCGGCCCCTCTCTTTTCACCCTGCTGGCGTCCGGACAGCTTCGTCACTAGCTTCGTAATTACGATGCTTGTGACGAAGCTTGTGACGATGTGGTAAGCTGGACGTGTGAGATCCTGGCCGAGGAGCCGATGAACACGGCGGAGCTTCAGACGATCATCCGCAGCCTGCAGGAGTTCCGCACGGACCTGCTGCACGTGGAGGCCAAGCGTGCCGAAGCGGAGCTGCCGAGGAAGATCTGGGAGACGCTTTCCGCGTTCTCCAACACGCCCGGTGGCGGGGTGCTGATCCTGGGGCTCGACGAAGCGGCCGGGTTCGCGGCCACGGGCGTGCGCAATCCGAAGAAGCTGATGCAGGATCTCGCGAGCCTCTGTGGCGAGATGGAGCCCCCGGTGCGTGCGCTCATCGAGCCGCATCGCATCGAAGGGGCAACGCTGGTGGTGGCGGAGGTCCCCGAGGCGGAGCTCGGTCACAAGCCCGTCTACTACCGCGGGGCGGGCCTGACGAACGGCGCCTTCATCCGCGTGGGTGACGGGGACCGCAAGCTGAGCCAGTACGAAGTGCAGGTGATGCTGGCCTCGCGCGGCCAGCCACGGGAAGACGAGGCCCCGGTGCCGGAAGCCGCGCCGGAGGATTTCGACCCGGAGCTCGTCGCCGGGTTGCTGGAGCGCCTGCGCGGCATGGAGCGGAGCATTTTCCGCGAGCGGAGCGACGAGGCGGCGCTGCGGACGCTCAAGGCCCTGGTGCGCCATGACGACGGATGGGTGCCGTCGGTGGGAGGGCTGCTCGCCCTTGGGGCCTATCCCCAGCAATTCCTTCCGGAGCTGGGCGTCACCTTCGTGGCCTACCCCACGCCCAACCTGGGCGAGCCGGGTACGGGCGGAGAGCGCTTCCTGGACCAGGGGCGGTTCGACGGGCCCGTTCCGCGCCTGCTGCAGCCGGTGATGCGGGCGCTGCAGCGCAACATGAAGCGGCGCGCCGTGGTGCGGGGGCTGTACCGCGAAGACCTGTGGGAGTATCCCGAGACGGCCCTGCGCGAGGCGCTCGTGAACGCGATCGTGCACCGGGACCTGAGCGCCCTGGCACGCGGGACGCCGGTGCAGGTGCGCATGTTTCCGGACCGGCTGGAGATCGTGAACCCCGGCGGGTTGTTCGGCCCGGTCACGGTGGACCGCCTGGGCGAGGAGGGAATCTCCTCCTCCCGCAACCAGGTGCTGATGAAGCTGCTGGAAGACGTTCCGGTGCCCGGGCGCAACGAGGTGGTGTGCGAGAACCGCGGCTCCGGGATCGGGGCGATGCTCGCGGCGCTGCGGCAGGCCGGCATGAGCCCGCCCCTCTTCGCCGACCGCGTCAGCACCTTCCAGGTGACCTTCCCCAACCACACGCTGCTGGACGGAGAAACGCTCGACTGGCTGGAGGGCGCGGGGGGGCTGGACCTCACGGACAGCCAGCGCATGGCGCTGGCGCTGCTGAAGCGCGGCGAGGCGGTGACGAACGGCTCGTACCGCCGCATCAGCGGGCTCGACAGCCGCGTGGCGACCCGCGAGCTGGGAGACCTGGTGCAGCGTGGGCTCCTGAAGCAGGACGGGACGGGCCGCTGGACCACGTACCGGCTGGCGGCGGAGACGCTGAACCCGGTGAGCGCACGTCCCCGCCGGCGCCGCGCCGACCGTCGCGCGGAGATCGTCGCACTCCTGCGCAGGCGCGGCGACCTTTCGCGGGCCGAGATCGCCGGAGAGCTCGGCGTCTCCGGCGAAACGGTCACCCGCTGGCTGGCGCGGCTTCGCGCGGATCGGATCGTGGAGCTGACGACCTCGGCTCCGCAGCACCCGAAGGCTCGCTACCGGCTGGTTCAGGGAGCTTCGTCACGAGCTTCGTCGCGTGCTTCGCAGTAACGAAGCTTGCAGGAGTGCGCAAACCTTTGCCGCGCTGCAGGTTGCGGAGCTTCGTCGATGCTTGCTTCGTCACAAGCATCGTAATTACGAAGCTGAACGACGAAGTGCATCGCCAGTCATGCGCAGATGACGAAGCCCCGGCGGGGATCCCGCCGGGGCTTTCGTCACACGCTGGTTCGGCTCCGCTACTGCGGCGCGGTCCACTGCACGGGCATGCTCACCTGCACGCGCACGGGCTGGCCGCGGACGGTGGCGGGGCGGAAGCGCGCGCGGCGGAGGACGGTCTGCGTGGGCCCGTTGAACGCCGCGTTCGGAGAGTTCACGATGCGGATGCTGGACGGGTCCACGCGGCCGTCGGCGTTCACCACGAAGGTCGCGGTCACGTTCCCCGAGACGCCGCTGGACGCGAGCTCGCCGGGGTAGCGCGACGCCAGGGCGCGCTGGATCTCGCCGCCGTTGGTGAGCCGCGGACGCTCCCCCACGTCGCCGATGTCGTAGACCTCGTTCGATGCCGCGCGCGCGGGCGCCGGCTCGTCCTGCGCGGGAGCGGCTGCCGGGGGCGCCGGCGGCGGAGGTGCGGGTGCGGCGGGGCGCTGCGCGACGGCGGCCGGCTGCTGCACCGGCGGCGCCGGCTGCGGGCGCGCGGCGGGCTGCTGCGGCGGGGTCTGCTGCGCCTGCGCGGCGGCCTGCTGCTGCTGGAGGGCGAGCCGAGCCTGCTCGTCCTGCTGCCTCTTCCGCGCCTCGTCCTCCTGCCGCTTCCTCAATTCCTCGCGCGCCCGGCGGAGTGCCGCGGCCGAGTCTGCCGCGGTGCCGTCGAGGGGTACGGCGACGCGCTGGGGCTCGGCCGTGGGCACATCCGCGGCCGGCGTGCTCGCGGCGGTTGCGGGGGCGTTGGGTGCGGACGGGTTGGCGGCGAGCGTCGTCGTCGCGGCGCTGGCGGCGGGCGAGCGGCGGGTCGCCATCCACCCCACCGTGCCCAGCACCAGCATCCCGAGCACGAACGCGGCGGCCACCGCCGAGCCGCGGAACCCGCTCGCGCCGGCGCCCGCCCGCGCCTTCCGCTTGCCGCCGATCGAGACCGCGCGCGGCGCGATGGGCATCGGAGCGGCGACGGGAGCCGTCATCGGCGCCGGCGCCGCGGCAGCTTCGCTGGCGATCGCCGCGGCAGCGGCCGGGGCAGGTACCTCCGCGATCGTGGGGGCGATCGCCGCCGCCGGAGCGCTCGCGTGCAGGGCCACGGGAGCGGCTGGAGCCTCGCCGGGGTGCGAGGCGGTTGCGGGCGTTGCGGCGAGCTGCGGCGGATAGTAGAGCTCCAGGTCCGCCGTGGGGACCTTTCCCTTCGGCGCCGGACGCGGCGTGGATGCGCTGGGGGCAGCGGCGGCGGGCTCCACCGCGCGGGGAGCGGGCGTTGCCGGCGCCGGGGTCTCGGCGAGACGGGTCTCGACGGGCTCGTCCGCCGGCGCGCTCTCGACCGGGGCCGCGGGAGCTTCCGCCGGCGCGTCGTCCATCGACAGAAGCCCACCCGGGAGCGCGACGAAGGCTTCGGCGGGCGCCGTCGGCACGGAGGCGGCGTCGGGCTCGACCGCCGCGGCGGGGACTTCGGAGGCGGCGGGCGGTTGCGTCTCGACCACCGGAGCCGCATCCGCCACAGGCGCGGCGTCCGCTGCGGATGCCGCTGGCGCGGGCGCGGGCTCGATCGGTGCCGCGGGCGCGGACTCGATCGACTCCTCGCGTGCGGGCGCCGGAGCGCTCGCCGCGGGGACGATGGACGGCACCGCGACGGCCGGGGGGCTCGCGGGCTGGCGCAGGGCCTCGGCGAACGCGCCGGCGTCGGCGAAGCGCTCGGCGGGCGCGATGCGCAGCGCCTGCAGGATGGCCTCGAACACGTGCGGCGGCACGGCGGCCGGAAGCTCCGGCGGAAGGTCGACCTCCGCCGATCCGCCCGCGGCCAGCGAGTGGCGGGCGGCTTCGTCCAGCGGCAGGTTGCCGGTCATCAGCTGGTAGCCGACCACCCCGAGGCCGAACACGTCGCTCGCGGGGGTGAGCCGCGCGCTGCCGGTCGCCAGCATCTCGGGCGAGGCGTAGGCGCCGATCTCGGGCGGTGCCGTCACCAGCGCTTCGCGGCGGACGAGCTGCGGCACGCCGAAGCCGCCCACCTTCACCCGCACCTGCCGCTCGGCCTCGGAGCGCACCAGGTACAGGCTGGCGGGGCGGAGGTCGCGGTGCACCAGCCCGCCACGGTGGCCGGCCGCGAGCCCGTCGGCGGCGTCGGCCAGCAGCCGCAGCCCCAGCGCGATGGGCGGCTTCCCGCGCTGCGCGAGCACCGAGGCCAGCGTCTGCCCGCGCGCCAGCTCGCCGGTCACGAAGTCCAGCTTCAGCTCCTCGTCCGTCCCCAGCCCGTGGACGGCGAGCACGTTGGGGTGCCGGATGGCGGCGGCCGCCCGGACCTCTCCCGCGACCACGCGGCGGTAGCGCTCCCGCGCCTCGTCGGACTTCGGCGCGGCGAGCACCTTGAGCGCCACCTCGGCGCCGCCCCCGGCGTCGCGCGCGCGGTAGACCAGGCCGCCGCGGCCCTGCCCGATCTGCTCTTCTACGGTGTAGCGGCCGCCCAGCGTGCGGCCGATCAGGAGACGTTCGAGCCCCACCATGGAAGGAACCGGGAGAGGGTGAAGGACGCCGCGCGCGCGGAGACGAGCCACGGATCGGCGGCCGGAAGACGGCAGCCGGGGTATGTTCGATGGAGCTGCCGCGCCGGGCTGAATCGCTCCGGCGCGAGGGACGAGCAAGTCTGGATTAGGGGCTCTCAAGATACGCCGAGTTTCGCCGCCGGTCAATGTGAACAGCGCCGACGCCTGTGGCGCTACGAGCCGCCCGGCCAGGGGCGCCGTGTGCTCGAAGCGCAGCACCGCGCCAATCCGCGCGGGGAGAATAGGCAAGCTGCGTTGAACGGGGGCTCGCCTCGACGTACACGTTCGTGCCGAGGACGTATCTCACCAGTCAGGATGCTCGTCGAAGTAGTTCTCGACCCCGCCGGTGCCGGCGAGGCTCCGGATCCCGTCGACCCGCTCCTCGCGGAAGAGCACGAGGTCGAGCGCCGGGTCGATCACGTCCGTTTCGAGATGCTTATGCCGGATCTCCCGGCCTCTTCCGCCGGAAGCACCTTCTCCGCTCATGCTGCACTCCTTCCACAGCGGGTGATCTCTCTAATCTGTATGCTGACGAGCCCGGAGACGATGGTATCGTCCGCACATGGATGATAGACTGTCGGCGGCGACCAGAATCGATATTCCTCAGCACAGGCCCATGTCCGAAGCGACCGATCCCCCGCAGGCGGCGAAGACGCCGCGCGAGTCGTACACCGTGCTGGCGGAGAGCATGATGCCCGACCAGCTCAACCACCACGGCAACGTGTTCGGCGGGGTGATCCTGGCGCTGGTGGACAAGTGCGGCGGCGTGGTCGCCCGGCGCCACGCGCGGCTCCCCGTGGTCACCGTCTCCATCGACCGGGTGGAGTTCAAGGAGCCGGTGTATGCCAACGACTACGTGGAGGCGCACGGCCGCATCGCCTACGTGGGCCGCACCTCGATGGACGTGCGGGTGGAGGTCACCGCCGAGGAGGTGGAGACCGGCGTGCGGCGCCACACCAACACCTGCACCCTCACCTACGTGGCGCTCGACAAGCTGAACGGCCGCCCCGCGCCGGTGCCGCCGCTCCTGCTGGAGACCGACGAAGACCGGCGGCTGCACGCGGCCGCCGCGCGCCGCCGCGAGCGCCGCAAGGCCGAGGTGCACGCGGAAGGGGGGGACGGGTGATGGAGGAGGCCGCATCCGCCGGCGCGGTGCCGGGTGCCGAGGGGCCGCTCGCGCGCCGCATCCGCTTCGCGGTGGAGGCCGACCGGCTGAAGGCGGTGCTGCGCCGTACCCGGCTGGTGGACGGCTCGCGCCGGGAGAACAGCGCCGAGCACTCCTGGCACCTCGCGCTCCTCGCGGTGCTGCTGGAAGACGCCGCCCCCGCCGGCGTGGACGCGTGCCGCGTGCTGCGCATGCTGCTGGTGCACGACCTGGTGGAGGTGGACGCGGGCGACACCTTCTGCTACGACGCGGACGCCAACCTGGGGCGCGAGGAGCGCGAGCAGGCGGCGGCCGCGCGCCTCTTCGGCATCCTCCCGGACGCGCAGGCGGGCGAGCTCGCGGCGCTCTGGGCCGAGTTCGAGGCGGCCGAGACCCCGGACGCGCGCTTCGCCGCGGCGCTCGACCGCTTCCAGCCGCTGCTGCAGAACTACTACGGCGGCGGCGGGTCGTGGCGCGAGCACGCCATCACCCGCGCGCAGGTGCTGCGGCGGATGGACCCGATCCGCGAGGGCGCGCCCGCGCTCTGGCCGGTGGTGCTCGCCGTGGTCGACCGTTCCTGCGCCGCCGGCTGGATCGCGCCCGACGCGTAGTCGGCCATGGTTTCCGCCTCCGCGGCACTCGCGTATCTTCCGCGGTGTAGTCCGTCCGCCGTGCTCCTTCTTCCGACCTCACCTTTCCGCGGCTTCGCCGGCATGCATGACCCCGCCTACGCGCTCGACCCCGTGAGCACCCGCCTGCGCGGCGTGCTGGAGCCCGGCGTGGCCGACCGCCTGGCGCGGCTCGCCTGCCGCGTGGCCGGCGCGCCCGCCGCCGTGGTGCTCGCCGGCGAGGGCGACGGCGCCGTGGTGGCGGGGAGCTTCGGGTGGGACGGAGACGGCTCCATTCCCGGCGCGGGGAGCCGCCGCGCCCGCCGCGGCCCGGGGGAGCTCCGCGCGGTCGCCACCCTCCCGCTCGTGTCCCCGTACTCCGCCGGCACGCTGGGCACGCTGGTGGTGCTGGACCGCCGCCCGCGCGAGTGGACGGCGGCCGAGCGCGCCTCGCTGGAGGACCTGGCGGCCGCCGCCGCGGCCGAGGTGCGCCGGGTGCGCGACGGGCGCGGCACGGAGCGGGGCGGGGAGCTGGACCGGGAGCGGGCCGCCCGCGCGCAGGCCGAGGCGGGGGAGAAGCGCTTCGCCTTCCTGGCCGAGGTCAGCGCGCTGCTCGACGCCTCGCTGGACTACCGGACGAGCTTCCAGAAGCTCGCGCGGCTGGTGGTGCCCGCGCTGGCGGACTACTGCCTGATCGACGAGGCCGAGCCCGGCGGCGGGCTGCGCCGCATCGCCCGCGCGCACGCCGATCCCGCGAAGGAGACGCTCCTCTACACCGATACGCAGCACCGCCACTCCGACGGCGAGGAGGACCTGGCGCGCCACCCCGTGCTGCGGGTGATCCGTACCGGGATGCCGCTCCTGGTTTCGGACTTCACCCCCGAGATGGTGGGGGTGATCGCCCACGACGACGACCACCGCGGGCGCCTCGCGAAGCTCGACCTCAGGTCGTACATCATCGCCCCGCTGGCGGCGCGGGGGCGGGTGCTGGGGGCCATCACCCTGGCGGCGTCGGACTCGGGGCGGCGCTACCGCGCGCCCGACGTGGCGCTGGTGGAGGAGGTGGCGCGCCGCGCCGCGCTCGCCATCGACAACGCCCGGCTGTACACCCTGGCGCAGGAGGCCATCCGCGCGCGCGAGGCGGTGCTGGCGGTGGTGTCGCACGACCTGCGCAACCCGCTCGCCTCCATCCTGCTGAACGCCAGCATGCTCCTGGACATGGCCCCGGCGGGCGCGCTGGAGCCGTGGATGGAGGAGAACCTGCGGCAGGTGGTGGACGCGGTGGAGCAGACCAACCGGCTGATCACCGACCTGCTCGACGTGTCGCGGATGGAGGAGGCCGGCGGCATCCCGCTGGACCGCTCGCCGATGGACGCGCGGCCGCTGGTGGAGGTCGCCGTGCGCATGCTGCACCCGCAGGCCTCGGCGCGCGGCGTGTCGCTCTGCGCCGAGCCGGGGGGGGCGCTCCCGGTGGTGGCCGACTCGGACCGGCTGGTGCAGGTGCTCTGGAACCTGGTGGGGAACGCGGTGAAGTTCACCGACGACGGCGGCCACGTGCGCGTCTCCGCCGGGCGCCGCGGCGGGGAGCTCTGGTTCGCCGTGGCCGACACCGGGGTGGGGATCGCCCCCGAGCACCAGCCGCACGTGTTCGACCGCTTCCGCCAGGTGTCGGACGACCGCCGCGGCGTAGGCCTCGGCCTCCCCATCGCCCGCGGCATCGTGGAGGCGCACGGCGGGCGGATCTGGCTGGAGAGCTGCCCGGGCGAGGGCACCACGGTGCACTTCACCCTCCCGGCCATGCCCGACGGCAACGGGGCGGACGGATGAAGGCAGCCTCGCGTTCGGCCCCGGCGTAACGACCGGAGGGACTGTTGCGGAACCTCGACCTCAAGGGTGTCATCCTGAGGCCCGGTCTCACCTCGCCCTGTATCCGCGGTGGGCTTCGCAGGGCCGAAGGATCTGATCACGGCTGCCACGGAGCCCGCAGCGGAAGCCGCACGGCAGCCGCGGCAACGTCATGCGTCGGCCGATGCGAGGCTCGCCGTTCGCGACGCTGCCGCGCCCGGGCCCCACGGCGTCTCCGGCTGGATCCCTCGGCTCCGCGGACATCGGTGCGAAGGCGGGTTCGCGTGGCCGAGCCTCGGGATGACACTGGAGTGTTTCGGCCCGATCGATGTTCTCAACCGTCTCCGAGGGACGCGTCCGGCCTGAAACTCGGGAATCGCCGGCGGGTACCGGTTTGACGGCAGGGATGTTGCGCAGTAGGTTGCGGGTACACACGGAAGGGGAGTAGCTCACCGGGTGAGACAACCCGGCGGCCGGATCGTCAAGACTGCGGGTTCGCGCCCGCACGGTTCGGCTGGGGCGGCGGGCGCCGGAGAGGCGCCCCGTTCAGGGCGAGACCTTCGTTGCGGAGCGGGATGCCTCGTGGGCGTCCGCTGCCGGGCGAAGGTCTCGCCCCTTTGCATGCGAGCGCTAGCGGGGGAGAGGTCCTTGGGAACGAACGTGCTGCTGGCCTGGGCGGGCTTCGTGGCGGTGGTGCTGGGGCTCCTGGCGGTGGACCTGGGGGTCTTCAACCGCCGGGCGCACGCCATCACCATGCGCGAGGCGGCGCGGTGGAGCGGCATCACCATGGTGCTGGCGGCGATCTTCGCCTTCCTCATCTGGCACGGCGACCTCCCCACCGACATCGTGGGCGGCCCGAAGCAGGCGCTGGAGTTCGTCACCGGCTACGTGATCGAGCTGGCGCTCTCGGTCGACAACATCTTCGTCTTCGTCCTGATCTTCAACTACTTCGCGGTGCCGGCCAAGTACCAGCACCGCGTGCTCTTCTGGGGGGTGCTGGGGGCGCTGGTGTTCCGCGGGGTGATGATCGGCGCGGGGTCGGTGCTGCTGCAGCGCTTCGAGTGGATCATGTACGTGTTCGGCGCGTTCCTGGTGTTCACCGGGATCCGCATGGCCATGCAGGACGACGTGGAGTTCCACCCCGAGTCGAACCCGGCGCTCAAGCTGGTGCGCCGCTTCATGCCGGTGAGCGGCGACTACGACGGGAAGCACTTCTTCACCAGCGAGACGGTGGAGGGCCGCACCCGGCGGGTGGCCACGCCGCTCTTCGTGGTGCTGGTGCTGGTCGAGACCACCGACCTGATCTTCGCCGTCGACTCCATCCCCGCCATCTTCGCCGTCACCCGCGACCCGTTCCTGGTGTTCACCTCGAACGTGTTCGCCATCCTCTGCCTGCGCTCGCTCTACTTCCTGCTGGCGGGGATCATCGACCGCTTCCACTACCTCAAGCTGGGGCTGTCGGTGGTGCTGGTGTTCATCGGCGGGAAGATGCTGGCGACGATCTTCCACCTGTACATGGACACGCTGGTGTCGCTGCTGGTGGTGGCGGGGGTGCTGCTCTCCTCGGTCGCGCTCTCGCTCCTCCGCCCGCCCCCCGACACCCAGCCCGACCCCACCGACGTCGGCGTTCCCGACGAGGCCGGCCCCGCCGGGTCGCCGCCTTCCGGCGTGCCCGCGCATCCGGCCGCCGTTCCGCCCGCGCCCACCGCCGAGGAAGCCCGGCGGCGCGCGCGGGGCACCTGAGGAAATCTCACCTGGCGCTTCCACTGTAGCCCATCGCATAGCGCTGTTCTTCCGACAACTCGGGTTCATCCCGGTTTGTCCGCCTCAGAATTGTTGGCAACGACTCGGTACGGCTCTACCATTGTGCGGGAGCCGCAGCGACCGCTGCACTCCCCGCCTGTTATCGAATCCGTCGTTTCTCGTTCATATCCACCGTAGTCGACGATACGGACAGTCCGGAGGCACCAGCAATGACCATTCGCGTCTTCATCAGCCACTCCTCCAAGGACAAGCCCCAGGTAGAAGCACTCGCGCTCGCACTGCGCGAGCGGGAGATCGACCCTTGGCTGGACAAGTGGGAGATCAGTCCGGGTGACGACATCGTCGCGAGCATCAACTCCGGCTTGGATGAAGCCGGGGCAGGGCTTGTGGTGTTCTCGGCGCACTCCCGCGAGAGCCGCTGGGTGGAGGCGGAGGTCAGCTACCTGACATATGCTCGAATCCAGGAGGGAAAGGTGCTGATCCCGGTTGTGCTCGGCGACGACGCGTACGTGCCGCCGCTGCTGCGCCCGCTCGCTCGCCGCGGGATCGATGAGGTCGACGCGATCGCCGACGCCCTCCTCCACCGCCGCGCCCTCCCGGCCCCCGTCACCGCGCCCGAGCAGGGAACGGTCGAGCGGGTGCTCGTCTCGCTCGTGCGCGAATCCGACGGCAGCGTGAAGGTGACGCTGCGCATCCGCGACCAGGAGCACACGACCCGTTCGTTCGCGGAGCTGCCGTCCACGCTGGTAGAGGCACAGGCGGCATTCCTGCGCGGAGTCCGCACGGGCGTGCGCCGAAACCCGTCTGCGGCCGAGCGCGCCTCGCAGGAAAGCGGCCTGGTTCAGCTCGGACGCGCCCTGCGCGAGCTCTGCCTCCCCGGCGACTCGGGCGAGGCACTCGCGACGCTGGTTGACGGCGCCGTGGGAAGGGCGGTGGAGGTCTGCTTCGAGGCGGAAGACCCCGCGTTCCTCGGGCTCCCCTTCGAGGCGCTGCGACTCCCCGACGACCGCCCCCTCGCCCTGCAGCCGTCGGTGGTGATGCTCCGCCGGCCGGCGGGAATGAGCGCAGCCGATGGCGAAACGCTCGCCGGACCGCTCAAGGTGCTCGTCGCGGTCGGCGCGCCGGACGAGGGGAACACGAGTTCCGCCGTGCTGGACCTCGAGCGCGAGCTGCAGAACATCCTCGACGCGGTGACGGTGGCGCAGCGCCACGAGAACTTCGAGGTGCGCATCCTGGAGGTGGGCCACCCCGAGCAGATCGCCGATGCCATCGAGGCGGATGCCTACCACGTGCTCCACGTCTCCTGCCACGGCCGCCCCGGCGCGCTGGAGCTGGAGAACGAGGAGGGCGAGGCCGTGCCGACTACTGCCGAAGATCTGGTGGAGCCGATCCACCGCACGCTGCGTCCGCTTCCGCTGGTGCTGCTCAACTCCTGCCATGGCGGAGTTTCCGAGGGGCAGACGGCCAGCCTGGCCGAAGCGCTCCTCCGCGCCGGGGTGCCCGCCGTGCTGGCGATGCAGACTTCGGTGAGCGACTTCTACGCGACCGCCTTCGCCCGCTCCTTCTACCACCACCTCTCTTCGCGCGAGCACCTGCTGGCGAGCCGCGCTCTGGCCGCCGCCCGCAAGGAGTTGGAGCAGGCGCGGCAGGAGGCGGCCCGGCACGGGGCGCCGCTCGCTGAGACGCAGCCTGAGTTCGCGACGCCCAGCCTGTACGTCGCCGGCGAGGAGCGCCCGCTGGCCGACTTCGCGCGGGAACGGCAGCCGTTGAGCGTCCGCCCGGTCTACGCGGTGGCGGGGCCCGTTCCGCAGCTTCGCATGGACGACCTGATCGGGCGCCGGAAGGAACTGCGGGAGACGCTGCGTACGCTCCGTGATCCCTCGCGGCGCTACGCGGGGGTGGCGCTCACCGGAATCGGCGGCGTGGGGAAGAGCGCGGTGGCCGGTCGAGTGATGCAGCGCCTCTCCGAGGACGGCTGGCTCCTGGCCGCCCATGCCGGGCGATTCGATCTCAAGGCCATTGCTGTCGCCATCGGCGTGGAGTTGATGCAGGCGGACCCAGGCGACGCGAAGAAACTCGGACAACTCCTCGCGACGGACGGCATCGACGACCAGGTCCGTCTCCAACTCGTTGCGAAGGCGCTGGCCGAGGAGCCGGTGCTGCTCGTGCTGGATGACTTCGAGCAGAACCTGAAGCCGGGCGGTGGAGAGTTCCTGGACCCTGACGTCGGCATCTTCCTCGGGCTCCTGGCGGGGTCTGCGCGCAATGGTCGTCTCCTGCTCACCTGCAGGTATCCCGTGCCGGGCACGGAAGACCTGCTTCGGCGCGTCTCCGTCGGGCCCCTCAGCCACGCAGAGACGCTGAAGCTGCTGCAGCGCCTCGAATCCCTGCGCGGTTCCGACCCGTCCGACCTGGCAGCCGTAGTGCGGGTGATCGGCGGCCACCCGAGGATGCTGGAGTTCCTGGACGCGCTGCTGCGGGGCGGGAAGGGAAGGCTGCCGCACGTCACGAAAAAGCTCCGGGACGTGCTCGCGGGAGAGGGTGTCGATACAGCCGGCACTGTGGCCGATCTGGACGAAGGGATCGCGGCCGCGGTGGCTCTCGGCGCCCGGGACGTCCTGCTGTCGGAGTTGCTCGCGATCGCGCGAAGCGAACAGATCGACGAGGCGCTGCTGCAAGCCGCCACTTCGAACCTGCCGGTGGAGCCCGCTGGACTGGCGCGGATGCTGGCGGATGGAGACGCCGGCGACGTGGCGGCTGCAACGCACGCGATCACGCGGCTAGAGGATCTTTCGCTGGTCCACCGCTTTCCGAATGGCTCCGCGTGGGTGCACCGCTGGACGGCTGAAGGTCTCGCCAAGCTTGTGGAGGCAGGCGAACACCAGGTTCGTCACGAGCGCGCCGGCCGCTATCGCTGGTGGCTAGTGGGAAACGAGAGCCACAGCCTGGAAGACGCAGTCGAAGCCGTGCGTAATTTCTTGGCTGCGGCAGACTTCGATACCGCTTTCGAGGTTGCTTTCGCCTGCTTCGACGCGCTCCGCCGTTTCCAGCGAGTGATCGGAATTGCTTCCCTTGCCGCTGAGGTGCTGGAAACTTTACCGTCGACACACGTCCGTTTCGCTCACATTGCCGATGAGGAAGCGAAGGCCCACTTAGCACTTGGATTCAGCGAACGTGCCTTGGCACGCTACGGAGATCTCCTCGACCGACAACTGCGTTTGGCGAAGGCAGAGCCCGACCGGGCCGACTACCAGCGCGACCTTTCGGTGCTGTACGAGCGAGTCGGCAGCCTATACCGCACCCTTGGACAGGGGGAGCAGGCGCGCCAGGCTTACCTCGCCGCACTCCAGATCGCCGAGCGTCTGGCGCAGGCGGAGCCTGACCGGACCGAGTACCAGCGCGATCTCTCAGTGGCGTACAATCAGGTCGGCGACTTGTACCGCGCCCTCGGGCAGGGGGAGTATGCACAGGAGTACTACAAGAAGGATCTCGAGATCGCCGAGCGCTTGGCGCAGGCGGAGCCCGAGCGCACCGACTATCAACGCGACCTCTCGGTGTCGTACAATAAGCTCGGTGATCTGTACCGCGACCTCGGGCAGGGGGAGCAGGCGCGCGAGTACTATTTGAAGGATCTTGAGATTGCCGCACGCTTGGCGCAGGCGGAGCCCGAGCGGGCCGACTACCAGCGCGACCTAGCCGTGTCGTACGAGCGTGTGGGCGACCTCTACCGCGCCCTCGGGCAGGCGAAACAGGCGCGCCAAGCCTACCTCGCCTCGCTCCAGATCCATGAGCGTTTGGTGCAGGCGGAGCCGGACCGGGCCGACTACCAGCGCGGCCTCTTGGTGTCGTTGAGCAAGGTGGGCGACATATACGGCGACCTTGGGCAAGGGGAAAATGCGCGGCAGGCCTACCTCGCCCAACTCCAGATCGCCGAGCGCTTGGCGCAGGCGGAGCCTGACCGCGCCGACTATCAGCGTGATCTTGCCGCGTCGCTTGTCCGAGTCAGCACGACGGATGAAGATGGTGCTGCCAGAGCGGCGGGACTACACCGTGCCTTGGCGATCCTGAAAGGGATGCAGGAACGTGGGCAGCTTTCGCCGGTCGACGCAAGAATTCCGGAGTATGTGCAGGGACTGCTGGAAAAGCTTGAGGACTACTGAGCCATTGATGACAACACAGCAATTCGCCGAATAGCCGTGTCATCAAGCGGATCTAGAATTACTCTCCTGCGCGACCTCGACCTCCACCGCGTTGTCGTAGAAGAGCGCGCCGCCGCCCAGGTCGGCCACGCCCTGCGAGGTGGTGTCGTTCACCGTGCGGCCGCACTCGGAGCGGCTGGCCCAGCGCACGCCGTAGCTCACCGCCACCCCGGGGCGCACGCCGTCGGTGACCACGGCGCGCGCGAAGAAGTCGCCGCGGTCGTTGAAGGTGCGCAGCCGGTCGCCCTCGCGGATGCCGCGCACCGCCGCCTCGTTGGGGTGCAGCAGCAGGGTGGCGCCGCCCGCCGCCCGCTCCAGCGCCGGCACGTTCGCGAAGGTGGAGTTCATGAACGGGTGCTCCGGCGGCGACAGCAGCGTGAGCGGGAAGCGCTCCGCCAGCCCGGGCGCCGCCTCTTCGCTCTCGGCCGGCGGGATCCAGGTCGGGAGCGGATCGAGGCCCAGCTGCGCCAGCTCGGGCGCCAGGAGCTGGATCTTCCCGCTCGGCGTGTTCGGACGCGGGTCCGCGTAGGGCCGCCAGTCGGCGGGATAGGCGAGGCGCGCCCAGCCCTCCTCCATCAACCGCTCCAGGGTGATCCCGGCGAGCGACGGGTGCGGCGAGTCGAGCGCCTGCCGGATCAGCGCCAGGTCGTCGTCGGCGAAGGCGGGGTCGGCGAGCCCCATCCGCGCGGCGAGCCGGCGGAAGATCTCGGAGTTCGGCAGGCTCTCGCCGACGGGCGCGATGGACGGGCGGTTCAGGGTGAGGTAGATGTGGCCGTACGTCGTGTGGACGTCCCAGTGCTCGAGCTGGGTGGTGGCGGGGAGCACCCAGTCCGCGTAGTCGGCCGTGTCGGTGCGGAAGTGCTCCAGGACCACGGTGAACAGGTCCTCGCGGCGCAGCCCCTCGCGCACCGCGCGCAGGTCGGGGGCGACGGCCCCGGGGTTGGAGTTGTAGACGACGAGCGCCTTCACCGGCGGCCCGCCGACCCCCGCGTCGGGGAGGGTGAGCGCGTCGCCCAGGCGGATCATGTTGATGGTGCGCGTGCCGGGCGCGATCCACTCCGGCCGCTCCAGCGCCGCGTTGTTCAGCTTGAAGGCGCCGCCGGTGGAGAGGGTGGCGCCGCCGCCCAGGTCGCGCCAGGCGCCGGTGACGGCGGGAAGGAGGGAGATGTTCCGCACCGCCATCCCGCCGCCCGCGTGCCGCTGCAGCCCGTAGTTCAGCCGGATGAAGGTGGGCCGCGTGGTGGCGTACTCGATCGCCAGCGTTTCGATCTCGCCCTCGTCGAGGCCGACGGTGGGCGCGGCACGGGCCGGGCTCCACTCGTTCAGCACGCGCTCGCGCAGCGCCTCCCAGCCCACGGTGTGCGCCGCCAGGTAGTCGAGGTCCGCCAGCCCCTCGCGGAAGGCGACGTGCATCATCGCCAGCGCCAGGGCGGCGTCGGTGCCGGGGCGGATGGGGAGCCAGCGGTCGCACTGCGCCGCCGTGCGCGTGCGGATGGGGTCGATGGCGATCACCCGCGCCCCGCGGTCGCGCGCGCGGCGGACGGCTGGCCAGAGGTGCGGGTTGGAGGTGAGGGTGTTCGATCCCCAGATCAGGATCAGCCGCGCGTGCTCCGCCTCTTCCGGGGTGGGGCCCATGCGGTCGCCGTAGGTGTGCTTCCACGCCTCGACCCCCGCCGCGGAGCAGATGGTGCGCGCCAGCAGGCTCGCGCCGATGCGGTGGAAGAAGCGGCGGTCCATCGAGCTCCCCTGCACCAGCCCCATGGTGCCGGCGTAGGAGTAGGGGAGGATGGCCTGCGGCCCGTGCGGCCCCGAGCGGACCTCGTCCAGCCGCCGCGCGATGGCGCCGAGCGCCTCGTCCCAGGTGGCGGGCTCGAAGCGCCCCTCGCCCTTGGCGCCCACGCGGCGCAGCGGGAGGGTGAGGCGGTCGGCGTGGTAGGTGCGCTCGACGTAGCGGTTGACTTTGGTGCAGAGGAACCCCTGCGTCACCGGGTGCGCGGGGTCGCCCTGCACGCGCACGGCGCGGCCGTTCCGCACGTGCACCAGCATCGCGCAGGTATCCGGGCAGTCGTGCGGGCACGCCCCGCGCACGATCCCGTCGCGTACGAGCGGGAGTGGAGTCACTCAGGCTCCGTCAGAGATCAGAGAGGTTGGCCGGTTGGGCTCCACGCCACGCTCGGCGCAGAATTCGAGGTAGATGTCCACCGACGCGCGGAACTCGCGCTCCAGGTCCTCGAGGTTGTCGGCCACGAACGTCACGATGTCCCGGATTCCGTCCACGCGGCCGTGAAGCACGCCGTCGTCTCGATCGGCTTCATACCTGCCGACGTAGCCCTTGTACTCGCGGGTGCGGGTGCGGCTCGGGCGATTCACGATGCGGCGCGCTTCGGCTGGGCGTAGGGACGGTTCGGCTCCACGCCGTCTTCGGCGCACCACTCCAGGTAGTCGTCAACGCTGATCCGAAACTCCCGCTCCAGATCCTCGGGATTGTCGGCCACGAAGGTGATGATGTCTTCGATTCCTTCGATGTGTCCGTGCAACACACCTTCGTCCGGGTCGACCTCGTAAACGCCGGTGTAGCCTTTGTACCTCATGGCACAACTCCGGTGAGAAGGAGAAACGCGCGAAGGTCCCGAACCGTGTAGGAACTCGCTTCCTTCCGCCGGTGAGGACGATGAAGGGTTACCCGTTTTCCGAGCAGCGTCACCCGCACGCGTGATCCGGCCCCGTTCCGCACTTCTGCTCCTGCGTGCACCAGCATCGCCACGATGTCCCTCCACAATATGTTGGTGCGCACCGGGTCTTCAAAGATGGCGGCCAGGGTGCGTTGATGCTGCTCGACATGGAGGTGAAAGCAAGTGGACAAGGTGAACGCAAAGAGCGTGCAGTTTGCGTTGCCTGGCCACGCGCAACTCACCCCCGAGATGCGAGGAAAGCACATGCGAAAAGACCAACCTCACGTGGAACGCAGAGCCGCGGAAAGAGCATCCGTCGCTCTCTCCGCGGCTCTGTGCCTCTGTGTGAGCTGCTTTATCTGCCGAAGCCGGAGATGGGGACGTTGAAGCCGGCCACCAGGCGGAAGCCGGTGAAGTCGTCTACGCCGGTCCAGCGGCCCTCGGCGAAGGGGCGGAGCACGCTGCCGCCCACCCGGCCTCCCTCGATCCCGGCGAGCAGGTTCCACCCCACCTTCGTCTCCTCGCCGTCCAGCACGTCGAACTCGCGCCGCAGCACGGCCGCGCCGCCGCCCAGGTACACGCCGCCGAGCGCGCGGGGACGGATCAGCCCGTCGAAGTTGAACTGCCACTCGGCGTTCCCGTCGTCGCCGAAGAACACGTCGAAGCTGGGCGCCACCGCGAACTGCCGCACCAGCGGAAGCCGGATCTGCGCGCCCGCCGAGCCCTGGTCGTCCTCGAAGTCGTAGCCGCCGCGAATGCCGAACTCCACCGGCCCCCGGTCCCAGCCGTGGCGGCGGTAGCGGTGCTCGCGGTCCCGATCGCGGTCGCGGTCGCGGTCGCAGACCACCACCCTACCCCCCACGTAGCGCCGGCACTCCTGCGCCTCGGCGCGCACCGCGCCCATCACCATCAGCGCCATCAGGCAGACGGTCGTTCTCCGCATGGCATCTCTCCCGTTCGCGGCGACACGCGGGCACGCCCCCCGCGCGCCCGCCTGTGGGATGTGATGCCGCGCCCGGCCGATTGGTTGTAACCCGGTGGATTAACTCCGCTTGCGCCCGGCGCCTCCACGCACGATCCTGCTGCGCGGCTTCATCACACCGAGCCCTGAGCGATCCCTTGCTCTACCTCTATCTCGCGGCCGGCGGCGTGGCCGGCACGCTGGCGCGCTATGGGTTGGGGAAGTGGATCCCCGGCTGGGCGGGCACCGGCTTCCCCTGGGCGACGCTGGCCATCAACCTGGCCGGGTCGCTGGTTCTGGGCTTCGCCGTGCGCGCCTTCGAGACGCTGCCGGTGGCGCCGGAGGTGCGGGGGATGGTGGCGGTGGGGTTCTGCGGCGCGTTCACCACCTTCAGCACCTTCAGCCTGGAGACGGTGACGCTGATGCAGGAGGGGCAGTGGGCGCGCGCCTCGCTCTACGCGGCGGGGAGCGTTGCGCTGGGGCTGCTGGCAATCTTCGCGGGGATGGCGCTGGCCGGCGCCGCCTTCCGCCCGCGGGCCTGAGGAGGGGCTGCATGCACAGCTTCAAGGGCGAGCGCACGCTGATGCGCATCTTCATCGGCGAGAGCGACCGCTGCGCCGAGGGGCCGCACCGCGGCAAGCCGCTGCACGACGCGCTGGTGCGGGTGCTGCGGGAGCGCGGCTGCGCGGGCGCCACGGTGCTGCGCGGCATCCAGGGCTTCGGCGCGAGCGCGCGGATGCACACCGCGAAGCTGCTGGAGCTCTCGCTGGACCTGCCGATGGTGGTGGAGGTGGTGGAGACGGAGGAGAAGATCCAGGAGCTCCTCCCCCTGCTCGACACCATGATCGGCGGGGGGATGGTCACGCTGGAGCGGGTGCGGGTGATCCTCTACCGCCCCGGCGACTTCGCCGAAGGCGACCGCTGGGCGCACCGCATCGAGGGGCTGGAGCCCGCCGACGAACCGGGAAGATGATGATGGCGCATCGACGCATCTCGGCCGGCGTCCTGTTCATGGCGCTGACGGTCGCCGGGCCGGCGTACGCGCAATCCGCACAGGGTCCCGTGCTCCCGCGGCGGGAGTTCGCGCGGCTCGCCGCGCCCGCCGTGGCGCATCCGGCACCGCTGGTGGTCGGGCAGACGGAGCTCTCGAAGCCGCACCTCTACTACTCGGTGCCGCTGGCGGCGGGTGCTGGGGGTCGGGGGGATGGTGCTGGGGTACGGCGCCGGGCTGGTGGTGTTCGACTGCCAAGACGAGGCGCCGGGGTGCGCACGCGGGCCGGACGACTTCGAGTACACGCTGGCGTACACGGGGCTCGCGCTCGGCGCCGCGACGGGCGCGCACCTGGGCGGGAAGACGCGCGACAGCAAGGGGAGCTTCTGGGCGACGCTCGGCGGCGCGGCGGTCGGCGCGCTCCCGGTCCTGATCGCGCCGAAGGACGACGACCAGACCGGCGCGTACGTCGGGAGCATCGTGGGCGGGACTGCGGGCGCGGTGCTCGTGGACTATCTCATGCGGCGGCCACGCTGACAGCCAGGGCGCTACGCGCGAGTCCGCAGAGAAACTGAGAGTACGCGGAGGGTTCTCTGCGCACTCTCGGTTTCTCTGCGAACTCGCGGCGAAGCCGCCCTGGCTGTTACCGCGACGCGGTGCGGATGCCGCCGCTGCTCAGGTAGTCGAGGAGCAGCGTCGACATCATCCGGATGCCGATGGGGATGGCGTCGTCGTCGGCCTGGAAGGTGGGGGTGTGGTGGTCGCCCGAGGTGGTGCCGGGCTTCACCGTGCCCAGCCGGTAGAAGAAGCCGGGGACCTGGTTGGCGAAGTAGGCGAAGTCCTCCGCCCCCGTGGTCGGCGCCACGTCGGGCACGTTCTGCGCGCCCATCAGCCGCACCATCGTGGGGCGCATGCGGTCGGACAGCGCGCGGTCGTTCACCGTGACCGGCGTGGTGCGCTGGTAGTCCAGGGTGTAGCTCCCGCCGCCGGCGCGGGTGACGCCGTCGAGGATCTCGCGGATCCTCCGCTCCACCTGGTCCTGCACCTTCGGGTCGAAGGTGCGCACCGTCCCCATCATGGTCACCTCGGCGGGGATGATGTTGAAGCGCTCGCCGCCGCGCACCATCCCCACCGTCACCACGCTCGGCTCGAAGGGCGAGAGGTTGCGCGAGCGGATGGTCTGCAGCGCCAGGATCGCCTGCGCGGCCATCACCACCGGGTCGATGGCGAGCTGCGGCGACGCGCCGTGCGCCTGCCGCCCCTGGATCACCGCGGTGAAGCGGTCCGACGCGGCCATCGCCGGGCCGGGGGTGTAGCCGACCTTCCCCGTCTCCATCTGCGCGAAGGTGTGCAGGCCGAAGACGGCGGTGGGGTGCCAGCGGTTGAACACCCCTTCCTTCACCATCAGCGCCGCGCCGCCCTCCTCCCCCGGGGGCGCCCCTTCCTCCGCGGGCTGGAAGAGGAAGACCACGGTGCCGGGGAGGCGGTCCTTCATCCCCGCCAGCACCGAGGCGACGCCCATCTGCACGGCGGTGTGGATGTCATGGCCGCAGGCGTGGCTCACGTCCACCGTCTTCCCCAGGTACTCGCCGGTGGCGGTGCTCTTCCAGGGATAGGGGGTGTCCTCCTTCACCGGGAGGGCGTCCATGTCGGCGCGCACGGCCACCACCGGGCCGGGGCGCCCGCCGCGCAGGATGCCGACCACGCCGGTGTGGGCCACGCCGGTGTCGACCTCCATCCCCAGCGAGCGCAGGTGCGCGGCGACCAGGGCGGCGGTGCGGAACTCCCGGTTGGAGAGCTCGGGGTGCTGGTGGATGTCGTGGCGCACCTGCACCATCTGCGGGGCCACGCGGTCGGCGGCGGCGCGCACGGGGGCGTCCCACTGCTGCGCGGCGAGCGAGAGGGGCGCCAGCGCGGCCGCGGCGGCGGCGAGCGCGCGAAGGGCGGGGGAGAGCATTCCGGGCCTCCAGGAGTTGGGTGATGCCCGAAGATTGCTCGCGGTGCCGGGGACCGTCAACTGCAATCTCTCACAGAGGGCACAGAGGCCACGGAGGAGAACCCCTGTGACCTCTGTGCCCTCTGTGAGAGAAAAAGCGGTTCAGCGGACTCGGACGAGGGAAATGTCGCCGCTGACGGTGTTGACCATCAGCTCGGGGCCGCCGCGGCCCAGGCGGCCGTTCGCCTCCTGGCCGACGCGCACGCGGACGCGGCGCGGGCGGTCGTCGTCGTCATCGTCGTCGTCGCGGTCACGCCCGCGGCGCGCGCGGCCGGAGCCGAGCTCCAGCGGGAAGTCGGATTCGATGCTCCCCGAGAGGGTCCGCGCGCTGAAGTCGGCGTCGATCCCGGCGGGGACCCGCACCGTCACGTCGCCGCTCACGCTGCTGAAGCGCAGCGACTGCCCGGCGGTGCGGCCCAGGGTGGCGTCGACGTCGCCGCTCACGCTCGTGGCCTGCACCGGGCCGTCGGACGACACGTGCACGCTGCCGCTCACGCTCGCCGCGCGCACCGGCGAGCGCAGCCGCGTGGCGTACACGTCGCCGGTCACCGTGGCCAGCGACACGCGGACGCCGGCGGGGACGCGCACGGTGAACTCGACCTCGGCGGCGTTGCGGCCCACGTTGTGGTTGCCGCGGCTGCAGGCGTCGCGCGGCTCGCCGCGGCGGCGGTCGTCGTCGTCGTCGTCGCGGTCGCGGCGCATGGCCCACCCGTCGCCGTCGCGGTTGTCGTCGTCGGGGTAGAGGGCGCAGATCACCACGCCGTCGGCGCGGCGCACCGTCTCGATGCGCACCCGGCTGGCGTTGCGCCCGCGGCGCACGGCGGTGACGGTCACCTGGTCGCCGGACGTCGGCTCGGCGCGGATGTCGCCGATGATCCCCTTCACGGTGATCTGCTCGTCGCGGCCCAGGCGGCCGCTCCAGTGGAAGTCCTGCTGGGCCGCGGCGGGGGCGGCAAGGGTCGGGAGCGGGGCGGCGCCGATCAGGAGCGCGGCGGCAAGGCCCAGTCTGCGGATCATCGGGATCTCTGCGGAGGGAGGGGGTGCCGGAGGCGAACGGCTCGTCCGTTCCGGCCGCGGTGTTCGGGGGATTGGATGCGCGCCGCGCGCCGGAGGTTTGAGCGTCCCGTCCCGCGCTACAGGTGTTCACTTGCGGAACCCAGCGGCCATGCGCATTTTGGTCCGCCTGCCAGTGGCCGACGCGCGGGGCTTCCACCGCGTTCCGCACGCATCCGGGAGCACGCCCGTCCGGCCAGTCCACCGCGCGTCGCACGCCGCGGCGCGGTTCCACCCAGGGAGCACCCCCACATGGCCCTCATGACCTGCCCCGACTGCGCCAACCAGTACCCCGACGACGCCCCCTACTGCCCCAACTGCGGCCGCCCCAACCCGGCGCGCCAGGCGGGGAACGCGGGCGCCGCCGCGGGCGGCGCGAGCGAGACCCCGGCCGGCTCGGCCGGCGGCACCCCCCCGGGCGGGACCGGCTCCACGGGGAGCTCCGGCTCCACGGGCAACACCTTCGGCGGCGGCGGCTCCACCGGCGGTGCCGGGAGCACCGCCGGCTCGACGGGCGGGGCGTCGACCGGCGGCGGGTACGGCGGCACGACCAGCAGCACGTACACGGCCGGCGCGAGCGAGACTCCGGCCGGCGGCGGCTACACCGGGGGGACCGGCTACGGCGGGCCGGGAGGGACGGGCGGCACGGGTGGCTACGGCGGCGGGGGGTACGGCGGCGGCGGGGGCGGGTACGGCGGCACGCCGGCCGGCGCGAGCCCGCCGCAGCAGATCCCCAACTACCTGGTGCACGCGATCCTGGTGACGCTCTGCTGCTGCCTCCCGTTCGGCATCGTGTCGATCATCTACGCGACCCAGGTGAACGCCAAGCGCGACGCGGGCGACATCGCCGGCGCGATGGAGGCGTCGAACAACGCCAAGAAGTGGGCGATGATCGGCGCCGGGGTGGGCGTGGTGTGGCTCATCATCGTGATCGCCTTCAACGGCCTGGCCTTCCTGGCCGCGCTCGCCGGCGGCGGCGGCGCCCAGTAGGCGATGGAACTGCGGGACTTCCGCGTCACCGCCCGCTCGGCGTGGCTCCTGGCCACGTCGGCGGCGGTGGTGGCGGTGCCGGTGCTGTACCGCTTCAACCCGCTCGAGGTGCACTTCTATCCCCGCTGTCCGCTCTTCGTGACGACGGGGATCTACTGCCCGGGGTGCGGCGCGCTCCGGGCAGGGCACGCGCTGCTGCACGGGCACCTGCTCACCGCGCTGGACTACAACGCCCTGCTGGTGCTCGCCGCGCCCTTCCTGGCGTACGCGCTGGCGGCGCAGGCGATCCCCGCGCTCACCGGGCGGCGCATCCCGGTCCGCACGCTCTCCGGGCGCGAGGCGAAGCTCGTGATGTGGGTGTTCATCGCCTTCATGCTGCTGCGCAACCTTCCCCTGTACCCGCTGAGCGTGCTCGCTCCCTGAGCGCCCGGCCGCCGTTCCACCTCCCGATCCGCCATGCCCCTCATCGCCTGTCCCGACTGCGGCGCGCAGGTGTCCGATGCCGCCATCGTCTGCCCCCAGTGCGGCTTTCCGCTGCGCCGCGACGCGCTGGAGCGTGCCGCCGCGGGTGCCGCCGGCCGCCCCGGCGGGTCGTCGTCCACCAACAAGGCCGGGCTGATCATCGCCCTGGTGGTGGGGGGAGGCCTGCTGATGGTGTTCGTGCTCGGGATCGTGGCGGCGCTCGTCATCCCCCGGTTCGCCGGGGCGTCCGAGCGGGCGAAGGAAAAGGAAGGCGAGGGCCTGCTCAAGCAGGTGTACACGCTGGAGAACGCCTACTTCGCCAACAACGCCGTTTATGCGCAGAGCTTCGAGGAGCTGAAGACGGTCGGCTGGGAGGAGCCGGTCGGGTTGCGCTACTACACGGTCGAGCTCGCCTCGACGCGACCGGGAGCGCTCTGCATCCACACGCTGCCCCGCGAGGGCTCCGGCGTGCGGCCCATCCGCATCGTCGAAGACGGCACCATCGAGCCCGGGGTGCGCTGCGGTGAGACGCAGGCGACCTACGGCGACCCGGAGGCCGCCAGGCAGGTCCGGTAGACACCCGCTGAGCGTGCTCGCTCCCTGCGCACCCGTCCCACCTCCCCTGCGTACCATGTCTCTCACGAGCTGCCCCGACTGCGGCGCGCAGGTGTCCGACGCCGCGATCGTCTGCCCCCAGTGCGGCTTTCCGCTGCGGCGCGAGGCGCTGGAGCGCGCCACCGCCCGGCGCGACCGCTTCGGCGCGGCGTCGTCGTCCACCGGCAAGACGGGGCTGATCGTCGGCCTGGTGGTGGTGGGAGGCCTGTTCTTCGTGGTGGTGGTCGGGATCCTGGCGGCGATCGCCATCCCCCGCTTCGCCGTGGCCGCGAAGCAGGCGAAGGAGCAGGAGGGCGCGGGGATGCTGAAGCAGGCGTACACGCTGCAGAGCACGTATTACGGCGAGCACGGCGTCTACGCCCGCACGCTGGACGAGCTGAAGAGCGTCGGCTGGACGCCGCCGCCAGGGACGCGCTACTACGACCGCGTCGAGATCGCGTCGGCGGAGGTATCCGACCTCTGCATGCACGCGGTCCCCAGGCCGGGCGCGGCCGTGCGGCCGGTGCGCATCCGCACCCTGGGCGAGATCGACTACGGCGTGCGCTGCGGGGAGTTCGACACCAATCTCGACGTCGACGCCGAGGCCACCGGGGTGCTGCGCGACGTGTACCGCGGCGTGCGGGCGTGGTGGTCCGAGCACGAGCGCCCCCCCGCCACCGAGGCGGAGCTGGAGGAGGCGTACCCCAGCCTGAAGACCGATCCCGACTTCGCGATCGGGCTCACGCCGGTGGCGAACGGCGGGTTCTGCGTGCACATCGCGCCACGGACGACGCCTCCCTCGGCCGTGGTGCGCAGCCTGGACAGCGGCGGCAACGTCTACGCGGGCGACGGCTGCAGCGGCAGCCCGGTCGGGCGGGCCTGGCGCTAGGAAGGAATGGCTCTCACAGAGGTCACAGAGGTCTACCGAGGAAAGCACTGCTGTTCCTCCGTGAACCCTGTGACCTCCGTGATACCGTTTTTCAGAATCAACTGTGCATCAGACTGAAATGTCATCCTGAAGGCGCCGCTGCTTCAAGGCCCGATACCACACTGAATCGTGGCGCCGCCTGAAGGATCTGTAGCCGCGGCAGCGATACGGCCGCCTGTGTCGCTGCCGATGTTACAGATCCTTCGGTCGCCGCCAGAAGCTGTTGCAGGGACGCCAGCTCAGCGCGGGCGGCTCCCTCAGAGAGTTTCGAGGAACGTCGAAGCGGCCGGAACACCCAGGTGTCATCCCGAGGCTCGGCCACAGTGAACTTGCCACTGCACCGATGTCCGCAGAGCCGAGGGATCTAGCCGGAGTTCCACCGAGCCTGGGCGCGGCAGCGTCACGAAAGACGGCCCTCGCAACGGGTCGAGGCACCACGCTGCCGCGGCGATCACGTGGCTTCCGCTGCGGGCCTCGTGGCGGCCGTAGCTAGATCCTTCGGCCCTGCGAAGTTCAGCGTGACACGGGACAAGGCGAGGCCGGCCTCAGGATGACACCATTGGGCGGTTTCTTGAAAGTGTCTCAGGATGACAGGTTGGGGACGCTACGGAATGCACAATGAATCTCTCGATTTGGTGTGAGATGGCAGTTTGAATCCGGCTGAATTGCACGGTAAAGCAGTGGCATCGGCATCACACGGAGACGCGGAGAGACCGGAGAAGCAGCCGTTCTCCGATCCCTCCGCGTCTTCTCCGTAGCCCTTTTTCGGCCTTGACGGATCTGTGAGCGCCCGTCTATCGTGCGGAACTCCCCTCCCGGAGAACGCCGTTTTCTGGGATCACTCACCCTTCGAGACGGAGAGCGGGCATGGAGAAGATGCGCCTGACCCTGGAAGAGTTGGAGGTCCAGTCCTTCGCCACCAGCCGCGCAGGCGGCGAGCAGCGTGGCACGGTGCGCGGACACGACGCACCCACGGACCAGGTGGAGTGTCCCACCGCGAACGGAGCGTGGGACACATGCTGGGACAGCTGCGCCTGTCACAGCGAGGGCAACACGGGCGACTGCACGGTGATCTGCTACACCGACGCCTGCGGCGGCGGCGGCGGCGGCTACAGCGGCGGCTCCTTTTACTTTACCATGTGCTGAGCCGGGGCGGCCGGCGGGGGGCGTGTACCCCGCCGGCCGCGCTCCGCTTCTCCGCCACGCGCTTCCGCCACCTTGCCCGATCCCCCCCTCCCGTTCCCGACCGAGACGGAGCTGCTGGCCGCCTCCGGCTATCCGTACCTGCCGCTGCGGGTTCGCGACCGCGAGCCGATCGCGTGGCATTCGCTGCGGGACGCGGAGGAGGTCGCGCGCGACACCTACGTCGGCGAAGACGGGGAGCCGCGCTTCGAGTGCATCCGCTTCCACCTTCCGCCCGATCACCCCGCGGTACCGGGGAAGGCCTCCCTCTGGCGCCGCGCGGACGGGAGCGGCGGCTGGAGGTGGGGACTGGACGACATGGAGCTGGTGCCGTACCGCCTGCCGCGCGTGCGGGCGGCCGCGGCGGCGGGGGAGCGGGTGTTCGTGGTCGAGGGGGAGAAGGGGGTCCACGCGCTGGAGGCGATCGGCCTCACCGCCACCTGCAACCCGCTCGGCGCGCTGCAGTGGACGGAGGTGCAGGCCGAGGCGCTGCGCGGCGCGGAGGCCGTCGTCATCCCCGGCAACGACCCGCCAGGGAAGGTGCACGCGGCGCGGGTGATGGCCTCGCTGCGCGGCCGCGCGCGATCGGCCGCGCTCCTCGTCCTCCCCGGGCTGGAGCGCGGCGAGGACGTGGGCGACTGGCTGGCGCGCGGCGGCGGCGCGGCGGAGCTGCGGCGCCTGGCCGACGCGGCGCCGCGCGACCCCTCGCCCGGCGAGCTGGCGTCGCTGCTGCGGCTTCCGCCAGACGTCGACCCGCTCACCACTTCGCCCGCGGAGGTGCGGGCGCTGGTGGCCGGCGCCGATGCCGTGGCCGCGCCTGCGGGGCCGCACCCCGCCTTCCGCCGCAGCGCCGCGGCGTTCGCGCGCCTGGGGGTGGCGCTGCGCCCCCGGTCCGCGGTGCCGGACGCCGGCCTCCCCGGGCCGCACGCCACCTGGCGGGCAGTCACGTCCATCGTCCAGGATGCGAGTGAGGACATGGCCGCGGCGCTGGAGGATGCCTCGCTGCTGGACCGCGCCGTGTACGAGCTGGGTTTGCTGTCCGGCCTCCTCCGCGCGTCCATGGCCGGCGAGCCGCCCGCGCGAGCCGACGGGGGCGACGAGAGCGACGCCGCCGCGTTCACGACCGCGCCGTCGGTGCGGCTGGTGCGGACGCGGTGGGACTGGGAGGCGTTCCTGGGGCTGGGCGATGCCGGGCTTTCCGCGCCGCCCGGGAACGGCGCGGCATACCTCCTCCATCTCCCGCCCTCCGGTCCGCTGCAGATGCGCCGCCTGCACCCGCTGCCGGCGATCCTGCTGGAGGTCTGCGCCCGTCCGCAGACGCGCGCGGAAGCGGCCGCCGCCGTGGCGGACCGCGTGGAGGGCGATCCGGACCGCATCGCCGCGCTGGCGAGGGCGCAGATGGACGAGCTGGCCGCGTCGGGGCTGCTCCGCCGCTCCGCCCCCGCCTCCGCGGACGAGGCGGTCGAGGAGATGCTGCGGACGCTGGCCGCCAGCGCCGCCCCCTCCGGCGCGCGCAGCGTGCTCGGGATGCTCTCTCGCGGCGTCCGCGCCACGCGCGAGATCGCGGAGGACGCGGCGGCCGCCGGCGACGACCCGTATCCCGTGCACCTGCTGGACGTGGCCGTCGGCGCGGTGGAGGGCGCGCTCGTCCAGGCGCGGCTGCGCGACGCGTTCGCCGACGCGCTGGACGGCTACTGGGCCGGCCCCGACCTGCAGGCGCGCACGCGCCCGCTCCTGCCGCTGCTGGACGCCCTGGCCTGCGCGCTCGGCGAGGGTGCGCACGCGCTGCCGCCCATCGTGCTCGGCGCATGAGCGCCGGCGCGCCGTCCGTGCCGGAGCTCCGCCTCCCCGGCCATCCGCGCGACGCGCACCTGGCCGCTGCGGAAGCCATGCTGCGCCGCCTGGCCGCCGCCTTCCCCCGGGCCGGGCTGGGGATCACCGGCTCGGTGGGCACGGGCACGCACGGCCCCGGGAGCGACGTGGACCTTTTGATGGTGGATGCCTCGTTCCGGCGCGAGATGCAGTTCGCCACGCGCTCGGACGGGATCCCCACGGCCGTCGCCTGCATGCGCCCCGGCTTCGACGCGGCGCGCGAGCGGCGGTGGATGCTCGCCGCGGGGCCCGACGTGCGGGGCGTGTCGATGGTCCGCTCCGCGTTCGTGGCGCGCGACCCGGAGGGTGTGCTGGGCGAGATGCAGCGCACCGTCGCGCGGCTGGACCGCGAGCGCCGGGAGCGGCGCGACGAGCTGGTGGCGGCGCGGCGCGAGGATGCGCTGGCGATCGTGCGCGCCCTGCACGGCGGGAGCGGCGCGAGCGACGAGCAGCTCCAGCTCCAGCTCTTCGACGCGGTGGTGGACGGATGGTACCTGCGGCAGGGGCTGGCGATGGACACGCGGCAGGCGAGCGAGCGGATGCTGGAGACCATCGGCGAGCGCGACCCGGCGCTCCACGCGCTCCTGCTGCGCGCGGTGCCGCTCACGCATCAGTCGATGGCGGCCCTCCTCCACGCCGTCGACCACGTGTTTTGATCTCACGGAGGCACGGAGGAACGGAGGACACGTCGGCGGTGGCCGGTGGCGACACGCGCGTGGCCGGTTGGGATACGGGCGCCGAGCGCGGCGAGGGGCATTCTTCACCCGCGCAACGGAGCGACCGCTCCGGGTCCGCGAGTAGAACCCCTCACCGCATGGAGGAAACGATGTCGGATACGCTGACGCAGGAGAATGTCGGCCTGGGAACCGGCGACGCAGTCGGACCTAATCCCGGCGCGACCGGGCTGCTGCTGGCCATGCCGCGCGGCAAAGACGTCTGGCTCATCATGCCCGGCGGGTACAGGGCACTGGTCCCGGGTGGCCGCACCGGCAAGACCTTCAGCAACCTCTTCCTCCCCCAGGCCACGGTCAACGAGGATACCGACGTCCTCGACATCTCCGAGGAGGCGTCCATCACCGACGGCGCAGTCCTGGTCAACGCAGGGGGCACCATCTACCTGATCACCGGCGGGATGGCGTGGCCCGTCACGTCCGGGGGCTTCAGCCGGTTCCAGTTCAACAGCGACAAGGTCGTGGACATCCCGCTGGTGGTCCTCAACTGCATCCCCGGCCCCGCCATCCAGTGGCCGTAGCAGGAGACCAGGAGACGCAGGGAGGCCGCCGTGGTCTCTCTGCGTCTCCGTGTCTCTGCGTGAGATCATCTCCCTTCGATCTCGCTCTTGAGCCGGAGGAGCGCGTCCTCGGCGGCGACCAGCTCGCCGCGGGCCTCGTTGAGCTGCGTCTGCTGCACCTCCACGAAGCGGCGGTAGGGGGCGATGGACTCGTTCACCCGCGCCGTGCTGTCCTCCACCGCGGCGTGGATCTGCCGGGTGAGCGACTCGTTCAGCCGGCGGCGCAGCTCCTCGACCTTCTTGGCGAAGTCGGCCTTGGCCTGGCGCCGGCGCGAGGGGATCACGTAGAGGCCGGTGATGGCCAGCACGCTCGCCAGCACCACGCCCGTGATGTCGACCACGGCGCTGGAGATGAGCGCCGCCATCCCGATCCCCAGCCCCATCCCGATCCCGGCGGCGATGGTGGTGCCGGCACCGGCGCGCACCTCCTCGGCCAGGCGATGGGCCTCGGCCTCGCGGTTGTAGGTGCCCACCGTGGCGCGCGCCGTCTGGCCGATGGAGTCGAGCAGCGCCTGGCGGTTGTAGCTGAAGCCGCCGCCCACCTCGCCGATCATCCCCTCGCGGTGGCGGGCGAGCTGGCGCCGCTCCACGTAGGCGCTGATGTCCTGCCAGAGCTTGAGGTTGCGCTCCACGATCCAGTCGATCACCCGCTGCACCTCGTCGTCGATCTGGCGGGGCGTGTCGCCCACCACCTCGCGCTCGAAGTCGCGCCGCACCTGCTCGGAGTTCATCAGCGCGCGGATCTTCCCGAAGCGGATGGTCTCGTCCAGGTAGCGCTCGCCGCGCAGCTCCATGTCGTTCAGGATGGCGTCCAGCCGCCCCAGCCGCGGCTCGAAGTCGCGCAGCATCTCCTGGTGGAAGGCGGCGAGCTGCGCGTCGATGTTCTGCAGCGTGGTCACGTCGTCGGTGAGCAGCTTGAGCCGCTCGAAGGCCATCTCCTTGTACCGCCCCGCCAGCCGCAGCCCCACGTTGAGCGGGTTGAGGAGCTTGAGCCGCACGCGCTCCTGCTGGTCCAGCGTGTTCACCAGCCAGTCGTCCATCGCCGCGAAGCCGCTCTGCTCCCAGAGCGCCTCGTCGCCCGTCTCGCGCGCCTTCTGCGCCGCGCGGGCGGAGACGGGGAAGACCTCGGGGGCCTCGCCCAGCACCGTCTCGGCGTTCTCGCGCACGAAGCGGATCACCTGCTCGCGCTCGTCGGCCTTCTCCAGCAGGTCGATCTTGTTGATCACCATCACCACCTTCTTCCCCCAGGCGCGGATCTGCTCCAGGAAGGCGCGCTCGCTCTCGGTGAAGGGGCGGTCGGCGGAGGTGACGAAGAGGACCAGGTCCGAGCGGGGGACGAAGTCGCGGGTGAGCTCCTCGTGCTCGCGGATCACCGCGTTGGTGCCCGGCGTGTCGACGATGTTGAGGTCGGCCAGGAGCGGCGCGGGGTGGGTGCGCTCCAGCAGGTACGCCTCCAGCAGGTTCTCGCCCACCTCGGGGCCCTGCCGGAGGAGGTTGATGCGGTCGGTGGTGGGGGTCACCCCCTCGGGGAGCACCTTCTCCCCCAGCAGCGCGTTGATGAAGCTCGACTTGCCGGAGTTGAACTCGCCCGCGATCACCAGCAGGAAGAGGCCGGAGAGGGCCTCGCGCGCCTGCCGGAAGTGGCGCATGTCGTCGGCCGAGCCGTCGGGCCCGAAGCGCTCCAGGGCCACGGCCATCCGGTCCAGCAGCTCGGCCTCGCGGGCGCGCAGCTCGGCCTCGCGGTCGCTCAGCAGCCGGTTGCGCCGCAGCAGCCGCCCCACCAGCCCCCGCCGGGGTGGCGCGGGCGGCGCCGCCGGATCGCCGGAGTCGCCGTCGGCCGCGTAGGGGGTGCCGGTGGTCCTCATCGGGGGCTCAGCCTTGTCGGGAGTCGATTCTGCCTGCATTCGGCGGGGGTAGCTGCAAGGCTAGGGCCGAACAGCGACGGCGTCTCATGCAGAGCCGCGGTGCGGCGAAGACAACCCTTGCCGCTACTGGGGTTTGCGCGTACGTTCGGGCCGCTGTAGCAGAAGTCACAAGGGCACAAATTCTGCACATCCGGCGGTGGGATTTCGAACGAGATAAAGCGATGGGATTACGCAATTTCAGGGATTCGGGAGGGGCCGAGTGGCGGGTGTGGGACGTGGTCCCGCACAACGCGTGGCCGGGCGAGCGCCGGCGGCAGGATCGGCGCTCGGACCTCACCGCGGGTTATGCGGGGCCGGAGCGCCGCGTCTCGCGCGACCGGCGCGTGCGCACGCCGGGGCTGCTGACGCCGGGGCTGGAGAGCGGCTGGCTCTGCTTCGAGGCCGAGGCCGACAAGCGCCGCCTCACGCCCGTGCCCGCCGGCTGGGACGAGGCGCCGGACGCGGAGCTCGAGGGCCTGCTGCAGCGCGCGCGGCCCGTCACGCGGCGAGGCCTCTAACCCCTGAACTGCAGTTAGCGGTGCCTGGGCATCGCCCGGAACTCGCGGGCGTGCAACTCCATCTCGTCCAGCACCTTCTCCGGCGCCACGTCCTGCGCCAGCTTCGCATCGTGCGGCATCCGCACTCATTGGCGAACGCCGATCAGGAAGTGTCAAGGTGATCGAGCTCTTCACGCTGTTCTACACGAACTGGAGCGCCTACTATCCACCAGGCGAGGCGTAGATGTGCACTCGTTTCCTGCCGCGGTTCCGGTCCCGCACCGCTGGTGGCGATGCTCCTCGTCATCGAGCGGAGAGATGGGCCCGGAACGGGCATCGCGCGCAACGGGAAAGGACTACCTGCGAATGCCTCTCGTCGAGCATGAATTGGCCGGGCGCAGAGCCAGGCTCATCACGACCGTGCGCACGCCGTTGGGCTTCTTTGCCCTCGTCGTCCTCGTGGCCGAAGCGCTGCTGGGGCTCGCTGCCGCAGTTTTGCGCGAGGACGTAGATCCAGTCTACATGCTGGCGGCGATGGTTGCGCTCATCTTCTTCCTGATCCTCATCGTCTCCAGCTTCGCGCTCTTTCGACCGGAAGCACTGCACGGGCGGCGCCCGGACCGAATCGAACCGGAAACCGCCGACTCGAATGATGGAGCGGAGCAGGTGCGGGCCCCGCACATCCTCTGCGCGTCGACCGCGGGCTCGAACGCCCAAGAGTTCGACCGTTACGCGGAGTTGGTGTCGCGAAGGTTTACGGACGTGACCGTCAGGCGGGACCTGAGCCTCGACGCGCTACGCTCCGCGCTGGGCGAGGAGCGGTACCAGGTAATTCACCTCGTGACGCAGGTCGCCGGCGCAGACGGCACCCTCCGCATCGGTGAGCAGCAGCTCAACGCCGGTGGCGTCAGGGATCTTCTCGACATGAGCTCCGTCCGGCTGGTCGTCCTCTCGGCGTGCGACTCGCTGCCATTCGTCTCCGAACTCGCTCGGGTCGCCAACATCATCACCGCGCCGACCACTGCCGTACGCAGCGAAGTCGTGGAATGGAGCGATCGCTTTTATGCCCTGCTGGCGCGCGGGATCGCCGTCTCGCGGGCGTACAGCACGGCCATCGGTGCGAGCCAGGCGCCCATGTTGCTGATGTTGACGAAAGATGTTGCGTTCTCGCGCTGATGCGTGACCGGTCCCGGATGGGGGCCACGTCCCCGCTCACGGGATTGCGCGGTGTCGCCTCGCGGGGATGAGCCAGAAGTTGAACCCGACACCGAAGAACGAAGCGTCCGCCGTCCCCGACACGTCCCGCCCGAAGAACATTTCGATCGACTTGTCTCCCGACACGAGCAGCTCCGCGTCGGTCTCCGCGCGCACCGTGCTCCCCTCTGCGCCGAGGCGCACGGATCCGAACAGGCGGTCGCTCGCCTGGAGTCCGAAACCGGCAGAGAAATCGGCGACCGCGTCCGAGGGAGCGTCGGCGCGATACGTCGCGCCCAGCGAGCCGATGACACCGGCACGACCCCAGTACCGTTCACCGGTCAGCGACAGGTGTGTCTCCACTCCGGAATGGAACTCAGGCACACGGGTGTCGGTCGGGAGGGAAGCTTCAATCGTCGCGAGCACGTTTCGGTTACCCTGGTCGGATGACCAGCCTCGCCCCACGAACAGCGTGACGTTCCCCAGTCCGGTGCTCCGCGCTGGGTCCGTCCCGGCGCCTTCGAAATGTCCGCTGACGACGGGAATCCGAACGCCGAGCTCCCAATTGCGTGCAATACCGTATCCGACCATCAATCCGTACGTCCATTCCTGCAGCGCGTCACTGGCGGCGTTCGCGGGCTCGTCGTCGCGCAGTGATTCGCGCCAGGAGTCTACCGACAGGCTGGACCGCACCACGCCGGGTGGCGCCGTGAGCGCGAAGAACTGTCCGGGCAGCATCCGGCTCGCGCGCGGGGAGGCTCGGCCCGGCGCCGGAGGATCGAGACCCCGGTTGACGGTGAGCCGGTCGAGTTCGCGCGTCGTGCAGTACGCGACGAAGCCTTGGGCGCGTGAACGCCGGTAGATCTGCGCTGCGGTGGCCGCGTCAGACGTGTAGTCGACGGTGAGCACGACTTTGCCCGCGCGCCTTGCACGGCGCAGGAAGTCGAGACTGTACTCGGTCTCTGCGCGTGGCGAGAACGTCGCGGTTCCGTTGAAGCCGTAGAACAGATCTTCCTTGCCGATACCGTCGATCGCGGCCATGAACTGTGGGTGGGCCGTCAGCGGCTCTCCGTTCTGGGCGAAGACGTAGAAGGCGCCCCCCCGTTTCGACTTCGCGTACCGCGACAGGTCGCGTACGAACTCGACCATCTCCCTTTCCGCTTGGGGGCGAGTGGCCACGAACGGCTCGTACGCGTCGATCAAGTCGAGGTACACGCCGTCGAACCCGGCCCGCAGGATCCTGTCGAGGTACGAGTCAGGCCGCCCAAAGATGATTCCCTGCCAGCCAGGCTCCCAGAAGCGAACCTGGTAATTTCCCTTCGATTCGGGGTTCTCCCTTCCCAGCCACGCGGGAGGTTGTCGTACCCAGCTCGGCTGCCAGTAGTAGCGGTAGTCTTCGGCCTCGCCGATGCTGAGGTAGGCAAGCACGATGCGCGCGGTGCCGTCGCGCTTCCGCTTCATCGTCGCGACCTGAGCCGGCGTGAACGCCGTCTCCTGGTCGCCGCTCTGCGAGTAGTCGATGACCACGAGGTCGAAGCCGGACGCGGCGATCGCCCTCGGTTCGACCTCGGCGAGCTGGTCGGCCCAGCTATGCACCGTTCGCAGTGCCGGAGCCGGCGACTCCTGGCACGCCGCAACCTCGCCCGGCAACAGCAGCAGGGCGAGAGAGAGGGGGAGCACACTACGCATGGGGGTCCCTGTGTTCGTGTGAGAACGTGGGACGCAGGACGGATTCTACAATCCACACCGTAGTGCTGGATCAAACCTTTGGCAAGCAAATTGGCGGTACGCGGACGCTTGGCAGTTCAGCGGCCCGGGTCGAGCGGCCGTGCCTCCGGCACGTTTGTCACGCGCTGAACCGCAGGTGCTGCCGGGGAAGGATCGGCTTGGGTAGGATCGCGTGCGGCCGTGCTCGCTCGAGCACCCGACGGCGGTGCGGTACGCTATCGGACTGTATGGAGAAGACCCGCCGTTGCCGCTCTAGCCGTGGCGCGGGCGCTTTCCGCGCGCGATCGCCCGGAAGCCGCGGGCGTGCGACTCCATCTCGTCCAGCACCTTCTCCGGCGCCACGTCCTGCGCCAACTCCTGAAGCTCCGGGTCGTGCGCCTGCTCGATCCCCATCTGCTTCGCCATCTGCGTGACCAGCGCGACGAGCTGCGTGATCTCGTGCTCGGCCAGCAGGCTCACCTGCAGGTCCAGGTCGGCGCGCCGGTCGGCGAGGGCCTGCATGCGGTTCTGGCTGATCAGCACGAAGGTGGAGAGGAAGATCGCCTCGACCGACGCCGCCATCGCCAGGACCACGAACGACGGGTCGAAGCGCGGCAGCGGGGTGACGCCCAGATTGATGACGATCCAGGCGCCGAACAGCGCCAGGTGGATGTAGACGAACGTCATGCTGCCGGTGAAGCGCGTGACGCCGTCCGCCACGCGCTCGCTGACGCGCTTGCGCCGGTCCTCCAGCTGCTGCCGCGCCAGCAGCGCGCGGATGTTGCGCTCCACCACGCCCGCGAGCTGCGGGCTGTCCCGCGGGTCGGGCGCGTACTTCTGTGCGTTCATCAGGCGACCTGGCGCTCCCGCGTGCGGCGCGATACCGAGGCCGTGTCGTCGCCCGGCGCCTCGATCGGGTCGCCGTTGGGGAGGAGGGGGCGGCCCTCCACCAGGTCGTAGCCGTAGCCGTCGGGGAGGATGTGCACCACCGCGTCGGTGAGGGCGAGCGTGTCCTCGTCGCCGGCGCTGGGGGCGTTGGTGTGCGACACGCGGCCCCCCAGCACCATCACCGCCCCCTCGCCGAGCACCCGGAAGCTGCCGCCCGGCTCCACCTCGATGGCGGTGTTCTCGTCGATCCCGATCCCCAGCACCTGCGGGTTGTGGGCGAAGATGGTGAAGAGCCGGTTGGGGCGCCCGCGCTGGTTGAAGTGCGTGTCGACCACGGTGTCGCGCCAGTAGCCGAGCCCCGGCGCCAGCGCCACGTCGGCGCGGCGCACCGTGCCGTCGCTGGGGCCGCCGATGATCATCACCCCGCTCATGGCGGCCGCGCCCGCGCTGGTGCCGGCCACCACCAGCCCCTCGCCGTACAGCCGCTCCCGGATGCGCTCGCACATCTGCGACCCCGCCATCAGCGCGGTGAGGCGGAGCTGGTCGCCCCCGGTGAAGAACACCGCGGTGGCGCGCTCCAGCCCCTCCAGGATCTCGGGGGAGTTCGCCTCGTTGCGGTCGGTGATGGCGGCGGAGATCACCTCCTCCACCCCGATCTTCTCGAACAGCCGGCCGTAGGTGCGGACCTTCTCCTGCGGCTTCTCCGAGGGCGACGAGCAGATCATCACCCGCGCCCGCTTCCCGCCGGCCATCTTCACCAGGTGGGGAAGGATGTGCAGGTCCCTCTCGTCCGGGTCCTCGGCCCCCCCGATCACCAGCAGCCGCCCGATGCGGCGGTTTCCATTCTTCGAAGGCATCGTTCCGGCTCCTGTCTTCCGTGGCCCATCCCCCCGTTTACAAGGATCAAGCCAGGGGACGACGCAGGGAAAGCGTGTCCCAGACAGAGGCACAGCGGAACGGAGGCTAGAGCGGTTTTCTCTCCGGTCCGGAGTTCGTCGTGCATCCGCGGCCGCGGGGCCCTCTCCCTGCGCCTGAGAGCGCAGACCCTCTCCCGTGCCGGGAGAGGGAGGTGGCCGCAGCGGAGGTGAGGCCTGCGACGGAGCGTGTGAATGCAGATGCAGCGCCGCCGGTCGGGGACACGCCAGGGCCGCGGCATAGTCCGCGAAGGCGCAATACCGTTTACCTAAGCACCTCCAGGGTCCGTCTCACCGTCCGGGAGCAGTCACTCCGTTTCCTGACCGGATAACGGCTCTGCTTTCGTTTTACCCCGCGCTTCACCTGCCGGCTTCGGCGCTCTCCGACGTCT
>JBJMPM010000028.1:0-8329 GCA_045803205.1 Longimicrobiaceae bacterium
TCGACGGGCCGCGCAGCCTGGCCTGGGTGCAGGCGCAGCACAAGATGTGGAGCGCCATGGCGGTGCTGGAGTGGTGCGGCGCGGGGGTGGTGGACGCCGAGATCGCGGCGCCCGCGCGGCCGTCGCCGGAGCCCGCCTGACCCCGGCCATGCAGCCCGCCCTCCTCCTGGACACCGGCGCCGCCGCCGGGCGCGCGCCCGCCGCGGTCCCCGGCGTGGCGACGGCTACGCCCGTTCCGCTCCCCGCGGGCGGCTTCCGCGTGGGGCACGGCGAGATCCACGCGCACCACGGCGAGATCGTGCAGGGGATGTTCTACTCGAGCGACGGGACGGTGGAGCACGGGCTGGTCACCCTCCCGTGCACCCTGTTCCGCAGCGGCGTCCGCTTCCGTCCCCTGCGCTCGGGACCGCTCACGGTGGAGCCGGGCGACCGCTCGCGGGCGAAGGCCGCCGCCCGGCTCACGCTGGACGCGCTGGGGCGCACCGGGTGGGGCGGGGCGATCCGGATCGAGAGCAACGTCCCCGTCCAGTGGGGGTGCGGCTCGTCGACCACCGACGTGCTGGCCACCATCCGCGCGGTCGCCGACGCCTTCGGCACGGCGCTGGAGCCGGCGTGGATGGCGGGGCTGGCCGTGGCCGCCGAGACCGCGTCGGACTCGCTGATGTTCGGCCCCGGCCGCGCGGTGCTCTTCGCGCAGCGCCGCGGCCGCGTGCTGCTGGACCTGGGCGGACCCCTCCCCGCGGTGCGGGTGCTGGGCTTCAACACCGAGGGCGAGCGCGGGGTGGCCACGCTGACCCTGCCGCCCGTCCCCTACTCGGCGTGGGAGATCGAGGCCTACCGCGCGGTCCTGGGGCTGCTGCGCCGCGCGGTGGAGGAGCAGGACCCCGGGCTGCTGGGGCGCGTGGCCACCGGCAGCACCCTGATCATGCAGCGCCACCGCCCCAAGCGGCACATGCCCGAGCTCCTCCGCCTGGCGAAGGAGGCGGGCGCGCTGGGGGTGCAGGTGGCGCACAGCGGCACCGTGGCCGGCTTCCTCTTCGAGCCCGGGGCCGGGGCCGCCGAGCGGATCGAGCTCGCGCGGGCCGGCCTGCGCCGGCTGGGCCTGCCCGCGAGCTGGGAGTTCTCCACCGAGCTCGCCTCGCACCCGGAGGCCGCCGCGTGAGCGGTCCCCTGATCCACGCCAACTTCGTGGACGCGCTCGCGCTTCCCCGCCTGGTCCGGCTCCGCCCCAACCTGATCGGACTGGCCTTCCCGCTGATGAAGCTCCTCCCGGCGCGCTTCATCGTCCGCAAGGCGCTGGAGGAGGGCGAGCTGCAGCCGGGCGGCCTCATCGCCGAGACCACCTCCGGCACCTTCGGGCTGGCGCTGGCGATGGTGGCGCGGCTGGGCGGCCACCCGCTGACGCTGGTGAGCGACCCGGCCATCGACGCCCCGCTCCAGCGGCGGCTGGAAGAGCTGGGCGCCACGGTGCACATCGTCCGCGAGCCGGGGCCCACCGGCGGCTTCCAGCAGGCGCGGCTGGCCGTGCTCGGGCAGGTGCTGGCCGGGCACCCGGGGAGCTTCTGCCCCCGCCAGTACAGCAACCCGTACAACCCGGGGAGCTACGCCCCCTGCGCCGAGCAGCTGGCCCACGCGGCCGGCGCCATCGACTGCCTGATCGGCACCGTGGGCTCGGGCGGCAGCGTGTGCGGGATCTCGTCGTACCTGCGGCTGATCTGGCCCGAGCTCGAGGTGATCGGGGTGGACACGCACCGCAGCGTGATCTTCGGCCAGTCCGACGCCGGGGGCGGGCGGCGGCTGCGCGGCCTCGGCAACTCGCTGATGCCGCCGAACGTGGACCACACGGCGTTCGACCGGGTGCACTGGGTGGGCGCGGCCGAGGCCTTCCTGGCCGCCCGCCGGCTCCACCGCGACCACGCGCTGTTCATGGGCCCCACCAGCGGCGCGGCGTACCTGGTGGCCGACGGGTGGGCGCGCGCGAACCCCGACCGGCTGGGCGCGGTGATCTTCCCCGACGAGGGGTACCGCTACCAGGACACCGTCTACGACGACGGCTGGCTGGAGGCGAAGGGGGCGCGCCTGGACGTGCTCCCGCGCGAGCCGGTGGAGTGGGGCCATCCGCACGACGGCGACGACCCGTGGGCGTTCCTCCGCTGGGGCCGCCGCTCGTACGCCGAGGTGATGCACCGCCCCGCCGCCACCCCGGAGCTGGTGCCGGCATGAGCGCGGCCCCCGCCGGAAAGGCGCTGCTCTTCGTGGAGAGCAACACCAGCGGCACGGGGCGGCTCTTCGCGCGCACCGCGCGGAACCTGGGGTTCGTCCCGGTGCTGATCACCACCCGGCCCGGGAAGTACGCCTACCTCGCCGAGGAGGGCGCGCCGGAGGTGGTGGTGGTCCCGCGCGTCGACGAAGACGCGCTGCACGCGCGGGTCGCCGCGCGCTGGGGCGGAGCCGCCGGGGTGGCCGGGATCACCTCCAGCTCCGAGTACTTCGTCGCCACCGCGGCGGCGCTGGCGGCGCGCTTTGGCCTGCCCGGCCCGGACGCGGCGTCGGTTCGCGCCGCGCGCGACAAGTCGCGGCAGCGCGAGGTGCTGGCCGCCGGCGGCGTCCCCTCCCCCGCCTTCCGCGCCGTCTCCTCGGCGCCCGAGGCCGCGGCCGCCGCGCGCGAGATCGGCTTCCCCGTGGTCCTCAAGCCGGTGGACGGGAGCGGGAGCGTGGGCGTGCGCGCCTGCGCCGACGCGGCGGAAGCCGGGTCCCACGCCGCGCTCCTCTTCGCCTCGGGCGAACGTGGCGCCCGCGTCCTGGTCGAGTCGTTCGTCGCCGGCGACGAGTTCTCCGTCGAGGTCTTCTCCGGGCGGGTGGTGGGGATCACCCGCAAGCACCTGGGAGCTCCGCCCTGCTTCGTGGAGGCCGGGCACGACTACCCGGCCGACGTCTCCGCGGAGGCCGCGTCGGCGCTGGCCGGCTCGGCGACGCGCGGGACGGAGCTGCTGGGGCTGGGGTGGGGCCCGCTGCACTGGGAGCTGCGGATCGACCGCGAGGGGCGCGCCGTGCCGATGGAGGTCAACCCGCGGCTGGCCGGCGGCTTCATCCCCGAGCTGGTGCGCCACGCCCAGGGGATCGACCTGATCCGCGAGACGCTGCGCCTGGTGGTGGGGCGGGAGCCGGAGCTGGTCGCGGCGCGCCGTTGTCACGCCTCCATCCGCTTCCTCTTCGCGCCCGGCGCGGGGCGGCTGGCGGCCATCGAGGGGATGCCGGAGGCGCTCGCCCGCCCCGACGTGGTGGAGGTGACCGCGTACCGCCGCGCCGGCGACGAGCTGGCCGTGCACGGCGACTTCCGCGACCGCATCGGCCACGTGGTCGCCTGCGCCGGCGAGGCCCGCGCCGCCGCCCGCGCCGCCGAGCGCGCCCGCGACGCCGTCCGCGTCCGGGTCGACGCGCCCGCTCTCGTGGACGCGCGCGCGGACGAAGCGGCCGCGCCGCTGGCGGGGGCGAGGGAGGGGGTGGCGTGAGCGAGGACACCGGGCGGATCCGCCGGGCGCTGGACCCGCGCGCGCGCCGGATCGTCTTCGGCGACGACGCCGACCGGGCGATCCGCGACGAGCTCCCGGCTTACGTCCGCATCGACCGGGCGCACCTGGTGATGCTGGTGGAGCGCGGGCTCCTCCCCCCCGGGCGCGGGCGGCGGCTCCTGGCCGCGATGGACCGGCTCGTCGCGCAAGACTACGCGCCGCTGAAGGGGCGCGCGGCGCCGCGTGGGGTGTACCTCCTCTACGAGGGCTGGCTGGTCGAGACGCTGGGCGAGGAGACCGGCGGCGCGGTGCACCTCGCCCGCTCGCGCAACGACATCAACGCCACCCTCCTCCGGCTCCGGCTGCGGGAGCCGTACGGCCGGCTCGTCGGCGAGGTGCTCCGCCTGCTGGCCGTCCTGGTCCGCCGCGCCGAGCGCCACGCCGCCACCACCATGCCGGTCTACACGCACCACCAGGCGGCGCTCCCGGTCACCTTCGGGCACTACCTGGCCGGCGTGGCCCTGGCGCTCCTGCGCGACCTGCACGGGATCGAGGCGGCGGCCGCCGGCCTCGACCGCTGTCCGCTGGGCGCCGGCGCGGCGGGAGGCACCACGGTGCCGATCGACGCGGAGCGGACGGCGGCGCTCCTCGGCTTCGCGGAGGGCGTGCTGCACTCGATCGACGCGGTGGCCTCGCGCGACCTGGTGCTGCGCCTCCTTTCGGCCGCGTCGGTGCTGGGCGTCACGCTCAGCCGGCTGGCGACCGACCTGCAGCTCTGGAGCACGGCGGAGTTCGACCTGGTCTCCTTCCCCGACACCCTGGTCGGCTCCAGCTCGATGCTGCCGCAGAAGCGCAACGCCTTCCTCCTGGAGCACGTGCAGGGGCGGGCCGGGGCGCCGCTGGGCGCCTTCACCGCCGCCGCCGTGGCCATGCACGCCACGCCGTTCAGCAACTCGGTCGCCGTGGGCACCGAGGGGGTGCGGCCGCTCTGGGGCGCGCTGGAGGGGGTGACGGAGGCGGTGGTCCTCTCCCGCCTGGTCGTCGCCGGCGCCGAGCCGCGGCCGGAGCGGATGCGCCGGCGGGCGGACGAGGGGTTCACCGCCGCCACCGAGCTGGCCAACCGGCTGGTGCTGGAGACGGGGATGTCGTTCCGCCGGGCGCACCACCGCGTGGGCGAGCGGGTGACGGAGGCGGCCGCGCGCGGAGAGCCGCTGGCCGAGGCGGCCGGGGCCCTCTTCCGCGAGCTGGGGATCGACGCGGACGCGGCCGGGCTGGACCCCGCCGCGGTGGCGGCGGCGGCGGCGTACGGCGGCGGGCCGGCCGGGGACGCGCTGCGCCGCGCCGTGGCCGAGCTGCGGCGCGAGTGGCCGGCCGCCGCCCGCCGGCTCCAGGCGCGCCGGGAACGGTGGCGCGAGGGCGACCGCGCCCTGGACGCCGCGGCGGCCGGGGTGCTGGCCGGCGGGCCTGCAACGGACGACGCGCCGTCCGAGTGGGTGACGAGGCCAGCGACGGAGGCGGCCCCGGCGGGATGATACCAGATCCGGGGATAGTGTTGGCGCATCTCACCGACTCACGTGCTGACGCGGTTATAGATCCTTCGGCCTGCAAGTCATTCCGCAGACGCTGATTGCAGCATGGCCGGCCTCAGGATGACGTCGTTTGTTCGAGGTGCGTTAAACACCAGGTGTTCTGGCGGATTTGGTATGAGGCGGACCGGGCCCTGCGCCCGTCCGTGGCGGGAGGGCGGAAGGGAAGCGCGCGGAGCGGCGGCGGCGCGCGCGAGGACGAGGCGGTCAAACAGCAATCTCTCACAGAGGGCACAGAGGACACGGAGGATCTGCACCGTTTTCCTCCGTGTCCTCTGCGACCTCTGTGAGAGCTATTTCAGTTTGGGTGATCCGACAAATGCACAGCCTGGCTTCCAACCACGCTTGATTCGGATCTGGGATCGGCCCCGGGCCATTCCGGCCGCTCGGCCCGCGTCAGGCAGCCGAGGCATGGGCCGCCCCCGCCGCGGGCACCTGCGCGCGGTGGCGGACGGGCATGGACCAGATGCGGTTCATCCACGCCGAGCGGGTGTAGGTCGCGGGGCCGTCCAGCTCCAGCTCGGCGATGCGGTCCAGATACGCCTGCAGGAACAGGCGGATCAGCAGCGAGCTGATGCGCCCCCCCGGGCAGAAGTGCGGGCCGTATCCAAAGGAGACGTGCCGGTTGGGCTTGCGCCCCACGTCGAACCGGTCGGGATCGGCGAACACCTCCTCGTCGCGGTTGGCGGAGGCGTAGCACAGCACCACCTTCTGCCCGCGGCGGATGCGGTGGCCCTCGTACTCCGTGTCCACCGTCGCCGTGCGGCGAAAGTAGACCACGGGCGAGACCCAGCGGACCAGCTCGTCCACCGCCACGGGGATGAGGGAGGGATCTTCGCGCAGCCGCAGCAGCTGGTCCGGATGCTGGAGCAGCGCCCGGACGCCGCCGGCGATGGTGCTGGCCGTGGTGTCGAACGCCCCGGCGACCAGCGGAAACCAGTACACCAGGAAGAACTGCTCCGGCGTCATCCCCTGGGGCGCCTCGCCGTGCACCAGCGTGCTCAGCAGCGACGGCCCCGGAGGCTCCGCCCGCAGCCGGCGGAAAAGGGCGAACCCGTACTCGTACAGCGCGCTGGCGGCCTCGATCACCGAGTCGCCGTGCTGGCGGAAGACCGGGTCTTCCATGGCGTTGATGGTGAGCACCCAGTCCCGCATCCGGTCCAGGTCTTCGTCCGGGACGCCCAGGAACATGCCGAAGAGGATCTCGACGGGGACCCGCAGCGCCACCTCGGACGCGAAGTCGAAGCCGGGGCGGCCGGAGACGTCGCGCATGATCCGCGCGCAGGCGGCGCGGACGCGGTCTTCCATGGCCAGCATCGACGCCGGGGCCAGCAGCGCGACGGCGAGCGGCCGGAAGCGCGCGTGCTGCTCGGGGCCGAAGGTCATCAGGTTGTCGGCGATCATCGCCAGCGACGGGAACTTGGCCCACAGGGCGCGCGGCACCGGGTCGGCCAGCACCGGCGCGGTGGTGGCGAAGCGCTCCGGGTCGCGGGAGATGGACACCACGTCGCGGTGCCGCGTGACCAGCCAGAAGCCGTCGCCGTGCACCCCCGACGACTCGTGCCAGGCGAACGGCGCCTCCCGCCGCAGGCGCGCGAACTCGGCGAACGGAGTGCCGTGCACGTACTGGTCGGGATCATCGAACCTGAATTCCGTCATTCCACTTCTCCTGAAGGCCTGGATCATCCCCGCCCGCGGTGTCTGCATCCGGACGGGCGTCCCCGAGGCAGCGTTGGATCTCCCGCACGACCCTGCTTACGCGCGCGGTGCGCCCCTCACTTGCCGCTGGAATATCACCCTGCTCGTTCTCTTTCGCCAACCCGCCCGCAGCCACGGGAGCATACCTCATCCGGTGCCGCACGGCGGCCGCGGGGGATTCTCCCGCGGACCCTAATTCACAGGTTTCGCGCCGCGCGCCATACCAAATCCGGGGATAGCGTTGGCGCATCTCACCGATTCACGTGCTGACGCGGTTATAGATCCTTCGGCCTGCACGTTATTCCGCAGACGATGGTTGCAGCATGGCCGGCCTCAGGATGACGTCGTTTGTTTGAGATGCGTTCAACACCAGGTGTTCAGGCGGATTGGGTATCAGATCCGGAGAAAGACGAGTCATGCGATTCCGTGACCCTCTGTTCGATTCCCGAACGATCCTCCACGACGTGGGATGACTCCGGGACGGGGACCGCCCCTGCCCCGGGTGCCGGCGCCTCCTCCACCGCGCCCGCACCCGCTCGTCCGCGGATCCTCCGGACGGCGCGTCACCCCTCGCGCGCGCCGCGATCCTCGGCGAGGAGCCCGGCCAGCGCGGCCCCGCCCTGGAGCGTCACGACGGGCGAACCCCCGGCGGAGGGCGGCGCCTGGCCCTTCCGCGCCTCCCCGAGCGCGCGCGACAGCGCCTCGCCGAGCGCGGCCGTGTTCGGCGGCCGCATCATGGACAGGTGCGTCCCCGGCACGGGCGTCACCCGCAGCTGCGTCGCGGGAAGCGTGACCCGCCAGCCGCGCGACGGCTCCGGGTCGGCGCTCTGCTGGGCGGGGAAGAGGTGGACGGCCACCGGGAGCGGTTGCGGCGAGTATTCGCGCAGGGCGCGCTGGTGATCGCGCAGGAGGTCGCGCATCCGCCGCGCCTGCTCCACGGTGACGTGGCCGGGGAGGAGCCCCTGCTCGCGGCACCGGGTGACGAAGGTCTCCAGGTCCACGTCGCCGGTGGCGACGCCCGCCTCGTCGAGGTCCACGCGCCCGTTGGGTTCCACGGCTTCGGCCATCCGGAGCACGTGCAGGAGCAGCGCGTGCTCCTGCGCCGCATCGTGCGGCACGGCGCCGGCGCGAACGGGGTGGTAGCTGTCGAGCATCCCCACGAACTCGACGATCTCGTCCTGGCCGATCAGCTGCGCGGCGACCTCGTAGGCCAGCACCCCGCCGACTGACCACCCCGCCACCCGGTAGGGCCCCGAGGGCTGCACCTCGCGGATCATCCGCACCAGGCGCGCGGCCATCCCCTCGACGGTGCGCAGCGGCGGCTCCGACGGCGACGGCGCCGGGAGCGCGTACACCGGGATCTCGGCGTCGATGTGGGGGTGCAGCACCTGCGCGTACGCGATGGACCCCGCTCCCTCGTGCACCAGGAAGAGCGGGGGCTGCGAACCGGACGGACGGATGGCGATCGCCCGGTCGTCCTGGACCCCGGGTTCCGAGCCGGAAACGCGCGCGGAAAGCGATTCCACCGTCGGA
>JBJMPM010000047.1:0-14151 GCA_045803205.1 Longimicrobiaceae bacterium
CCCAGGTGGATCCCCGGCCGCTCCACCGCCGGCGCCACGCGCGCCAGCCCGCGCGGGTCCGCGTCCAGCGCGCGCTCGAAGACCATCGCGTGCGGCCCGCACCCCGGCGGCACCCAGGCCAGGGAGATGCGCGGCGCGCGCCCCTCCTCGCGCTGCAGGCTGGCCCAGAACGCCAGGTCCACCATCGCCGCGACGGCCTCCTCGTCCGGCTGCGGCGCCAGGTCGGCCTCGCCGCGCTCCCGCGCCGCCGCCAGGTGCGCCGCGAGGTGCTCCGCCACGATCGGCGCCACCGTCCGCGCCGCGGGATAGCCGGTCTGCCTCATCTGCTCTCGTGCGGTGATCGATTCACGCCGGTGACAGCGCGGGGATCTCCTCCAGCTCCCTGGCCAGAGGAGAGCGCAGCGCGTGCCACAGGTCCCAGTCGCGCTGGAGGTTGAGCCAGAAGCCGGCGTCCATCCCGAACAGGGCCTCCAGGCGCAGCGCGGTGTCCGTGGTCACGCTCCGCTTGCGGTGCACGATCTCGTGCAGCCGGGGATAGGAGATGCGGAGCCGGCGCGCGGTCTCGGCGATCGACAGGCCGTGAGGACGGATGAACTCTTCCAGCAGCATCTCGCCCGGGTGCGTGGGGGGACGGTTCTTCGGCAGTCTGAACATGGGCTCTCTCGCTCTTTCGTCACGCCTTCCGTCAGTTCCCGCCGGCGTCAGAGACTGGTTGAGAAACCTCGTCCCGTTAGAGCGGATTGCGCAACGCTCCGGAGCCGACGGGTTGGAAACCCGCCGCTGGAACGGCCCGAAGTCCGCCTTCGCGGACTATGCCGCGGCCCTGGCGTGTCCCCGATCGGCGGCGCTGCATCTGCATTCACACGCTCCGTCGCAGGCCTCGCCTCCGCTGCGGCCATCTCCCTCTCCCGGCACGGGAGAGGGCTTGCGCTCTCAGGCGCAGGGAGAGGGCGCCGCGGCCGCGGATGCACGACGAACTCCGGACCGGAGAGAAAACCGCTCCAGACGTCATCCTGAGGCCGGCCACACAGCGGCTTCGTTCCTGAATTCCTCTGCAGGCCGAAGGATCTATAGCCTGTGTAAGCACTTGGCTGAGGGACCAACGCGATTGATCGAGTCGTCGCTGCCCAGTCTGGACACATCATCGGCTGACGTGCTTCCGCAGAGCGCGAGCCGGGCGGGGTCCAGGTAGAACCCCAGCCACCACATCTCCATGGTCATCAGGAGCGGGAGCGCGAAGAAGATCGCGCCCCCGAACGCCCGCGCGAGGCCGGTCAGGAAGTCGCGGTTCCGCTTCCGGACCCGCGCGTAGAGCGGCCCGGCGCTTCCGCCACGGCTCATCCGGTTCCGTCCTCACGTCGGCTCGGAGCCGCCGCCGGCTCCCCTGGCGCCACCGGGAGAGGGCCGGTGGCGGCGTCGCCACTTCGCATGCTCCGGGCCGCGGCTCCCCTCGCGACCTCGCTCTTGCCGCAGGGAACGGAGATGAACGGCGAAGTATCCGGGAAAGTCGGTGTTGACCTGGATGCCCGATCTGGCGCACATTTCGGAACATTCCCGGGCCGCCTCCCGCGCCCGGCTCGCAACCCGCCGAGGTGGAGATGAAAGACGAGCTCGACGACTTCCAGACCAACCTCCCGGCCACGCGAGAGGCCACCGGCAAGGACCGGCTCGTGCCGGGCTCCGCGCCGGAGGTGCTCGCTCGCCTGGAGCAGAAGTACGGGCGGAGCGGGAGCGGAAGCGGGATGGCTTTCCTGCTGGTCGACTGTTCCAGCAGCATGGACGCCGGGAATAAGCTCGAGCAGGCCCGCACCGGCGCGTACGAGTTCGCCGACGAGGCGATCCACGGCAACTACGAGGTAGGTCTGATCTCGTTCGCGAGCCACGCCAAGCTTCTTTCCGAACCGACCACCGGCCTGCCGGCGTTGCGCGCGGCCATGGGCCGGCTCGTGGCGATGGGCTCCACCAACATGGCGGCGGCGCTCCGGCTGGCAGCCGAGCACCTGGACGACGCCCGCCCTGCGCGCGCGGTGGTCCTGGCCACGGACGGGATGCCCGACTCGCGTCCCGAGACCCAGAAGGCCGCCGACGCGCTCAAGGCGCGAGGGGTGGAGATTCACACCGTGATGACCGAAGACGCCGACGTCGCCTTCCTCTCGCGCCTGGCCACCCGCAGCGACCTGGCCACCGTCGCCAGGCCCCACGAGTTCCGTGCAGCGATCCGGGCCGCCGCCGCCAAGCTTCAGCTTCCAAAGCCGAAGTGAGCTGAGGGAATGGGGCTCCTGCGGGGTGCCGCCGGGCTGTTACGCCGGTCCTGGCACGCGCTCCTCCGCTTCCTGCGGCTCCGGCGGCAATCCCGGTCCGTTCCCCGGCCCGAAGCCCCGGCGCAGGGGTGGCTGGCGGAGTTGCGGGGGGGCCGCGAATCCATCCGGCTGTGGCCCGACGCCCGACGCGCAGACTCCATCCCGCCCCCACGGCCTTACGCGCCGGTTCAGCGCCTGCACCCGGTCCCCGACGTGGCGTTGCGACTCCAGAGACGGGCCGCCGGGGCCTTCTTCGAGGCGCTGGGCATCGACTACCTTCCCGGTGCGCTGGTGGAACACCTGGGTCGGTACGACGTCGCGTTCGCCCTGTGGACGTTCTGTGAGGAGTTCCGTCTCTCCTTTCACGTGCTGGCGACGCCCGCGGAGCCAGGTCACCCCGAGGCGCGGGAGCGGCTGAACGAGATCGTCGGGATCCTGGTGGATGCCGACCAGGCCGCGCGCGATACGCCGCTCTCCAGCCAGCCGGTGGTGGACGCGTTGCGCCGGTCCCCGGCCGAGGCCGAGGCGCTTCTCTCCCGGCTGCGCCGCGCGGCGATCGTCTGGCGGAACCTGCACGCCCAGAGTGTGGAATGGCCGCGTTTCGCCCAGTTCCGCGACGTGGCGGCGCTGAGGCTGGTCGACTGGACGGCGCTCGACGAGGCGACGCTCACGAAGATTTCCTCCAAGGCGGCCGGCTTCACGGCGATGCGCGAGCGCTTCGCCACAGCCGAGGAGGCGATTCGGAGCCTGGGATCCGAGCTGCTCCGCGCCGCCGATCCGGACGTGCAGGCGCTTTCCGAGCGGTTGCTGGACCGGACGGGAGCCCTGATCGACGAGCTTCGCGACGGCCGGCTTGAACCGCCCGAAGGAGTCCGTGAGATCGAGGACATTCTCGCGGACCTGCGCGACCTTGCCGCAGTGGCCGCGCCGCCCGCGGCGGATCCCGATGCCCGCCCGAGATGGGCGTACGCGGTGCTGGGGCTGCCCTTCAAAGCGGGCTCCAAGGAAGTCAGGAAACAGTACCGGGAGCTCGCGATGCGCCATCACCCCGACCACGACGCATCGCCCGAAGCAACCGCGCGGATGGCGGAGATCAACGAAGCGTACGAAATCATCCTGCAATACTTCCAGAACCCGTGAACCGCGTCTCGGTGAAAGGCAAGCAGTGACGCAAACCCTCCGCACGTTGAAAACTGTTTTCGGCACCGGGCTCGTGGTCGCCGCCACCGCCTTCCTCCTGGTGCTGATGGGCCGCGTCACCACCGGCATCTCCATCGTCTACCTCTGCCTCGCCATCACCCATATCGGGGTGCTCGCAGCGATCGCGGCACGCATGGACCCGGCGGAGAGAGGCGCGGCGCCGGTGTGGCTGTACACGGCTGGCTTTCTCCACACGCTGATCGCACTGGGCGTCGCCATCGCGACGGCCGGCATGCAGCTGGGGAAGGCTACCTCGGGCGATCTCGTGACCGTGCTCGGCACCATCCTGGTGCCCATGGGTGGAGCGGTCGTCCCGCACTTCTTCGGCGTGCTCGCCGGACAGCTCATGGAGGGCCCGCAGAGCGAACAACCGGGACACGCCTACGAGGTGCTGGTGCAGCGGCTGACGCGCCAGGCCGAGGAAGGGTACCAATCGCTGGGCGCCCTCTTCACCCAGCGCGAAGCGCTGCTGAAGCAGGAGATCGACCTGCTGGAGCAGCAGGTCAAACACTGGCAGTATTCGGAGCAGGCGCTCCGCAACATGATCGCGCGCGTGAATGCCCTTACGACCGAAGTGGAGCTTGCGGGGCACGCGACGATCGACCTCCGGGACAAGCTGGACGCGTCCGCGACGCACGCGCGCACGCTGGCTCCCGCGCTCCAGGAAACCGTGAAGGTGGTGGGCGACCTGCACCAGTTGCAGGCGTCGATCGTCGACCTGCTCTCGCAGGCCATCTTCCACCGGAAGTAAGCGCCATGGTATCCTCGTCGTTCTATCTCAAGAACGCAGCCGCCGGGCTGCTGATCGCGGTTCCTCTGGTGTTGGCCGTGGTGGTGCTGGCGGCCGTAGACCGTGCCCGGGACCAGCCGCCTCTGATCGTGCTCTCGGAGGCGGACGGATATACCTTCGCCTCGGGACAGGCGGAGATCTCTGCGGACTTCGCGCGCCAACTCGACGAGATCGTCGCGGACCGGATCCGCGCCGAGGCGATCGCGTGCGCGTGCAGCGTGGTGGAGGTCATCGGACACACCGATGGACAGCTGGTGAACACCCGCTCCAACCTCGACCGGGCGCTCGGGCGGGCCGTATTCTCCGGCGCAACCCTCAGCGCCGGCAGCAACGCCGACCTGGGGCTGATGCGCGCCTGGGCCGTGGTGGACCGTCTGCGCCGCCACCCGGCCACGCGAGACCTTCGCTATTACGGTTATAGCGCGGCACAGATGATTCAGCCCTCGGGACAGTACGCATCACCGGACGACATGAGCGACCACGCCGAGCGCCGTCGGATCGAGATCCGCCTGAGGCGCTGAGCGACGTCGACCACCGCGAGGCGAGCCGCGGTGCCCAGACACCGCCGTCGTCACCTGACCTGGACTCCGCTGCACGGGTGAGGGCGGGTTGGTTTCAGCCTGCTGAACGCCTACCTCATATACCGCCCGAAACGTCCGTCGGAACCGCGTTGGGCTCGTCACCCCAGCTCCGCTATCGCAGTCTCGACCATCATAATTTGGCGTAATTACTGTGCATTCCTGGGCGATACTGAACAGAAGCCTCACACAGGCACTGAGGGTCGGGCTCTCCCACGCGAGATGATCGACGGAGCGTGGCTGCAGGTGGCGCTCGCGCTGAGTATCGAAATTTTTTTGGAGAGGCCCCCCGCGCTCCCTCGGCAGTGCAGCAGGCCCGCGCTATCTCAACAGATCGATCAGAGGGTCACGAGGCGAGTCTGGCCGCCGTGCACATCCTCCGCATCGACGAATGAATGACGATCATTCGCCCGCATCCACGAGGCTGGGGTGACGCACGGAGGCAGCGGAGTGCTCGATTCCCCCTGATGACGCAGTTGGCGAAGCCTTCAGGCGCAGAAGACGGGTGAGCTCCGCCACAGGGTGGTCCTGCAAAAAAATTTCGATACTCAGCGCATTCCGAGCCTGCAGCCACTCGTCGACGAGCCTGGCGCTGCCGCAGTCGTCGGAGCCCGCGCCCCCGAGCAGGGAGAGTCACGGAGTCATTCGCCGTTCTGGTGTGAGATCTCTGATACCCTGAATGCACAACCGATCATAAGAAACGGTGCCAGAGGTGGCAGACGGTGCCGCGTCACCACGCGCCGCCAGCCGGCCGCGAAGCACGGCATTCCCCGGTGCGCCCGCGGCGGTTAAGGTTTGAGCCGGATCGTGCGCCCCGTGGCGCAGGCGGAGGGATGGTTCACGCGCGGGCCCGGAAAGGGACGGCCATGGCGGATGCCGCGAGATCGCTCACCCGGGGGTTCTTCGAGGGGACCGTCGACACCTCGATCCTCTTCCCCTTCCCGCGCATCGGCGACGACGAGGAGGCGCGGGTGTCGGCGTTCCTGGCGGAGCTGACGGCGTACCTGGAGCGCGAGGTGGACCGCGCCTGGATCGACGAGCACGAGCAGGTGCCGGCGAAGGTGATCGAAGAGCTGGGCCGCATGGGGCTGTTCAGCATCTCCATCCCCAGGGAGTACGGGGGGATGGGGCTCAGCCAGAGCGCCTACTGCCGCGTGTTCGAGGCGGTCACCGCGTACGACGTGGGGCTCGGCATCATCCTGGGCGTGCACCTCTCCATCGGCATCAAGGGGATCCTGCTGGCGGGCACCGAGGCGCAGAAGCGCCTCTACCTCCCCAAGGCGGCCACCGGCGAGTGGTTCGCCTCGTTCGCGCTCACCGAGCCGGGCGCGGGGAGCGACGCGCAGGGGATCGAGAGCCGCGCGGTGCGGGCGGACGACGGCCGCTGGGTGCTGAACGGCGACAAGATCTGGATCGGCAACGGCTCGTTCAGCGAGATCGTGGTGGCCTTCGCGCAGACGCCGGTGGTGCGGAAGGGCGAGACGGTGGACCGGGTGACCGCCTTCATCCTGCGTCCGGACATGCCCGGCTTCTCCCGCGGCGAGCCGCTGCGGAAGATGGGCGCGCGCGGCAGCAACCAGGCCGAGCTCCACTTCCGCGACGTGCGCGTGCCGCCGGAGAACGTGCTGGGCGAGGTGGGCGAGGGGTTCAAGCTCGCCATGCGCATCCTCAACTCGGGGCGGCAGGGGCTCTCGGCGGGGGCGGCCGGGGGCGTGCGCAACTGTCTGCGCATGGCCACGGAGTTCGCGCGCCAGCGCGAGCAGTTCGGGCGGCCGATCGCGGAGTTCGAGCTGACGCAGGGGAAGCTCGCGGCCATGGCGGCCGACGCCTTCACCGCCGAGAGCGTGGCCTATTTCACCACCGGGCTGGCGGACCGGGGAGACGTGGACTACGCGCTGGAGAGCGCCGCCGCCAAGGTGTGGAACAGCGACGCGCTCGACCGCGCGGTCGACGAGCTGGTGCAGATCGCCGGCGGGCGCGGGTTCGTGAAGGGGTATCCGTACGAGCGGATGTACCGCGACGCGCGCATCACCCGCATCTTCGAGGGGACCAACGAGATCCTGCGGCTGTTCGTGGGGCTCTCGGGGATGCAGGGCCCGGGCGAGTACCTGCGCCGCATCGGCCAGGCGCTGCGGCACCCGATCAAGGGGCTGGGGCTGCTGGGCGAGTACGCCGGCGGCCGGGTGCGGATGGCGGTCGGCGGCGGCGAGCCGGAGATCGCGGGCGACGTGCAGCCCGTGCTGCGGCGGCACTACGACTACCTGGCCGCCCACACGCGCGACCTGCGCGCCGCGGTGGAGCGGGTGATCCGCCGGCACGGCAAGGAGGTGGTGGAGCGCCAGTTCGTGGTGGCGCGCGTGGCCGACATGGCCATCGAGCTCTACGTGCGCGCCGCCACCCTCAGCCGCACCGAGGCGCTGCTCGACGCGCACGCGGCCGGCGCCACCCGGGCCCCGCCGCTCACCAGCAGCCGCATGGCGCTCGACGACGACTCCGTCGCGCGCCTCCTGCGCCTGTGCGACCTGGCCTGCCAGCGCTCGGGCCTCCGCTTCCGCGCCGCGCGCGTGGCCCTCAACGACGACCGCGACGACCTGCTGCGCTCCGTCGCCGCCGACCTCCCCTAGAGCGTGAAAGAAATTCAGCTTGATCTCTCACAGAGGTCACGGAGGTCACGGAGGAACAGTGCCGTTCCCCTGTGACCTCTGTGACCTCTGTGAGAGAATTCTTTGCCGGATCTGGTCTGAGGCGTTCGTTCTCGTCACCCGCGCAGGTGGCGGTGGAACCACTGCACCGTGCGCGGCCACGCGCCGCGCGCGGCCTGCAGGTTGGCGCCGTTCTGCCCGTCCTGCTGCCGCAGGAAGCCGTGCCCCGCGCCGGGGAAGATCTCGTGCTGGTAGGTGCGCCCCAGCGCGCGCAGCGCCGAGTCCGCCGGCGCGATGGTGGCGTTGACGCGCGCGTCGTTCTCCCCGTACAGCCCCAGCACCGGCGCCCGCACGTTCGCCAGCGCCTCGCGCGACGGCGAGGTACCGTAGTACACCACCGACGCGCCCAGGCCGGGCGCGTGCGCCGCGTGCGCGAACGACACCCCGCCGCCCCAGCAGAAGCCGACGATCCCGTAGCGCGGGAGCGCCGCCGGGAGCGCCATCCCGTAGCGCGCGGTCGCGTCGATCCGGCGCTGCACCTGCCCCTGGTCGAGCGTGCGGATGGCCGCCGTGGCCGAGTCGCGCACGGGGTCGCCGTCCGGCCCCGTGGGAATCCGCTTCCCCGACAGCAGATCGGGCGCGATCGCGATGAAGCCGTCGGCCGCGAGCTGGTCGGCCACGCCGCGGATCCAGGCGGTCACGCCGAAGATCTCGTGCACCACCACCACCACCGGCGCGCGGTCCCGCCGCTCGGGATAGACGACCCACGCGCGCACGCTGTCCCCCGCCCCCGCGCTCACCATCACCCACTCTCCGTGGCGCGGCGAGGCGGCGAGCCGCGCCTGCACCTCCGTGGCGCCCGCCGGGATGGCGGCCTGCGCGCGAGACGAGCCCGCGGCGGCGTTGGCCGGCGCGCCGTTGCGCGGCGCGCACGCGGCGAGAAGGGTGGCGGCCGACAGGGCCAGCACAGCGGCGGTCCGGCGCATGAGTCGCGCTCCCGTTGGTTCGGTTCCGTGTGAGTCGGGACGAGGAATCGTAGGCTAGCCGCGGCGCCGCGGTCGTGCAAGCGCAGCAGCGGAGTGGCCGGCGGCTCTCTCTGTGTCTCCGCGCCTCTGTGTGCAACCGGCTCTTCACCCCAAATCGAATTGCTTGACAACCATCACCGTGCCGATTATTCTCGTCACGAGTACATTCTCATTATGAGAATGATGCAGACCCGCAGAGATCGACCATGCCGACCCTCGTCGACGCACCCGGAATCACGGCCGCCGCTCTCCTCGCGATCCCCGCCCACCGGCCGGAAAAGCTGTTCAGCGGCGACGAAGAGGCGGATCGGAAGCTGTACCGCCGGCTCGCCTTCGACTTCCACCCCGACCGGCATCCCGAGAACGCCGAGGCCTTCAAGCGCCTGGGCGAGCTGAAGAAGGAGAGGGACCGGCAGATCGAGGAGAATGCCTGGTGCGGCGCGGGCGTCCACGAGCTGGTGCTGCGGAACGGGAAGCGCTTGGCCATCCGCTACCTGCGGCGGCACGCCTTCGAGCTCGGCACGCTCCTCATCAGCCCGCGCTCCGTCACCTGGCTCGTCCGCGAGGAGCACGGGGCGCTGTACGCGGCGGCCGCCCGCACCATCGGGGATTTCCGCTACGCGAACGGCGCGATGCGGAAGGAGATGGAGCGCTTCCTCCCCCGCGTCGAGCTGAAGGCGGAGACGACGACCGGATTCGTCCTGGTCATCGCCCGAAGGCCGGACCTGGTGCGGCTGCGCGACGTGCTCGATCACCTGGGCGGAAGGATGGACCCGCGGCACGTCGCGTGGATCCTCAGCACGCTCCACCACCTCGGCGCGTACCTGCAGTGGGCCGGCCTCACGCACAACGCCATCGACCTCGACAGCTACTTCATCTCCCCCCAGCGCCACTCCGGGGTGCTCCTCGGGGGCTGGTGGTACGCCCGGCGGGCCGGGGAGACCATGACGCACCTGCCGGGGCCGAGCGTGAACGTCTGGAAGACGATCCTCCCTTCCCACGCGGCGGCGAAGAAGCAGGCCACCCACAAGCTGGACCGCGAGCTGATCCGGCTCGTCGGGCGCTCGCTCCTGGGTGACGCGGGAGGGACGCGCCTGCTGCGGGACGCGGCGGTGCCCGCGGGGCTCGCGCGGTGGGTGACGACCCCTGGAGCCGACGACGGGATCGAGGACTACGCGAACTGGGCCCGGGCGCGCGACGCGGCCTTCGGCCCACGCCGGTTCGTGGTGATGGACCTGACGCCGCAGGCGATTTACGGCGGAGCGTAGGGGAGCCGGAGGCAGCACCGCACGTTCACCTTCACCAGACGAGGGACCCATGGGAAGCAGCCGATTCAGCGCCGACGAGTGGAACCGCTTCGCCGCCCGCTCGTTCGCGGGAAAGACGAAGCACGACGTGCTGAACACGCACGGGATGGTCGCCGCGAACGATCCCGCGAAGCTCAAGAACGGCGTGCGCAAGTCGCGCGACAGCGCCGTGAACCCGCGGTCGACCCCGATCATCATCGCCGGCGACGTGACGGGGTCGATGGACGAGCTCGCCTACCTCGTGCTCAAGGAGTCGCTGCCGGCGACCGCGCTGGAGATCTACAGCCGCCAGCCCGTGACCGACCCCCACATCCTGGTGGGCGCCATCGGCGACGTGGAGTGCGGCGACCGGGCGCCCTTCCAGGCGACCCAGTTCGAGGCGGGCGCCACCGAGCTGGGCACGCAGACGCAGGCGCTGTACGTGGAGCGGGGCGGCGGCGGCAACTCCAGTGAGAGCTACCACCTGCCCTGGTACTTCGCGGCCATGCACACCAGCACCGACGCCTTCGAGAAGCGCGGCGAGAAGGGCATCCTCTTCACCTACGGCGACGAGGGCGTTCCGCCCACGCTCACCCGGGCGCAGATCGCGCGCGTCTTCGGCACCACCGCCGAGCGCGACTACACCACCGCCGAGCTGCTGGCGATGGCGCGCCGGAGCTGGGACGTGTACCACCTGGTGATCCTGGAGGGGAGCCACGCCCGCTGTCATCCGCAGGTCCTGGACGAGTGGCGCGCCCTGCTCGGCCAGCACGCGATCCCCGTGGACGACTACACCCGGCTGGGCGAGATCATCGTCAGCATCCTGCAGGTGCGGCAGGGGCACGACAAGGACGCGGTCGCGGCCTCGTGGAGCGGCGATACCTCGGTGGTGGTGCGCAGCGCGCTCCGGAGCCTCACCATGGGCGCGGGCGTGGATGCCGGCGCCGGGGTCGTGGCCCTGTAGCGGCGGGCGCTCTCCACGCGAAGGCGGGGGAGGCCCCCCCCCGCCGAGTCCACCCGGAAAGGCCGGCCCTTGATGAAGCATGCGCGCGTGGTCATCGGCTCCAGCTTCGGCGACGAAGGCAAGGGCCTGCTGACGGACTACTTCGCCCGGACGTACGGGGGAGAGGGAGTGCTCGTCGTGCGGTTCAACGGGGGCGCCCAGGCCGGCCACACGGTGGTGGCGGACGGGGACGTCCGCCACGTGTTCAGCCACTTCGGCGCGGGGAGCCTCGCCGGGGCCGACACCCTGCTCTCCCGGCGCTTCATCGCGAACCCGATCGTCTTCCAGCGCGAGCACCGGGAGTTGGAGCACCTCGGCGTGAGCCCGCGCGTCTCCGTCGATCCGCGGGCGCTCGTCACCACGCCCTACGACATGCTGATCAACGAGATGGTGGAGACGAGCCGGGGGGCGGCGCGCCACGGCAGCGTGGGGCTGGGCATCAACGAGACGGTCACGCGGAGCGGCGTGCCAGGCTTCCAGCTCCCGGTCGGCCGGGCCGCGCGGGATCCCGGCGCCGCCGCGGCGACGCTCCGGAGCATCCGCGACGCGTGGGTCCCGCGGCGGGTGGCCGCGCTCGGCATCGAGGCGGAGTACGCGAGGCGCAGGGAGCTGATCTCCGGTGAAGCGCTGCTCGAGAGCTGGCTCGCCGTCCTCGACGAGTTCCTGCGCCGCATCGAGGTCCGCGTGGACAGGAACGTCCTCGCGGAGCACGAGAGCGTGGTGTTCGAGGGAGCCCAGGGGCTCGCCCTCGACCAGGTGCGGGGGGCGTTCCCGCACGTCACCCGCTCCCACACGGGCGTCCGCAACGTCGTCGAGATGCTGAGGGAGCTTCCGCCCGCCGAGCTGTTCGTCACCTACGCGACCCGCGGCTACCTGACCCGGCACGGCGCCGGACCGCTGCAGGGCGAGCTTCCGGACAGGCCCTTCCCGGGCGTGTACGACCTGACGAACGTTCCCCACGCGTTCCAGGGGCGGCTCCGCTACGCCCTCCTCGACGTCGCCGCCCTCCACGCCCGCGTCACCGAGGACTTCCGGGACACGGAGTCCCTGGGCTGGAGGCCCGGCATCCAGATCGGCGTCGCGGTCACCTGCCTGGACCAGCTCCCCGAAGCCGCCCGCTGGACCTGCGACGGGACGCCCGTGGCCGGCTCTCCCGAAGACCTCGTCGACGAGGTGGCGCGCCTTCTCCCCGGCGAGCTGTTCGTGTCGCGCGGGCCCCGCGCCGGCGACGTCGCCGCTCTCTGTTCCTCCGTGCCTCTGTGATTCCAGATCCGGCAAAAGAATGCTCTCACAGAGGCCACAGAGGTCACAGGGGAACGGCGCTGTTCCTCCGTGACCTCTGTGACCTCTGTGAGAGACCCAGCAGTGCTTGAGATACAGCGTACGGTCGGCGTCACCCGCGCGCCACGTAGTGCAGGCCGACCACGCCGGTCGGGTAGGGCGTCGCCGACTTCAGCTCGAACGTCGAGTGCACGCCGGCCGGCAGCACCCGCTTGCCGCTGCCGAGCGTGATCGGGTACACCAGCAGGTGCAGCTCGTCCACCAGGCCGTGCTCGAGCAGGGCGTGCACGAGCTGGCTGCTGCCGTCCGTCAGGATGTTTCCGCCGGGCTGCTCCTTCAGCGCGCGCACCGACTCGATCACGTCGTCGCGGATGATGGTGGTGTCGCGCCAGATGGGCTGCTGGAGCGTCCGCGAGACGACGTACTTCTTCGGGGCGTTCATCAGGTCGCCGAAGAAGTCGCCCGCCGGCAGCGGCTCGAACGCCTCCGCGTGGGTGACGTACGTGCGCCGCCCCAAGAGGAACGCGTCGCACCCCTGCATCAGCTCGAAGAAGGTCTTCCCGATGTCGTCGTGCCAGTAGGGGAGCGTCCAGCCGCCGTGCTCGAATCCTCCGTCCGTATCCTCGTCCTTGCCGCCGGGCGCCTGCATCACGCCGTCCAGGGTCACGAACTCGGAGACGATCAGCTTTCTCATACGGCCTCTCAGGTCAGGGTCAGGTTGATCGCTTCACACAGGCGACGAACGAGGATCCCGGAAATCGACACGCTTCTCTCCGTGTCTCCGCGTCTCTGCGTGCGACGATCTTTCGGTTTGGGTATCATCGATCCACGGCTACCCGCATCCATTCGTCCCGCGGCCGTAGGAAACTCGCGTGGATGTGACGTTCCTTCCCGAAGAACGAGACTGGCCTCAACCGGGGAGGGATGATGAAGATCGGCGTGCCGCGACCGATTGCAAGCCGGCGGATGGTGGTGGGCGTGGCCGCGTTCGCGCTGGTGCTGGCGTGCGGCGGCGCGGGGCCGACGGCGGTGGAGGAGGGGGATGGGCGGGGCGTGCTGTTCATCGGCAACAGCCTGACGTACGCCAACGACCTGCCGGAGATGGTGCGGGCGCTGGCGCTGGCGTCCGGGGAGACGCTGCGGATCGGGATGGTGGCGAACCCGGACTGGAGCCTGGAGGACCACTGGAACGGCGGCGGCGCGCGATCGGCGATCCGGGGCGAGTGGAACGTGGTGGTGCTGCAGCAGGGCCCCTCTTCCCTTCCCGAGAGCCGCGCGCTGCTGATCGAGTACGCGCGGCGCTTCGCGGGCGAGATCCGCGCGGCCGGCGCCGCGCCCGCCCTCTACGCCGTCTGGCCGTCGCACGCCCGCTTCGGCGACTTCGACCGCGCCCGCGAATCGTACCGGCTCGCGGCCCAGGAGGTGGACGGGATGCTCCTCCCCGCCGGCGAGGCGTGGCGGGCCGCCTGGCGCGCCGACCCCGACCTCCCGCTCTACGCCGCCGACGGCCTGCATCCCTCCGTGACCGGAACGTACGCCACCGCGCTCGTCATCTACGCCAGGATCCTGGACCGCTCGCCGGTGGGCGCGCCGTCGACGCTCACCCTCCGGAGCGGCGCCGTCGTCCACATCGACCCGGCGGTGGCGGAGGTGCTGCAGAGGGCGGCCGAGGCGGCGATCGAGGGGGATGGGGTCGCTTCAAATCATGGTGAACCGTGACTCCGTCACTTCTGCGAGAGCCATCTTCTTTTTAAGTATTTGAAGGATCTGGAAAGGTGAAACTCTGCGGAAGTTATACCGTTTTCCAGAATTCGCTATGCAAAGGACGTCATCCTGAGGACGGCCACGCAGAACTTGCGGCGTGCGAATCAGCCGGCAGTCCGAAGGATCTATAACCGCGGACGCAACAGGACCGGCCGTGTCGCTGCCGAAGTTATAGATCCTTCGGTCGCCGCCAGGCTTTCTCGACGACGCGAATTCCGCGCGGCGGCTCCCTCAGGATGACGTCTTTTCTTTGCACAACCAATCTTAAGAGGCGGTATGAGA